>DASRIZ010000408.1:0-9860 GCA_035649735.1 Blastocatellia bacterium | reverse complement strand
ACTGTTCCTCTCGCGACGATGAACGCTCTCAGCGTGTGATTTGGGAACACATCAGTTCCGCGCCCGACCAACCAGCCTTCGAAGTGCGATACCGGATTGCATTGCTCGCAAGTCGTGTGGTGGGTGCCAAGCCGGTCCGTGGTTTCGATAGTTCCCTTAAACAGGACCTTGCCCGTACTGTCGGTAATTGCGAACTCGCCCGAAAAGTACGCGTAACCGTCATTACGTCGAATCACCACTCCTCTTGCTTGCAGCGTGCTGTTATTGGCGGGAATGTCTTGCTGGTTGCAAGTAGACGTTACCGTGGTGAGCTTCATTGTAATCGACATTTCGCCTCTGCGAGTCTGGCCCGTATCGCATCTATAAGGGGCTCCATACTTCGCCTCCCGTCTGCCGTTAGCTCTCCTTACGATTTCCCAGAGACAGCAGTCTCCCTTGTCCGGTATGCCTGCGATGCAAACATCAGGAAAGGGTGATTGGGGCAATCGGGCAGCTTCTGAGTCTGAGGACTCGGACGGTTCTTTTGGATCGACGCTTTGTTGAACGGATTTTGCGCTGAGCAAAACAAGAAGGACCAGCGCGGTCAACATGCAGGCTGGATATTTGATTTTCATAAGCTTCTCCTTTGGGACATAGAGCGCGATGCGCTCGTCTGCTTAGTTCGGGTTCGGAACCGGAGGGGAAGGGCAGGCCCGGAGTCGTAACAATGAGCAGTGGGCCTCTGCCCCGATCTCCTGGTACCTCCTATGAGAGCTAGACGGAATGTCTGGTTGGGGTGATTCGCTAATCTGGGGAACTAAGAATCGAAGGATCAGCCTGATGAAGTGCGGGTGCGAAGGATTGCGCCAAGGTTGTGGGGGTCTTACGCCGTGGCGCAGGATGAAGAGTGAAGGAATCTGGTGTCAGGCTTGAATTTGGAGATTTGCTATAGCGATTTGTTTCAACCGGTTTTCAAATCTCCAAATTTCAGGCCTGACACCTCGTATTGCGTATTACGCAGATCAGAATCGGTGGAACCTCCCGAAACGATCGATCAAACCATACGCGTGGAACCGACCGAATCGGTCATAGTAGCCAACCATTCGGCCTCGGTTGTTCGTCCGATACCGGATCTGACGGTCTCGGTCGAGACGCATGATTCTTATTCGCCAGTCGCCGTCTCTATCCCAGCCACGTCGATCCCATGTGCGGCCCCATGTGCGGCGTTGCGCATTAGCAACCGAGTTTATTGGACTGGAACCGCTTGAGTCACCAATGAACCCTGCGCCCACGATTAGACCGGCTGCGATGGTCATTGATGCCAAAACCTTTTTGAGTCCTGTGCTGATCATAATACCCTCCTTGTTCAGACAGTCGGTAAAACCGTCAGCGTTGACTTGGCACGTGCCGTGCCGCAAGGTAGGTGATCGCGCAAGTTCAATAATGCTGTGAGATATGAAGGCAGCAATGACCGATGAACCTACGAAATGGAATACCAACTGAACAAAATGCTACGACGGAATGACACCCTATCGAACACCACTAGACACGCGCGCCACGTTGCCTGAGGGCTTCAAACAAAACAACACCGACCGCCACCGACACGTTCAACGACGTTACCTTGCCGCGCATCGGTATCGAAACCACCGCATCGCAACGCTCCCGGACAAGCCGATGAAGGCCACCGCCTTCGCCTCCAAATACAAGCGCCGCCGCGCCCGAATAGTTGAATTCGGTGTAGGGCATCTCACCTGAGCTTTCAACGCCGACTACCCAGACGTTGTGTTTCTTCAAGTCTTGGATAAAAGAAGCGAGATTTGTTACTCGAGCAACCGGCAAATGCTCGACCGCGCCAGCCGAGGTTTTGGCAACAGCGTCGGTCAGGTGAACGGCTCGACGCTCAGGAACTATCACCGCACTCGCGCCGCCGCACTCCGCGGTGCGAATGATCGCGCCAAGGTTGTGTGGGTCTTCGACACCGTCGAGCAGCACAAAAAGTGTGTCGGGTGAGATTCGACTTAAAAGATCGTCGGCATCCGAATAGCTTGCCGCGGCGGTTACTGCCAGGACGCCCTGGTGATTGGCACGATTTGTCAGCCGATCGAGCGAGACTCGCGGCTCGCGGCGAATCGGAATCCGAGCCCGCCGAGCTGCTTCGATTACTTCGCGCAGCCTCGCGTCTCGGACTCCTTCGGCGATGACTATTCGATCAATCCGCCGCGCGCCTGCTCGCAAGGCCTCAAGCACTGGCAGCACCCCGTAGATGTTCGACATATGCTCACGTTTTAACGCATAGCCTTTACAAACTCAAACCTGATGACTGGACCATCTAGTAGGCTCTGGGTGCAGCATCAATGCGCCAGGTGTCGGACTAACATGTGTTGAACCGGGGCAGACCGCGCATGATGGAAGGAAAAAGACTGAAAATCCATCTGATTCAACGGCGTTCTAATCTTTGACGCACCGAAAAAAACTGGGCCAAATGCTCACAATCCGAGCACATACAAAGATATAATCAGTAGGGGAGCCAGACCTGACGGAAAGCAAAGCTGTGGATCGATTGCATGGCACGCGGCTCGCTCTTGATCTGTCCGATCGACCTCAGGGATTGGCGGAATCAAAGTTGTCATCACACGTCCTTCTCAAACATCGCACTCAACCGTGGCAGCTGGCGGTATGTGTCTTCGTCGTTGGGTACCTTGGTCTAGGGGTCGCGACGACGAGCGTCCGCACATTGCACTGGTTCATGCTGCTGGCCATCCCCGGTGCGCTTCTTTCTGGGGAACGCGGACGACGGTTCTTTCTTGACTGGGCGCCGCTGTTCGCCTTCTGGCTTGTTTACGATCGGCTTCGTTTGATTCAACCGCTTCTTTACGCTCGGGTGGCGGTTGAGAGGCCGTTCCTGATCGAACGCGCGGCCTTTGGGTGGTTGGCGGGAGGCGAAGTGCCCGCTCACGGCGCGCACACCTGGTTCGTCTCCAACCACGGCGCATTGGCTATCAGCATCGAATGGCTAGCGCAGGTCGTCTACTTCTCACATCTGTTTGTTGTCCCGCTCGTTATCGTTGCGTTATGGATCTACGGCGGTTCGCGACCTGAGAGCCGCGCTTCGTTCCTGCAACATATCCGCGCATTCACTCTCCTCAACTTCAGCGCGATCGTTGCTTATTTGTTGTTGCCGGTTGCGCCGCCGTGGTGGGTGAGCTTGAACGGTATGACGCAGCCAACAGCGGAACTCGTCAGCCAGGCGAATATGTCTGCGGCCATGCACGGAGCGTTGATTCAGGGAATGATCAAGAACGCTTCACAGTGGTTCGCGGCCGTGCCCTCGCTTCACGGCGCCTATCCGGTTCTATTGTTGTTGCTTATTCCTCGCAACAAGAATCGACTGGCTTTCGGCATCACGGCCCTGTATGCCTGCGCGATGTGGATCTCCACCGTGATCTTGAATCAGCATTATGTCATCGATCTCGTAGCCGGCGCATTTCTGGCGATCATAGCCTGGCGAGTTGAGCCTCTTCTGAAAAAGCGCCATGAGCAGCGGAGGCTTCTGAGAGTTGATCCGCGCTAGACTACGGCGGTCTCTCCCTCACCGGCTGCTGCCGCAAATCGATCAAGCGAGAAGGGCGTGACATCGAAATCGCGAGCCTCTCCGTTCACCATCAGCTCCGCTAGAACCCGTCCAGCCGCAGGCGAATGTTGAAAGCCGTGTCCGCTGAATCCGGCGATGATAAACAAACCGTCGACTGCCTGCGCCGGTCCGATTACCGGCATTGCGTCCGGAGTCATCTCGTAGAGACCTGCCCAAGCGTGAGCGATTCCAGCATCGGCGATGGCAGGCAACCGCTGGACAGCCGTCTTTGTAACCTCCTCGAGAAACTCCCAACTGACAGTCAGGTCGTAACCCGGGCGCTCGTTTGGATCCGACATTCCAAACAAGATCCCGGGGCCTTCGCGATGAAAGTAAAATGTAGTCGCGAAATCTATCACCATGATTCGTGAGGCCGGCACGCCCGAACCGGCGGCGATAGGCTCAGTGATGAAGACGTGTCGGCGATAGGGCAGGACGGGAATATCCACATCAGCCATCTTTCCGATCTCAGCGGCATACGGCCCCGCCGCGTTGACCACGCGGCGTGTTGAGATTGTGCCGCGTGATGTTTCAATTGCAGTGACTCGACCGGCTTCGGTTTTGATGCCGGTGACTTCGGTTTCGCGGGAGATCTCGGCGCCCAAAGCCTGCGCCGCTTTTGCAAACCCCATCGTCACACCGTTCGGATCAGCGATCCCATCGCGCGCGCAGAACGTTGCTCCAATCACCCCATCGACGTTCAAGCCGTGCGCAAGCCTTCGGGCTTCATCAGGCGTGAGAATGTCGACTTCCACGCCCAGACTCCGCTGCAAATGAACATTGCATTGAAAGGCAGTCAGGTCCTCCTGCGTAGACAGCAGAAAGAGATATCCGTCCTGATGAAAGTCGATCTCCGATCCGACTTCATCGGCGAATCGCTCAAACAGGCTGATCGATTCAATTGAAAGTTTGATGTTTGCTTCGCTCGAGAACTGATGCCGAACGCCACCCGCGTTGCGGCCGGTTGAACCCATCCCGAGCATTGGCTCGCGCTCAAGGAGGACGACATCGCGAACGCCGTTGCGGGTGAGATGGTACGCGGTACTCGCGCCCATGCACCCGCCGCCGATGATCACGACATCTGCTGTGGTCTTCACGCGGCGAAAGCTTACACGAGCGCGAGGCCCCCTGTCAGCGGTTTGCAAAACATTCTGCTACTTCTTAGCAGGTCCTCGCCGAACGACGATCGAACCCGCCATATCCTTGCCGCCTTTCTCGCCGTGAAACTCACAGTGATAGGCGAAAGTGCCGGCCTTATCAAACTTGTGCTCGAACTTGTCTCGCTGTTTGAGCACATCAGATTTGAACGAACCGTTGTCGGCTACCACCGAGTGCCGGCCGCCATCGTTGACCCATTCCACGGTAGTGCCCGGCGCGATCGTTAGCGTTTTAGGCTCAAACTTAAAGCTGCTGATCTTAACCGTAGCCCGTTCCTGAACCGGAGCCGTCTCGCGAGCCGTTCGGCTTTTCAATCGAAGTCCGGCTGACGCTCCGGCTCCTGTTACGAGAACGATCGTCAACAGAACAAAATTCATCAATAGTTTCCGCATAGAATCTCCTTAGGTTGTGAACTCAGTTTTACTGGGCGCGCGGGGTCACCGTTATCGCCCCGGCCATGTCTTGTCCGTGTTTGTCGCCGTGGAAGGTGCAGAAATAAGGATAAACACCGGGCGACTCGAATTTATGCTCAAACTTCCCCCCGGCTGTCAGCGTTTCGGACTTGAACGAACCATCGTCAGCCTCGACGGTATGCCGGCCTCCTTCATCGATCCACTCGACAATCGTTCCCGCTTTCACGGTCAGATCTTTTGGCTCGAACTGAAAGTTTGAGATCTTCACGCTGAGCTTTTCAGCGGCGGCCGTGGGGACTGGAACGCTCGCTTGTTGAGAGACGCCTTTTGATGCAGGGGCGATGTACCAGACGTAATAGGTGCAAATGCCGATTACCACTACGGCCCACCACAAAGCGAGCTCGGTTCGCATCCAGGGTTTGTAGCGCTTAAAACGGAGCTTCTTTGGCACAATCTTAGTAGCGGCTACCAGGACGATATAGATACCGAGCGCTTCGGCAATTGTTCCCAAAGTTGCGTGCACAAAGGGGAGCAGATAGTAGGCTTCATTGAGCCCATCCGGTAGCTGGGGCTCGACCTGTTTGTGAAACGACGGCCTCATTATCAGAAAGATCATCAGCAGGTTCAACAGCATCACGGATGTCTGGCAGTACTTGTGCGCGCGGAATTGTTTGCGCCGGGCAAGGAACATCCCAACAACCAACGCGAGTCCCATTAACAGCTGAACCACCAGATTCAGATCAGCGCGAAAAGTCGCACCCGTCCCGAGGAAGCCGTTCATACGTTTCTCCTGAGGTGTCGAGGCCGATTGCGTCCCGACTGATTGCCGTGCTTCAAACTGCATTACGCGGCCGGGTTGCGAATCGGATTGCAATTATCCAACGTAGACAAACGACCGGGCCGGGAGGACAATCTAACCAACATCGAGGCGGACCAGTTCAATCGCGATCTGCGGGACCGAGGTGGTCAATGACCTACATCGAAGAAACCGTCACTGCGAGTGATGGGTTGCGTCTATATCTGCGGAGGCACGAACATTCAAACCCGCGCGCTGAAGTTCTAATAACTCATGGGTTCGGGGAACACAGTGGAAGGTACGGCGCGCTGACGGATCATCTTGTCAATCACGGCTATTCTGTGACGGCTTATGATCATCGCGGACACGGGCTATCGGATGGCTTGCCCGGACACGTGGAGAGTTTTGCCGAGTACGACCAGGACCTGGCCAAGCTCATCAGTTCAGTACGGTTGCGCAGTCAAGCAAAATCGCTGTTCCTTGTCGGCCACAGCATGGGCGGACTGATCGCCTTGAGGTACGCGGCGCGAAACCACGGCGAGTTGAGCGGTGCCCTTATCTCCGCGCCGTTGATAGAAGTAGCAATCCCGGTTCCGGCTCACAAGCTGATGATTGCCCGAGTTGGCGCGCGCATGGCCCCTCGAATGCGGTTGGATAGTGAGATTAATCCATCTTATTTGAGCCGCGACCCTGAGGTCGGTCGGGCTTATGCCGCGGACCCGCTTGTTAACCGCAAAGTAAGTCCAAAGTGGTTTGCGGAAGCCACGCGAGCTATGCAAGAAGTCTCGGAGTGGGCCTCGCGGATTACGTTACCGATCCTGGTGATGCACGGCACCGATGACCGGCTCGCGAGCGTCGCAGCGACAAAGCGCATATTTGAACAGTTTGCGTCGGCGGATAAGGAGCTGGTGATATATCCAGGCTTTTATCACGAGCTGTTCAACGAGCCAGAGAAGCGAGACGTGTTTGAGAAGGTTACGTCCTGGCTGGAGGAGCGAGTTTCCTGATAGGCGTCCCAAGTAGTAGCGAATTTATTCGTTCTTCTTTTTCATGGATCTGGCGCAACGGGAACGAATAAATTCGTTACTACGTGACGAATCGATCAAGTCTCAACCCGCATGCTACATATCAATCCTGGTTCCGATACCGCGCTCAGACGCTTTCGAATAAGCAAGCTGCGCGGTGACCAAATCCTCGATCGCAAGGCCACACGACTTGAATAACGTTATATCCGAATCCGACTCGCGCCCGCGGATCTTACCGGAAACGACCTCCGTTAACGTTCCTTTCACATGACTTACGTCGATTGATCCTTCGGCGATCGGTATCAGTATCTCGCCCGCTTCGCGTCCCGCGGCGGATTCGGCGTCGATGATAACCCGCGCCCTACGTACCGTATCGGTGTCCAACTCGCGAGTCGACGGCGTGAACGCGCCTACCGCGTTGATGTGCGTACCTGCATTCAGTAGCCTGCCATCAAACACCGGAACCCCCGATGACGTGCAAGTACAGATCAGATTAGCTGTCGCTGCCTCTTCGGCTGAAACGAGCTCACACGGCATGTCTCTGGTCGCCTCGACTCGATCGGCCAGCGCCCGCGCCTTGTCAGCGGCACGGGATGCGATGACCACCCGTTCGATGTCGGCGATCTCGATCATCGCGTCGATATGAAACTCGGCCTGGACCCCCGCGCCAAAGACCGCCAAACGTTTTGAGCCTTGAGGTGACATGTATTTTGTAGCGACTGCGGAAGCCGCGGCGGTTCGAATCGCGGTGATGAACCTTCCGTCCATCAGCGCGAGCGGCACACCCGTGTCGCTGTCGAGCAGCAGATAAACCGCCTGGACGATTTCAAGTCCGCGTTGAGCATTCCGTTCGAATACCGAAACTATCTTAGTTCCAAGTGCGCGCGCCCCATCGACAACGCCGCAGGCAGGCATCTCGAGCACAACTCCGCGACTCGCCGGAATATCCAACCGCAAGCGCTCGGGCACTTGAACCTCCCCGCTGCCAAGCGCGCGAAAGCCCTGGCCCACGGCGTGTATTACGTCCCCCATCGTCAACACTGCGCGGAGGTCTGACTCGGTGAGCACTAACATGTGAAGGGTGTTGGGTATTTATTGGTCGAGGATCTTAACTCAGAGACTCCTCGTCGATGTATTTGACGAAGATCAGCTCGTTATGTTTTTCGTTGTAAACCAGTTCGTCGATGACTTGCGAAGCCAGCATGATTCCGAACCCACCGGGCCGAAGACCCAGTTCCTGGCGTCTCTCCATGTGACGGGTCGGTTCGCCCGGAGGATTGGCGAATGCGGCGTGCTCGATCTCGCTGAGGTCAAAACCTTCGCCGGGATCTTTTATCGAATAAAGGATCGCGCGTTTCAGGTGAATGTACTTGATCTCGACACGCTTTGATGGATCGCATTTGCCGCCATGCTCGATTGCGTTGTTCAGCAATTCGCGAAAGACTGCGCCGACGGCTTCGCGGGTCTCTTTGGAAATGTGTTCGTGCAGATGTCCGAGAAACCTCTGGATCGGCTCCACCGCGCTCAAGTCGCACGGTACTCGAATCTCAATCCAGTCAGGCCTGTCTGAGATAACTTCGAAGTGAAGCCCTGCGTCATGGCTGATCACAACCCGCACCGCTTCCAAAAGCTCCTCGGTGCGGAAGGGCTTCTCTAAAAACTCGCATGCGCTGTTTGCCAGGGCTCCGATTACAGCCTCGCTGGTCTTGTGCCCGGTCATGACGATTGCGCGCAGGTCGGGATGAATTTGGCGGGCCCGCTGCAGCAGCTCGATTCCGGTCATTCCCGGCATCATGATGTCGGTTACCAGCAGATCTACGGGTTGTCTGTTCAGCACATCGAGCGCCGACTGTCCATCCGGGACGTCGATAACGTGATAACCCTCACCCTCCAGAACCGTCGAATAGATCTGGCGGCTCGGCGCGTCGTCTTCTGCTAGCAATACGGTCGCTGACATTAAACCCTCAAGCTATTTCGAACGACCACGCCGAGCGTGGTCTTTTATCCAACGGTCGTAACGAGTGCGCAGAGTCTTGACCGGGTTATCGTTTTCGTTGGGCTGGATATCCTGATCGGTCACTTGAATCTCGAGATAGTAACTTCCGTCGTTCAGCCCCTCGCCCATCTTATCACTCTTGTTGGCCACCACAAGGTAAGCCACGTGAGCGGCTTTATTATCGCATTGAGCGGGCGGATCGGGTTTGGTGTTGCAGTTGCACCGGCGATCACCTCCGCGTGAGTCGGCCGCCTCCATTGCTGCCATTACCCGATCAGCGAGGCTGCCCTTAGTCTTGTTGAAGGCTGTGACCGCATCCTCGACCACATCGTCGCCGGTAAGGATGTTTCCCTGAATCGAAAAATAAATATCGGCCCGTTCAACCCTTCCCTGGCGGTCGAGTGCCTGTTTACCATTGCCGCCGCCGGAATAGCCGGCCGCGCGACCCTTGAGATCGACGATGCCGTATTGACGCGAGGGATGATTTGCGTCCTGAGCTTTTAGCATATCTATGATACGAGCCGGGTCTGTGCCGCGGTTCAATTCATCCGCGATCAGCCTTTGTAGCAGGCGGGTGCGATCGACATTGGCCTGGGCAGCGGCGACACCGACCCCGGGGACTATGATGGCTTGAACGTCCTTAAGTCCTTTTGCAGGGAAGCCGCTAAACGCCTTTTGAGGAACGCACGTCGCAGAAGCGATTACGACTTGACCGGTCTTTCTATCGACGGCGATAACCGACCAGGTGGCGAAAGCGTTTGTAGTGACCGTGGCAAGGAGGAAAAGGAGAAAAGTAATTTTTCTCATAAAGGTTTTCGGGCCGTCGCCAGGACATCTCACTGGGCCGCGACGATAACATGGA
>DASRIZ010000407.1:0-2722 GCA_035649735.1 Blastocatellia bacterium | reverse complement strand
TGGCCTGAAGAACGAGTTAAACTACTTAGAGCGTTCAGACTGAGAGGGGATGAGGATGAATCTAAAGACATCTGTCGACCTCCTTCTGCTTTGCAACCCCTTGCTGTCTGGCTGCTGATATTTGACGTATCCTGCATAGTGGCAACCTGTGTTGCGAGTTCTGGGCCGTGACAAAGTCATGACGAAACCAGCGGTCGAGTTGACACTGCTGCCAATGGACCGTCCGATTATGTTTGAAGGACTCGGAGGACGATACAAAATTGGTCTCTTGGTATCTGACCAAAGAAGGTGGCGATTACTTTGAGGATAAAGACGAAATCAAAACGATGAAACCGGCACACGGGTAGTCAAATAGTTCCAGGCCATAACGGCGCTTTAGCGTCAACAAATGACGTGGATGAGATTTCAGTGCGATCAGGCGAAAATAGGATGACCGAAGAGAAACAGGAACCCTCGACAACGCCCTTATACGGTTCCTGCGTCTGCGCTGTTTTAAATATCTCTTTAGAGAGTTTCAGTGATAGTCAACAGTAGCACCGGCAGCTTTGTAGATTGATCAGGGAGCTTGAAAAACGTCGAGCTGCGAACTGATAACATAGGTCACGCTTTTCGGCAGACTTTTGCTCAACTCGATGTTCTGAGCAATTCTATTTGGCGGAAACGTCAAGGCTTGCGCGGATGGATTCGCCAACTTCAATTCCAGTGTGTCGCCACATCTAGATGCGAGTTCCACAATTACATCACCACCACGCATGTTTTGAGCTTTCCTTTGGCTGCGCGTTCGAGAATCTTATCGATTTTCTTCTGAACCAGTTGTCCGATCTGCTCGTCTCCGCACTCCTGGCATGCCGTGCATGGGATATTTTGTATTTCAAGCAGGTCGGTTTGTATTCTCGTTCTGGCTAAATAAGTCCTCGATCCACACTGTGGGCATTTCCCCGGCATACGTTTCAGCGCAGCGTCAATTTGGCTTCGGCACCATCGATCGCAAAAAAGCGCCGCTGTTTGCCGATGGGCTGCAACGAGACGTGAACCTGATTAGTCATGCTTAAGGATTATGCCGTCCAACGAAGCGATGCTACGCGCGGCAACGTCAATACAGTACGGATGGCAGGTAGGATCCCGCCGGTTCGTTGTAAAGTCCGGTCGTCATCAAGGTCATGATTTGTACCACGCGTAAGCCGTGGCCCAGGCACCATTGAAATAGCGCCCCATTGCGAAGAGGCACAAGAATGCCTGGGCCGGCGAAAGCGGACGCAGCGCCGATCAGCGCCATCAGGTCCCGGTTGGTCTCGCCGACGGCGTGCGCAAGGAAGCCGAAATCCGTCGCGTAGCCGGTCACGCGTTCCTCGTGCTCCACGACGGTGGCCGTCCCTAGCTTGATCGCGTCGAGCGTCTCCCCAGCGCGGTCATGACCGTGAACCAACTTGCAGACACGATTACAGACTTCAAGGTCCGCCTCAACGGCCCGCCGCACTTGATAGCCGGACGGCAAAACCCCGATCGCGGGGCCTTGCATGCAGGCGATGGCTTCTCGGGGTAAAAAACCCATCGTCGCATAGAGCGCGAGAGATCGGCTGTGATATGCGGACTGCAAAAGTCGGACACCTGGAAATTTTCGCTCTGTGGCTCGGTCGAGAACGGCCTGCATCAGGCGGCGACCGATCCTCAAATTCTGCACCTTGGGATTCACGGTGATCGGGCCAACGCCAGCGATCGCAGAGCGCTCGTCAAGAAAGTTGCTGCCCACAACCTCGCCGTCCGCTTCAGCGACAACGCTGAAGAACCGCGGATGTGACAACAGCATCGTGATCAGACTGGTCGCGACGTCCACGGACGGGAAGTCGGGAGCAAAGTTATGCTGGCGGGCAATGGCTTCAAACGCCTCGTAGCAAATTCTGCCGCACGCGCTGATATCGGTTGCACGTCCCGGTCGCAGCGTGACCGGGATCCGAGCGCCTTGTACATCTGCCATTTTTACATCCTCCTCGAGATCAAGCCTGCGCTCGCTTATGCATTAGAACTCGCATGAGATATAAGGCGCCGATTACGCCGAATACGATCCACGACACCGGACCGAGGTATTTGCCGACCTTCGAGAAGTTACTCCCAAGCATATACCCGAGATAGGTCAGCAACCCCGCCCAAAGAGCAGTTCCTAAGGATGTATAGAAGAGAAACTTCACGAAGTTCATTCCGGCGATTCCGGCGGGAACCGAAATGAGGGAACGCACGCCGGGGATAAGGCGGCACAGCAACACAGCGGCGCCCCCATGCTTGTGGAACCACCGCGTCGCACGGTCAACGTCTTGTCTGGATACAGTCAGCCAACGGCCATACTGGTCAGCAAAGCGCTTCACGCGCTCCTCGCCGAGTTTTTTGCCGCCATAGTAAAACGGTAGCGCGCCTATAACAGAGCCGGCCATGCCTGCCAGGGTGGTACCGAGGAATGTGAGTTTATTTTGAGCGACCATGAAGCCGGCGAGTGGCATGATCAACTCGGATGGAATGGGTGGAAAGACGTTCTCAACCAACATAAGTAGCAAAATACCAAAGTAGCCAGTCGAGGAGATGAATGCGATGACCCAGGAAGCCATGAGTATGCGTGTCTCGCTTCTGCATCAAGCCTCGACGCGCTTGGATCGCTTCGTTGGCGCGATCGAAACTGAGCATGAACCCGAAGCCGACTCGATGCAGCCGGTGTGTGGCCGTCGCTGACGGC
>DASRIZ010000406.1:0-38364 GCA_035649735.1 Blastocatellia bacterium | reverse complement strand
CTTTATTGCGCTGGGCGCGGTTACGGCCTTTTATCTATGGACATGGTTTTCGGCGATTCGACGGCGCAAAAGCGCTGAGCCAAACACGCCCACGCCACTCGAAATGGCTATTGGATTCGTCACGAACTTTTTTGACACTCTGGGCATCGGCTCGTTTGCGACCACGACTTCGTTGTACAAACTCTTGAAACAGGTGCGCGACGAAGTCATACCCGGCACTCTCAATGTTGGACACACGCTTCCGGCGATTGCCCAGGCATTCATCTACATCGCTATCGTCGAAGTAGATATGATAACGCTGGTTGCATTGATCGCCGCGGCGGTCCTGGGTATGTGGCTCGGCGCCGGAGTGGTCGCCCGATTACCGCGTCGCGCAATCCAAATTGGGATGGGCGTTGCTTTGCTCGTAGCAGCCGCTCTGACTCTAATGACAATTTACAACACGCAAGCGGGTGGAGGAGAGGCCCTCGCGTTGAGCGGCTCGTTGTTAATCACCGGCGTCGCCGGAAACTTTATGCTGGGATCATTGATGTCGCTGGGCATCGGGTTGTACGGCCCGTGTCTGATTATGATTAGCCTGTTGGGGATGAATCCGGTAGCCGCGTTTCCGATAATGATGGGATCATGCGCCTTCCTGATGCCGGCGGGGAGCACGCGATTTATTCTAAGAGAGCGATACAACCTCCGAGCGGCGCTCGGATTGGCGCTGGGTGGTATCCCGGCGGTGCTTCTTGCGGCGTTCATCGTCAAGTCCCTTGATCTTTATTACGTCCGCTGGCTGGTCGTGATTGTCGTGATTTACACTGCGCTTGCGTTGCTGCGCTCGGCCTGGTTGGAGCGGCGCATCGATACGGTTTCAGCCGAGTCGTCGGGATCGCGAAACCCGGAGTGATCAAATGAGAGTTGTCGGCATCAAGGTTTATCGGGTCGAGCTACCGCTACACGAAGGCAGTTACAAGTGGTCGGGTGGCAGGAGCGTGGACGTTTTTGATTCCACCGTCGTTGAAGTGGATACCGACGAAGGAATAACCGGCTACGGCGAAGTTTGCCCGCTTGGCCCGGCTTATTTGCCCGCTTATGCCGCCGGCGCTCGCGCGGGCATAGCCGAAGTTGCACCTCATCTTATCGGCGTTGATCCAACCGAACTGGCTTTGGTCAATCAACGCATGGATCAATCGTTGCGAGGTCACCCTTATGTCAAGTCGGCGCTCGATATGGCGTGCTGGGACATTTTAGGCAAAACGTGCGGGCAGCCGGTCGCGAAGCTATTCGGAGGATTCTATGACCGGGACTTTGCTCTCTATCGCGCGATCTCTCAGGATACGCCGGAGCGAATGGCCGGAAACGTCGGCAAATACCGGGCGGAAGGCTATACCAAGTTTCAACTAAAGTCAGGCAGCGACGTTGAGACAGACATTGCGCGCATTCGTGCAGTAGCTGCCGAGTTAAAGCCGGGTGATGTCCTGGTGGCTGATGCCAACTGCGGTTGGACACAGCATCAAGCGATGGCTGTTGCCGACGGCGTGCGCGATGTGAATGTCTACATTGAACAACCCTGTTTGAGTTATGAAGAGTGTCTTGTTGTACGCCGCCATACGAATCGCCCGTTTATTCTGGACGAAGTGATTGACGATACGAGAACGGTCGTGCGCGGCTACAGCGATCAGGCGATGGATGTGATCAACCTGAAGATCTCAAAGGTCGGAGGCCTGACCAGGGCGAGGCAGATTCGTGATTTGTGTGTATCGTTGGGGATTGCGATGACCATTGAAGACACCTGGGGCGGGGACATCGTCACCGCAGCCATCGCGCACCTGGCGCACAGCACTCCTCCCGAGTATCTATTTTCGGCCACCGACTTCAATAGCTACGTAACCGTCAGCATCGCGACGGGCGCTCCGCAGCGAAAACACGGAAGATTAGCTGCCTCGATCGAGCCTGGGCTCGGCGTTGAGCCACGCCGGGAAGTCCTGGGGGAACCGGTGTTTACAGTTGAATGATCTCGATTGAGAACGACACGCGACGCGATCGATATTATTTCTGAGGGAATTCGCTGTCGAATTGCGCTTTAGACAATGGCGGGTAAGTGAGCGAGCGTCTGCCGAGGGTTCGTCACTGAAGATTGCGCACCCGCCAGGAGGAAACACTGTGGGGAAATGGTTTTACGTTTTTGGAGTCTGCTCTTTTTTTCTGGTCACAATCGCGCCCGCACAGGAGAGCGAGACCACTCGAAAGTTGTGGGATACCGCGTTTATAGACCAGCCAAAGCGCCAGTCGAGCGGCGCGTCCTCAAGAAGACGATACCGAATAGCGACTCCCGCTGTTCCCACAGACCGAGTGCTGGCTGACACGGTTATTGGGGTGACTCTTTGGCGTTTGAGACCCAGCAAGGCTGGCGATACCGGAGAGCGAATCCTGGTTCAGGAGGGATCCGAATCCGTCGATTGGATACCCGAACGAGTCGAGGCAGACACCAAGCTCACTGGAGGAACGCGTGTGCGGCTCAGCGTGGAAGCAGCGCGTGACGGTTACTTGTATGTGATCGACCGCGAGCAGTACGCAGACGGCTCATTTGGCGACGCGTATGTGATCTTCCCTACGACTCGTACCAATGAAGGCGACAACAAGGTGAAAGCGGGCCGAATCATCGAGATTCCATCACAGGATGACCGACCGCCTTTCTTCACGCTCAAGCCGAGCCGTTCGGATCAGATAAGCGAAGTGATCAGCGTCCTGGTTAGCCCGACGCTTCTCGACGGTCTGAAGATTGGTGACAAAGCCCAGAAGCTTTCGGTCCAGCAAGTCACTGAGTGGGAAAAGTCCTGGGGCGGAACTTTCGGAAGGCTCGAGATGCAAAACGGCGCCGGCAAGACATGGACCAGCGAGGAGAAAGCTGCCGGCGCGGATGCAACAAGGTCTTTGTCACCGAACGCACCCGCACCTCAAACCTTGTACTACAAACCGGAGGTGAAGTCCGGCCAGCCGGTAATGGTAAACATCGCGCTACGATACGGACGCTCGGCCTCCGCCGCTCAAACCCGCCGCCGGAAATGATTAGATCGTCGCCTTTGTCTGGCGATCCCTCATACCTCAATCATTAGATTCCAGGCTTGGAGCGGCACACGCTTCAAGCCTGCAGCTTATTCATTGACGTCGAGGCTCATCATTGATACGTTGCGACCGCATTAGGCACTCAGGCAGGCAGAACAGCAGTGGATCGTCGTTGGTAGTGACTAAACAACGAAGGTAGTCGTTGACAATTCTTTCGTTCCGTCTAACGAGGAGGTAAGAATGGCACAAGCAACGATTTCAAAGAGAGCAACTGCGGAGTTCTTTGGGACCTTCTGGCTGGTGTTTGGTGGTTGCGGTAGTGCCGTGCTGGCCGCGGGTGTGCCGATCCTCGGCATTGGGTTCGCTGGAGTTTCGCTCGCATTCGGATTGACTGTGTTGACGATGGCATATGCAATCGGGCACATCTCTGGGTGTCACCTGAACCCCGCGGTCTCTGTAGGCCTGGTCGTGGGCAAGCGTTTTCCGGCTTCCGAGTTACTGCCCTACATCGTCGCGCAAGTTGTGGGCGCGATCGCGGGAGCTGGTGTGTTGTACGTGATCGCCAGTGGCAAAACTGGCTTCGATGTCGCTGCGGGGTTCGCATCGAATGGATATGATAGCCATTCACCGGGCGGCTATACGCTGGTTGCGTGTTTCGTAGCGGAAGTGGTGCTCACGTTCTTCTTCCTGATGGTGATTTTAGGCGCTACCGATTCGCGGGCGCCTGCCGGGTTCGCGCCAATCGCGATTGGGCTTGGGCTTACATTGATTCACCTTATCAGCATCCCTGTAACCAATACCTCGGTCAATCCCGCGCGCAGCACCGGCCCGGCGGTTTTCGTCGGCGGATGGGCGTTGGCGCAGCTCTGGCTATTTTGGGTGGCCCCTATCGTCGGAGCCGCGATCGCTGGGGTCGTTTATCCGTTGATCGCCCAGCCAAGCGGGAGCGACCGACCACCCGAGCCGGAGTTGTAACGAGTTTATTCGTTCGTTCCGCATCCTCGTAGGATGATTGTAGAACCTGAAATGATCTCTATTCCGGCAGGCGACTTTCTCATGGGGTCTGACGCCGGGGCCAAAAACCAGCGACCGGTTCACAGAGTGTTCCTTGATGTCTTCGAGATCGGCCGGTTTGCCGTTACCAATCGACTCTATCAGTACTTTATCGAAGACGCCGGTCATCAGGTCCCTCCCGACTGGAGCAATCCCCGCTTTAACCATCCCGATCAACCGGTCACCAGCGTCAGTTGGTTCGACGCTACTGCGTACTGTGCGTGGCTGTCCGAGAAGACCGGCCATTCTTATCGCCTTCCGACTGAAGCAGAATGGGAACGAGCAGCGCGGGGCGGACTCGAAGGTAGGCTGTTCACCTGGGGCGATGAGGCTCCGCAGCTTCAACGCAACTACTCCGACTTGTGGTTGAATGGACCCGAGCGGGTTGGCCGGCGCCCGCCGAACGGGTTCGATCTCCACGACATCTCGGAGAACGTACACGAATGGTGCTCCGATTGGTACGACGAAAGGTACTATCAAGACTCGCCGACGAGCAATCCTGAAGGCCCGTCCTTTGGGACCCGGCGAGCGTCAAGAGGTGGATCCTGGCGGCATCAGATCAAGATCACCCGAGTTGCGGCGCGCAGCAGCATACCGCCGGAATTCAAGTACAGCGACTACGGCTTTCGGTGCGCGAGGACCCAGCGAGGCTAAGTTCAATCAGGCGCGTCTATTAGCTCGTCTCATTAGCGTTGACATGCCGACCTTACTTACTTAGTATGATCACCGGACGCGTAACATCGCACGACAAGGGCTGCTCGAATTGGACGATTACGTGCGACCGAACTCACTCGTTCAGAGCTGAGAAACTCATCGCTATCAGATGCTTTGGAACCTACCTCACGTTAGCCAAAGTCCTGTCTGTACGAACCACCTGTCACCTTTGGCGGCGTTGAGCATTAATCACAATTCCATCGAGGCATACAATGCAAAATCAGAAAGTGAGCGCGGCTTTCGACGCAGGTCCGCTGTTGAAGGCTTTGAAGGCTCTTAAGAAGGGAGACTTCTCTGCACGCCTCCCCGAGGGCTCCTCCGGCGCGGGACGTGAAATCGCTAAGGCCTTTAATGACATTGTTGCGCTGAATCGGGGTCTGTCCAGCGAACTCGAACGCGTGAGCAAAGGGCCCGACGCGAAGCCGAAGACCGCGCAAAAACCTAAGCTCCCGCCGGCGACCGGGGGTTGGGCGAAATCCTTCAAGTCCGTGAATGCCATCGCCGATATCATGGCTGGAAAGGCGCCCGGCGAAGGTAAAGAGCCAGGAGCCGACGGTATTTCTATTGATAAAGAACTTCTCAAGACCGTGGTCGCTTTGAAGCGTGGCGACTTCTCGGTGCGTTTGCCCGATGTGTGGGTCGGAATCCCGGGGAAGATTGCCGACACTCTCAATGAGGTGATTGGGCGGAATGACCGGCTTACCAAAGAGCTCGAGCGAGTCAGCAGGGTCGTCGGGAAGGAAGGAAAGATTACTCAGCGAGCGGCTTTGCCTGCGGCCGACGGCTCCTGGAGCAGCCTCCTTGAGTCGGTCAACACGCTGATCGACGATATGGCTCGGCCAACCACAGAAATGGCCCGAGTGATCGGCGCGGTGGCAAACGGGGATCTCTCACAGACGATGGCGTTGGAAGTCGACGGGCGGCCCTTGAGGGGCGAGTTCCTTCGATCGGTAAAGTTGGTTAACGCGATGGTGGGTCAGCTCGGCTCCTTCGCTTCCGAGGTGACGCGCGTAGCGAGGGAAGTCGGAACCGAAGGTAAGCTCGGCGGAGAGGCAAAAGTGAAAGGCGTCGCGGGCACCTGGAAGGACTTGACCGACAGCGTGAATTCGATGGCCGGAAACCTTACCGCCCAGGTGCGAAACATCGCTGAGGTGACCACCGCCGTGGCCAGAGGTGATCTCTCCAAAAAGATCACTGTCGATGTGCGCGGAGAAATCCTCGAGCTCAAGAACACAATCAACACAATGGTTGACCAGCTCAACGCCTTCGCCTCTGAAGTGACGCGCGTGGCAAGAGAGGTCGGCACCGAGGGTAAGCTTGGCGGACAGGCGCAAGTGCCTGACGTCGCCGGCACCTGGAAAGACCTCACCGACAATGTGAACTCGATGGCCGGTAACTTGACCGGTCAGGTGCGGAACATCGCTGAAGTAACAACCGCCGTTGCTAACGGCGACCTCTCCAAGAAAATCACCGTCGACGTAAAGGGCGAGATTCTGGAACTCAAAAACACCATCAACCGGATGGTTGACCAGCTAAACTCTTTTGCCTCTGAGGTGACGCGCGTCGCAAGAGAAGTCGGCACCGAAGGAAAACTCGGAGGCCAGGCTCAGGTCCGCGGCGTGGCCGGCACCTGGAAAGATCTCACCGATAACGTGAATTCGATGGCCGGTAACCTTACGGGTCAGGTGCGAAACATTGCTGAGGTGACGACCGCCGTGGCTAACGGCGACCTTTCCAAGAAAATCACCGTAGACGTAAAGGGAGAGATCCTGGAACTCAAGAACACCATCAATCGGATGGTCGACCAGTTGAATTCGTTCGCGTCCGAAGTAACCCGCGTCGCAAGAGAAGTCGGAACCGAAGGCAAACTCGGCGGGCAAGCCGAGGTGCCGGGCGTCGCCGGGACCTGGAAAGATCTAACCGACAACGTGAACTTCATGGCCGGTAACCTGACGGCTCAAGTCCGCAACATCGCCGAGGTCAGCACCGCGGTTGCCAAAGGAGACCTTTCCAAGAAGATCACCGTCGACGTGCGAGGTGAAATACTGGAGCTGAAGAACACAATCAACGTGATGGTGGACCAGCTCAATTCGTTCGCGTCAGAAGTAACACGCGTGGCAAGAGAGGTCGGAACCGAGGGCAAGCTGGGCGGACAGGCCGATGTTCGCGGCGTCGGCGGCACCTGGAAGGACCTGACCGACAGCGTCAACTCGATGGCCGGAAATCTTACCGCGCAAGTGCGTAACATCGCCGAAGTGACCACCGCGGTCGCCAAGGGCGACCTCTCCAAGAAGATCACCGTTGATGTTAAAGGCGAGATACTTGAGCTGAAGAACACGATCAACGTGATGGTCGACCAGCTCAACGCATTCGCGTCGGAAGTAACGCGCGTTGCCAGAGAAGTCGGAACCGAAGGCAAACTTGGCGGTCAAGCCGTAGTGCCGGACGTGGCCGGCACCTGGAAGGACCTGACTGATAACGTGAACTCGATGGCCGGCAACCTGACTGGCCAGGTGCGAAATATTGCCGACGTTACAACCGCGGTGGCGAACGGCGACCTTTCCAAGAAAATTACCGTCGACGTTAAGGGTGAGATTTTGGAACTGAAGAACACCATCAATCGAATGGTTGATCAACTCAACTCATTCGCTTCGGAAGTGACTCGTGTGGCGAGGGAGGTGGGTACGGATGGCAAGCTGGGCGGTCAGGCTGACGTGCGAGGCGTCGGTGGAACGTGGAAAGACCTGACCGACAGCGTTAATTCGATGGCCGGGAATCTGACCGGTCAGGTTCGCAACATCGCCGAAGTTACAACTGCCGTGGCCAACGGCGACCTCTCAAAGAAGATCACCGTCGATGTGAAGGGTGAAATTCTGGAGCTCAAGAATACGATCAACCGGATGGTGGACCAGCTCAACTCGTTTGCATCCGAAGTCACCCGCGTTGCAAGGGAGGTAGGAACGGAAGGCAAGCTGGGCGGCCAGGCGCAAGTGCCCGGAGTCGCCGGCACCTGGAAAGACCTGACCGACAACGTCAACTTTATGACCGGCAACCTTACCGCCCAGGTGCGCAACATCGCTGACGTAACCACCGCGGTAGCCAACGGCGATCTTTCGAAGAAGATAACCGTGGATGTGAAAGGCGAGATCCTCGAGTTGAAGAACACCATCAACCGGATGGTGGATCAGCTCAACGCCTTCGCTTCGGAAGTTACTCGGGTCGCGCGCGAAGTGGGAACTGAAGGAAAACTTGGAGGGCAGGCGCAAGTCGCGGACGTCGCGGGCACCTGGAAGGACTTAACCGACAACGTGAATTTCATGGCTGGAAATCTCACGGTTCAGCTACGCGATATGTCCAAAGTCGCAACCGCGATCGCCAACGGCGATCTGACGCAAAAGATCACCGTTGATGTGCGTGGCGAGATTCTCCAAATCAAAGAAGTGATCAACGTGATGGTCGATCAGCTCAACGCGTTCGCTTCAGAAGTGACCCGCGTGGCGCGCGAAGTGGGAACTGAAGGCAACCTGGGCGGTCAGGCTGAAGTCCGAGGCGTGGCAGGCACGTGGAAGGATCTGACCGACAACGTAAACTTCATGGCCAGCAACCTGACGGCTCAAGTCCGTAACATCGCGGACGTCACAACCGCGGTTGCCAACGGGGACCTCTCCAAAAAGATCACGGTTGACGTGAAAGGAGAAATCCTCGAGCTCAAAAACACCATCAACGTCATGGTTGACCAGCTCAATTCGTTTGCGTCGGAAGTTACCCGCGTCGCGCGCGAGGTTGGCACCGAAGGCAAGCTCGGCGGCCAGGCTGAGGTAACAGGCGTGGCAGGCACGTGGAAGGACCTGACCGACAACGTAAACTTCATGGCCGGTAACCTGACCGGTCAGGTGCGCGGCATCGCTCAGGTCGTTACCGCGGTCGCCAACGGCGAGTTGAACCGCAAGTTGACGATTGAGTCAAAAGGCGAAATTGCCGAGCTGGCGGACACGATCAATGCTATGACCGATACGCTTGCGACGTTCGCCGATCAGGTCACAACGGTTGCTCGCGAAGTCGGCGTCGAAGGAAAACTCGGCGGACAGGCAAACGTTCCCGGCGCATACGGGACCTGGAGAGACTTGACCGACAACGTGAATCAGCTGGCGGCAAACCTGTCGACCCAGGTCCGCGCGATTGCCGAGGTGTCCACGGCGGTGACACAGGGAGACCTCACCCGATCAATCGCTGTAGAAGCGCAAGGCGAGGTAGCGGCGCTGAAAGACAACATCAACGAGATGATCCGCAATCTCCGTGACACTACGCTGAAGAACACCGAGCAAGACTGGCTCAAGACCAATCTGGCGCGTTTCACTGGAATGCTGCAGGGACAGCGTGACATGACCACGGTGGCAAACATGATCCTTTCGGATCTTGTGCCGCTGGTGGATGCGCAACAGGGGGTGTTTTACGTCAACCAGCCGCAAGAGGATGAGCGACCGTTGATGAGACTGCTCGGCGGTTATGCTTATTCGAACCGAAAAAACCTCTCTAATGAATTCAGGCAGGGCGAAGGACTCGTGGGGCAATGCGTGTTGGAGAAGAAGCGAATTCTCCTGACTCATGTCCCGAACGACTACATCTACATTAACTCCGGGCTTGGAGAAGCCCCGCCGCTGAACATCATCGTGTTGCCGGTGCTGTTTGAAGAGGAGGTCAAAGCGGTAATCGAACTGGCCTCCTTCAACCGCTTCAGCGACATTCATATGACCTTCCTGAACACGTTGACTGAGAGTATCGGCATCGTGCTCAACACGATCGAAGCTAACACGCGAACGGAACGATTGCTGATGCAGTCTCAGTCGCTGGCATCGGAGCTGCAGAGCCAGCAGGACGAGCTCAAGAAGACAAACGAGCGGCTTGAGCAGCAGGCGCTGACGCTTCGCGAGTCGGAAGAGCGACTGCGTAATCAGCAGGAAGAGCTTCGTAACACCAACGAAGAGTTGAGTGAAAAGGCTACCTTGCTTGCCGCTCAGAAGTCGGAGGTCGAGGCTAAGAATCGGGAGGTCGAGGAAGCGCGCTGGGCGATCGAAGAGAAAGCGGAACAGCTCGCGCTGACATCGAAGTACAAGTCCGAGTTTATGGCCAACATGTCTCACGAACTGCGAACTCCTCTCAACAGTATGTTGATACTGTCGCGTCAGCTTGCCGAAAATGTGGATGCAACGTTGACGCAGAGGCAGGTGCAATTCGCTGAGACTATTCATTCGTCCGGCAACGACTTGCTTTCGCTGATCAATGACATCCTCGATCTCACAAAGATCGAGGCGGGGATGATGGCTATCGAGACCGGCGAAGTCCCGTTCACGGATGTTACGATGCAGATGAACCGCAGCTTCCATCAGCTTGCGCAGGACAAGGGGTTGGACTTCACGATCGACATAGAGCCCAACCTCCCCTCTTCCATTCTGACCGATCAGAAGCGTTTACAACAGATCCTGAAGAACTTGTTGTCGAATGCGTTCAAATTTACTGAGAAGGGGCGGGTCACGCTTCACGTGAAAACGGTGGATCGCCGCGGGCACTTTGGAATGGACAGCCTCAATCAGGCCGAGACCGTAATCGGCTTCTCGGTGGTGGATACCGGAATCGGCATCCCCGCAGACAAACAGCAGATAATCTTCGAGGCGTTCCAGCAGGCGGACGGCACGACCAGTCGAAAGTACGGCGGCACCGGGTTGGGGCTCTCGATCAGTCGCGAAATCGCGCGGCTACTCGGGGGTGAGATCCGGGTTGCCAGCGTTGCCGGAGAGGGAAGCACGTTCACGCTATACCTGCCTCGGGTGCACAAAGCTGCCGCCACAACCATTTCTCAGCAAACGGATACTCGAACAAGGTCTGCCGCCGGGGGCGCTCCGAGCGGGCCGCTGTCGTTGGCAACCCCCTATCCTTCGGTTGAGTACAGCGAGATATTCGAGATTGCCGACGATCGCGGCACGGTCGAGCCGGGTGAACGATTAGTCTTGATTGTCGAGGATGATGCGCTGTTTGCACAGATTCTTCTGGATCTGGCCCACGAGAAGGGATTCAAGGGGCTCGTGGCCGGGCGAGGCGACGTCGCGCTCACGCTGGCCCGCAAGTACAAGCCGGACGCCATAACGCTGGACATCAAACTGCCGGATCAAGAAGGCTGGACAGTGCTTGATCGCCTGAAGCACGATTCGGAAACGAGCCACATACCGGTGCATGTGATTACCGCTTACGAGCAACAGCGGCAGCCGCGTGCATTTGGCGCGTTCATGCATCTGCAAAAGCCGGTCACGCGCGAACAGCTTGCGGAAGCGTTCGATCAGATCACTGCTTTCGCAGAACGCGATATGAAGCGGCTTCTGGTGGTGGAGGACGACGACACTCAGCGTATGAGCATAGTGGAACTGATCGGCGGCGGGGATGTCGAGACTACCGATGTAGCGACGGCAACCGAAGCCATCGAGGCGCTCAAGAACGAAGAGTTCGATTGTATGGTGCTGGATCTCAAGCTGCCGGATATGAGCGGGTTTGATTTGATCGACAAGATCCAGAAAGAACTTGACCGGAATGATCTACCCATCATTGTCTACACCGGCAAAGACCTGACTGAGAAAGAAGAGAGCCAGTTGAGACAGGTAGCCGACGCGATAGTCGTAAAGGAGGCTAACTCCCCGGAACGGCTGTTGGCGGAGACTGCATTGTTCCTGCATCGGGTGGAAGCGAATATGCCTGAACCCAAGCGCCGGATGATTCAACAGGTGATGCGTCAGGATCCAGTGCTTGCGGCGAAGAAAGTGTTGATTGTGGACGACGACGTCCGCAACATTTTTGCGCTCTCCAGCACTCTCGAGAGTTATCAGATGGAGGTTCTGTATGCGGAAGACGGACGTGACGGAGTCAAACTGTTGCAGCAGAATCCGGATGTCGATGTGGTGCTGATGGACATCATGATGCCGGAGATGGATGGATATGAGACGATGCAGGCGATAAGGAAGATAGAAAAGTTTGCATCGCTTCCGATCATCGCGTTGACTGCCAAGGCTATGAAGGCCGATCGAGAGAAATGCATCGAAGCGGGAGCATCTGATTACATCTCCAAGCCGCTGGACATTGATCAGTTGCTGTCGATGTTGCGAGTCTGGTTGCACGGCAACAAAGCCGCAAGGGCATGACCGAAAGAGAGAAAAACTCCAAACTCGAAGAGCTGGAAATCGACTTGCTGTTGTCGGCGGTGCACCGATACTACGGGTATGACTTCCGTGATTTCGAGCCGGGAACGGTAAGGCTGAGAATCCGCGAGGCGATGCTTGCGAGTCGAGTTCCCACGATTTCCCGGTTTCAAGATAAGCTGCTCCGCAAATCTTCTCTCTTCGAACGATTCCTGCGCAGCTTTGCGAGCGCTAACCCGGGCATGTTCTCCGATACGGGCTTTTATCGGGTCTTCCGAACGAAGATCGTCCCCCAGCTCAAAACGTATCCATTCGTTCGCATCTGGCAAGCAGGGTGTTCGACCGGAGAATTGGTCTATTCGCTGGCCATCCTTCTCAAAGAAGAGGGTCTTTATGAACGTTCCCGCATCTACGCTACTGACCTTAGCGAGGAGGTAGTGCGGCAAGCGCGGCTTGGAGTGTTCCGTTCGTCGGTTGCGGAGCAATATGCGGCTGACTATTTGGAGGCCGGAGGAAAGGGGTCGTTCGAGGACTACTTCACGAGAAAAGGCAACCGGTTGTTTATCGACCCGTCGCTGAAGAGGAACATAGTTTTTTCAGAGCATAACCTTGCGACGGACGGCTCGTTCAACGAGTTTCAAGTTATCGTCTGTCGCGGTGTTCTTGGCGGTTTCAATAACAGACTTCGAGAACGGGTCGACAGGTTAATCTATGACAGTCTCAGTCGATTTGGCATTCTGGCGCTGGGCCCGTCGGAATCGCTGGAGACTACGGCCTACGAAGACCGCTACGAGCTCATGGACGAAACGAGTCGCCTTTACCAAAAGAACGGTTCGGGTCAGGGTCGGAAGCTTGTCGGCGTTGAAAGGAAGCGAGGTTAACTCTGGTGAGTGATATCACGACTGAAACAGGTCCGCCGCGGGTCAATATCTTGATGGTCGATGATAACGAGAGCAATCTGCTTGCTCTCGAGACGATTTTGCAGGGCGCCGATCGCAACCTGGTTCGTGCAGCTTCCGGCGAGGCCGCTCTTCAGTATCTTCTCTACAACGACGCGGCGGTTATTTTGCTCGACGTGCGCATGCCTGGCATAAGCGGGCTCGAAACTGCCGAGTTGATTCGCGGCAGCAAGAAAACGCGGGATCTTCCGATCATTTTTTTGACGGCCTACGACAACAACGACAAACAGGATCTCTCGACCGGATATTCACTCGGTGCGGTTGACTTCATCATCAAACCTCTCGACTCCGCAGCGCTCAAATCCAAGGTGGCTGTCTTTGTGGAGCTGTATAAGAAAACGGAACAGGTAAAGCAACAGGCGGCGCTTCTGCACGAAAAGAATATTCAGTTGGAGAACGCTAATTTCGAGCGACTTGGTAAGCTCGTTGAGCTTGGGCAGAGGTTGACCGCCGAGCGCGATCCGGAGACTCTTTTGCTATTGGTCTGCGAGGCCGCGGCCGATATTCTCGGGGCGCGTAGTGCTTTTGTGAGAATCAACCCAACGGCAGGCCAACCTGTCCGCTGTTTAACGGGAGACCGTCTGGATGTGAACAGGACGGAGAGGTTGAAGAGAAGAGAATTTGATGAGAACGCACTGAATCGCTTTTCGTCGATGACCGGGCCGATCCGCTGGTCCAACATTCACCCACGACCAACCTACGCTCCGAATCCGGTTCCAGCAGATTCGCTGCTCTCGGCTCCACTCTCGTTGCTTGGCGAAACAGTAGGCTGGTTGTATTTGATGGACAAGCTTGATGCGTCCGAGTTTAGCGAGGCAGATGAGCGGCTTGCCTTGACGCTGGCCGGCCAGTTAGCCGTGGCTTACGAGAACGCACGACTGTACGCTGAGGCTCGAAACCATGCGGCGGAATTGCTTGTCGAGATCACAGATCGAAAGCACGCGGAAGAGGAAAAAGAGAAACTGCTGGTCAGCGAGAAGGCTGCTCGCCTCGAAGCAGAAGAAGCTCAGAGACTGAGCGCCAAGCTGTTGATTCGCGAGGAGAAGGCAAGAGCTGAAGCCGAAGCGGCGAATCGACTCAAAGATGAGTTCCTGGCGACCGTCTCACACGAGCTGCGTACGCCGCTCAACTCTATCCTTGGGTGGGCCCAGCTGCTTCAAACCGGTTCGCTCGATGAATCTGCCTCCTCGAGGGCGCTCGTGACGATCGAGCGCAATACCAAGACTCTCGCCCAGATCATTGAAGACCTTCTGGATGTCTCCCGAATCATCACCGGTAAGCTGCGGTTGGAAGTGCAGCCTGTCGAGCTCGACTCAGTGGTAGAGGCGGCTCTCGAATCGATTCGCCCGGCTACTGATGCAAAGAGTATCCAACTCCAGGTTTCACTGGATACCGGGGTAGGCGCGGTTTCGGGAGACCCAAACCGGCTTCAACAGATCGTATGGAACCTGTTGTCAAACGCGATCAAATTCACCCCCACCGCTGGTCAGGTTTCGGTGAAGCTCGAGCGCACCGGGTCTCGCGCCCGGATAACCGTTTCCGACAGCGGCGAGGGAATGGACCCGGCCTTTCTACCGTACGTGTTTGACCGTTTCAGCCAGGCCGATAGCACCTTTTCGAGAACGCACGGAGGCTTGGGGCTGGGTCTTGCGATAGTTCGCCATCTTGTGGAGCTGCACGGAGGGGCGGTTGGCGCCGACAGCCCTGGAAAAGGGCAGGGCGCAACTTTCAGTGTGTCGTTTCCACTACTCGCTTCAGAGGAGAACGCTATCGCATATTCGGAACCTCTCACGAATAGTTCACAGCCGACGTCCGAAGAACCAAGAGATCTGGCCGGACTTTTGGTGATGATCGTCGATGATGAGCAGGACGCGCGGGAGTTGCTTGTCGCGATGCTTGAACTTCGAGGCGCCAGAGTGATCGCGGCAGCTTCGGCGGCTGAAGCCTTTGAAAAGCTCAGTCACGTAACAAACGGTTCAGTGCCAGACGTGCTGGTGAGCGATATTGGAATGCCGGTTGAGGATGGCTTTGACTTAATCAACAGGGTCCGCGGGATGGAACCCGAACGCGGCGGTGATATCCCGGCGATTGCGCTTACAGCCTACGCGGGAGAAGGGGACAAGGCTCGCGTCCTTGCGGCGGGCTACCAGCGTCACGTTGCTAAACCCGTTGCGCCGGCAGATCTTGCGATGGCAATTGCCGGTCTCGCCCGCCGGAAATCTGGAGCTCAGTAGCAGCGTCCTTTCCCGAATCCCACCAACTGCGAGAGACTGTGTGAAAACTTCAGCAATACCCCCAACTGAAGTTGGGGGTGTTGGGACTTTTCGCACAGTCTCTGCGTTAGTGGGATTCGGGCAAGCCATCATCAACTGCACGCCGGTTTTGGAAAATCGCATCCTGGAGTTAAAATAGAGCGTGATTAAAAGACTTCTTGTTAATCCTTTAGGCCAATCACTCTAGTTGAGGAGTTCTGGATGATCGAGAGTTTATTGACGCGCACGATCGAGAAGCGCCCGTCAAAAGTCCTGCTAAAAGGCCGCATCCTTTTTCTTGCCGAAGATCCCGCAATCGTAAGATCGCAACTCGACGGAACCGATCTTGACACCGAGAATATTCCGGCACTGCGTAACGACATATCTACTGATGAGATGACCCCCGCGTATATCTGCTATTACTTTGATGAAACGCTGGGCGAATTTATTTATCTCGGTCTAAAGTGCGGCGATGAGTTCCCGGTCAAGCGAAACGACGTCAAGAACGGCGGCTTTGTACTGTCAGTGTCCGGAAAACGGCGCGGCAAAGGTTCAAGCCGTGAGGCCTCGCCTTACGCCGAAATAGCCGCGGGGATACGGTTGGTCATCGCCGAAAACCACGAGCGTATTTACAAACAGAACTGTCAAAACCTCGGGTTGCTTACATCGACAAACTTCGATCTGATCCAGCGCGTCGCGGCGGGTGAGGAAATCCCGCTGGAGGAATTCACAGCAGGCGAAGACGAAATCACTCGCCAGATCATCGAGTACGGCGGACTCTTCCCGTTCAACGTCGCAAGGCTGCAGGGCAAGACTTCGCTGCCGCCGATCACGACCGCCCGCAGACCTATGACGCTGGCAGAAAAGATCTTTGCGAATCACTTCGTAACTGATCTTTCAAAGGACCGGGTTGGCGTTGAAGCGGTCAAACCGGGCGACGCAGGCTTTGTGCGTACAGACATTCGATTCAGCCACGAATACGTTACGCCGATGGCCGCGATTTTCTACGAGAAAGTCGTCGGCGACGAACCGATCAACGATCCGTCATCGGTATATCTTTTCCAGGACCATCTGACGTTCCTCGATGACGTGATGCCTCCCGAACGCAAAGCCGCGGGACTGCTCGATCTGGCGCACGAGCTGATCCGCAAGCAGGAAGCGTTTGCGAAGAAGCAAGGCATCCGCTTGCACGGCGCGCAGCGGGATCGTCAGGGCTCGGAAGGCATCTGCCATAGCGTAATCCTGCAAAGCTATGCGCTGCCCGGGCAGATCATCATCGGTTCGGATTCGCACACACCGCACTCAGGCGCGGTCGGGGCAATCGCATTCGGGGTTGGCACCACCGATATCTTCAATTCGTGGATAACCAAAGATGTTCGCGTTCGAGTTCCTGAACAGGTCCGCATCCGAGTATCGGGCCGTAAGCCCGACAACATTACCGCCAAGGATTTCATGCTCGCGATCCTTCGCACCGACTTCGTGCGAAACGGCGACGCGATCGGCAAGATCGTCGAATACACCGGCGAAGCGGTAGAAGATCTGAACATCGACGAACGAGCTACGATGACTAACATGGCAGCGGAAGTCGGAGCATTTACGGGTATCGTTGCCGCCGATCGTAAGACGGTCGAGTTTTTGGTGGAGCGCGGAATCCCACGCGACGAAGCCGAGCGAATGTGCGAAGGCATGACCAGCGATCCCGGCGCCGAGTACTCGCTGACTATCGAAATAAACGCCAGCGATCTTCGGCCGATGATTGCGACTCCGGGCGACCCGGGCAACGGCATCTTTATCGATGAGTTGCCGGAGCCGGTTAAGATCGATATCGCCTACGGCGGCTCGTGCACAGCGGGCAAGAAAGAAGACCTCGACATGTACGTTCGGGTCTTTCGTGAGGCGCTTGCTCGAGGACAGCGTGTGCATCCGGACGTAAAGTGTTTTATCCAATTCGGTTCTGTCGAAGTGCGGCAGTACTGCGAGGAACGCGGTTATATCGAGGTGCTGCGCGACGTCGGGGCGCAAATAGTAGAGCCGAGTTGCGGCGCTTGCATCAACGCCGGCCCCGGGGTCAGCACATTGAAAACCCAGGTCATCGTCAGCGCGCAGAATCGGAACTTCCCGGGCCGGAGCGGTCCCGGGCAAATGTATCTTGCGTCGCCTTACACCGTCGCGGCTTCGGCAATAGCGGGGCAGCTCGCCGAGTACCGCCCGGCGTCAGCGGCGACAGTTTAGTCCGTAGTCCGTGGTCCGTAGTTTTGTAGTTTCTAGTTTGTAGTGTTTTGGTCTAACTTCTTGCTACGGACTACGGACTAAACCGCAATAAGAGGGGTTCAATGGCCAGTCAACCGAAGATCGAAAAACATCACGGTCTCGATCGCGAGACCATGCTCAAGATCTATCGCTTGATGTATATGTCCAGGCGCATCGACGACAAAGAGCTTCAGCTCAAGGCGCAAAATAGAATCTATTTCCAAATATCAGGCGCGGGACACGAAGCCGTGCTCGTAGCCGCAGCGCTTGCAATGAAACCCGGTCACGATTGGTTCGTTCCTTACTATCGCGACCGCGCTCTTTGCCTCACGCTGGGCGTTAGTCCCACCGATATGCTTCTGCAGGCGGTCGGCGCGGCAAGCGATCCCTCGTCCGGCGGCCGCCAGATGCCAAGCCACTGGGGCAGCAAGGCCCTCAACATAGTCTCTCGCTCATCGCCCACCGGAACGCAATTTCTCCAGGCTGTTGGCTGCGCCGAGGCCGCGTATCGCGCCGAGTTGATGAGCGATGATCCGGCAAAACTGGTCGACGGCTTCCAAAAGGATGCAATTGTCTACGTATCTGCCGGCGACGGCACAACCAGCGAAGGCGAGTTTTTCGAGTCGTTGAACACCGCCTGCAATCTGAAGCTGCCGGTGCTCTATATGATCGAAGACAACGGCTATGCGATTTCGGTGCCCGTAGAGGTCCAGACGGCCGGCGGGAGCATATCGAAATTGCTGACCGGCTTTCCGGACCTGCTTATCCAGGAAGTCGACGGCTGCGATCCAATGGCGAGTTATGAAACTGTGCAGCGCGCCGTCGAGTATTGCCGCGCGCGCCGCGGGCCGGCACTTGTTCACGCCCAGGTGATTCGACCGTACTCGCATTCTCAATCGGATGATGAGAAACAGTATCGTCCCTCCGGAGAGCTTGAAGACGAAACGCAGCGGGATCCGGTTCGCGCGTTCCCCGCGTTTTTGATAAGCGAAGGTCTCGCTTCAGAAGCTGAGCTGAAGCGCATTGCCGAAGAAGTCGACGATGAGGTAAACCGCGCAGCCGACGAAGCTCTGGCCGCGCCAAAACCCGCGAAGGAAAGCGCTACCCTGTACGTCTACGCGCCTGATGTCGATCCGACTTCGAGCGAGTTCGACAACTCTCACGGCGCGGGACCTGGTAGCGCCGATGTCTCTTCAGACGCTAACCAGCAAGACACGCGCGCGCCAAAGACAATGCTCGATCTGATCAACGCGTGTCTTCACGATGAGATGGCGCGGAACGAACGCATCCTGGTCTTTGGCGAAGACGTCGCCGATTGCAGCCGTGACCAGTACCTCGAAGAAGTTAAGGGGAAAGGCGGTGTCTTCAAAGTAACCTTCAATTTGCAGCGGCGATTTGGCACAGCGCGGGTCTTCAACACTCCGCTTGCCGAAGCAAACATCATTGGTCGCGCGGTGGGGCTTGCGGTGCGCGGGTTAAAACCGATTCCCGAGATTCAGTTCTTCGATTACATCTGGCCGGCCTATCACCAGCTCCGCAATGAAGTTCCGTTGTTGCGTTGGCGATCGAACAATTCGTTCAAGTGCCCGATGGTGATTCGGGTCGCGATCGGCGGTTATTTGAAAGGCGGCGCGATCTGTCACAGCCAGTGCAGCGAGGTGCTATTTACACATACGCCGGGCCTACGAGTTGTGATGCCTTCAAACGCGCTTGACGCCAACGGTCTGTTGCGAACGGCAATCAGATCTGATGACCCGGTGATGTTCCTCGAACACAAACATCTGTATCGCCAGACTCACAACAAGGGTGCTTATCCCGGCCCCGATTACATGATCCCGTTTGGGAAGGCGAACGTAGTCCACGAAGGCAGCGATGTTTCGATCATCACCTACGGGGCGACTGTATTTCGGTCGGTGGTTGCGGCCAAAAAAGCGCAGGAGCTGCACGGCATCAGCGCCGAAGTAATCGATCTGCGCAGCTTGAGCCCATACGACTGGGAGACAATCAGCAAATCGGTTCAGAAGACCAGCAAGGTTTTAGTGGTGTACGAAGATGCGCAATCGTGGGGCTATGGCGCTGAGATCGCTGCCAGGATAGCCGATGAGCTGTTCGAGCATCTCGACGCCCCGGTAAGACGAGTCGCCGCGCTTGATACGTTTGTGGCGTATAGTCCCGAGCTGGAAGATGAGATTCTCCCGCAGGTTGATGATGTAGTGCGAGGGATCGTGTCCTTGTCGCAGTATTAATCAGTTTGTCGGGTTCTATTGGGTCCAGGTGCAAAAACTAAGCCGCACACGCTTTCGGTCTTCGGGCGCAGAGCGCTCCGTCCACCTGCTGTTCAACCTCTTCGATTGTTTCTCCGGTCACTTCCGAAATCTCGCAGACCAATAATCGCTTCGCCCTCTCGAGTGTTACGCGTTCGCTTTGAGACAGGGTTTTTGCCTCTACCAGCTCGTTGAGCGACTCTACGATTTCGGCCAGGTCAGATGCGGATCCCGACAGAAGCAGCTTCAAGTTGTCTCTGACGCGCTGCTTGCGATCCGCGGACGCTTTGGAAGGTTTTTTGAGACGCTCCAGAACCTTGGCAATGTCAGACTTCTTTAACAACGGCCGGATCCCGATTGTCTTGGCTTTGTCTACCGGTACCAGCAACTTTCCGCGGCAATCGCTTAGAACGCTCAGTTCATAAAAAGTCATGGTTTGCTCATTGACAACTTTGTCGACAATCGAGCTGATAAGGCACGGACCCTGACTCGGATAGATTACCTTGTTTCCAATAGCGAGTAACATTAGGAGACCTCCTCGAGTGACAGCTTCGGTTAAGCCGAAGCGCTTTCAACGATCTTTTTTATAAGCTGCTGGCGATCGCGGTCCTTCTGGTAGCTGTTAGCTTCAGATAATCTGGGTTATTCCAGAAAGCTGAGAAGAGAGTGAGCTGGACTCAGTTCGTATGCAGCCTAACAGTTGGGATGAGCCACTGTCAAACAACGCTTCCAACGGAGATAGCGTGATGTCGCGTTGCCGGCTATTCGTCTTTCTTCAAGAGATCAAATACGAACGCTAATAAGAGATGATTTTCGATTGGGCGCGCGAGGGCGCGATTGGCGCCCGCCTTTATGGCTTCAACTGCCCTCTCCATACCGGTAGAGGTAACCGCCAGGATCGGCACGGTCTTGAATTCAGCCATCTCCCGAAGTCTATGAATCATTTCAAGGCCTGGCAGCCGAGGCATGGTCAGGTCAGTGATGATTAGATCGGGCGACTCGGATCGGGCCAGCTCGATTCCTTCTACGCCATCTGCCGCCATCACTACTTCGAATTGCTCGAGCCCAAGAATCGATGCCATCAACTCGCGAGCGTCGGGAGTGTCATCCACGACGAGGATTTTCTTCGTCATTAAAAATCAGTCCATTTCTCCCACGTCTCCTTTTTATACGCCGTTGCAATGGAATCTGCAAGAAAGCGCGGGCTGGTGGGTCACAGCGGACTAATACTGCTGGCAACCGGGTACGAAGCGTTGTAGAGTTTTGTAGCTTGATCCTCGAAGCAAAATGTCAGTAAGAAAACTACAATGCAAGTCTCAGGAGGAACCATATGCCACTAAATCAAGCTTTGCTCCCCGAGTTCGATCACGAGATGGCGAACACGCGAAAGACCCTCGAGCGGGTTCCCGAGGACAAATTTGCCTGGAAGCCGCACGAGAAGTCATTTTCGATGGTGGCCCTTTCTACGCACCTGGCTACGCTGCCGAGTTGGGCCGCGATTACGGTCCAAAAGGAATCCTTCGACGTTGCACCAGAGGGTGAACCACCACCCCGAAGTGAACCCGCTAAGTCAGTGCCGGATCTGCTGGAAAGGTTCGACCGAAACGTCGCAGCCGCGCGCGAGGCGCTCGCCGCCGCAACCGACGAAGACTTGATGAAATCTTGGACACTGTTAAAGGGCGGCAAGACAGTTTTTACTTTGCCTCGCATCGCAGCGCTGCGGAGCTTTGTGTTGAATCACAACGTTCATCATCGCGCCCAGCTCGGTGTGTACCTGCGGCTCAACGACATTCCGGTGCCTTCGATCTATGGACCCTCTGCTGACGAAGGAAGCTTCTGAGGCGCTGGCTTGCTTAGAGGCGGCGACGATCAACACAAATAAACAGCCGCACGAAGGCCTTTCGTGCGCGCGGCTCTTGAGACTGTGCCGTTCGGTACCTACGGTTTTGTAGTTTCTTACATCGCGAGCGACAGTTTCGTAGTTTCCATCTTAGCCCCAATCAGCCAATTCACACGATGGCTTCCTTCGCTTAACGCTTAAGTCGATACGCCTGAACAACTCCGTTTTCTCTAATCCAAACAATCGCGCCCCGGCACGGCGGTTGCCCTTGCTGATGTTGAACTACGCGCCCAATCGAGCAATTTCAAATCTCAGTTAGAAGGAGTGACCAGATGAATCAACAAGCGAGGCAAGATCAAGAAGTAACAAACGACAAGCACTCACCAGGCAATGTGACGGGTGTAATGCTATCGGCTGACGATCTTCGAGAGGTGATCGCCAGGCGCGCCTATGAGTTTTATGAGCTCAGGGGAACAGAGTTCGGTGACGAGCTTAGCGATTGGCTCAGGGCCGAAGCGGAAGTCGTAACGATGCTCCTTGCCGAGCCAGAAGAAACCGACCACACCTCAACAGGAAATGGCCAACTGGCGGCCAGGACAAGGAACGCACGAGGCGCAATGAAGCCACACAAGTTGACCCAAACGCTAATTAGCCGGTCTCCTGGGCGCAAGAATACATTGAAGAGCAAACCGGCGTAACCTCAGCTGCTCGACCTCCAGCATACGCAATCAACCGACATGTTTGTCGCTCGCCGCTGGCGAAACTACGAAGATGTAGCCCGATCGGCGCAGCGCCGGTGTGCTTAACCCTGGCTAATCGGCGCTTAGCGGGCGCGAAAGGAGATGCAATCTAAGAAATGAACGCCAAACTATTTACTCGAGCGTTGATATTCTTCGCGTCACTCTATTCCGTGGCCGAGCCAAGCGTGTCGGCGGACCCGCTTGGCGGGTCGCCGCGAGCTTCAGGTGTCTGGTGCGAACGAAGGTCAGTTTTCTCGATCACTCAGGAACACGAGCTTCGTCTGTCGCTGAGCCTTCGTCGAATTACCGGTTACGATACGCTGGGGTTTGTCTGTGATGGATCACTCATCTTGGGCGACCCTCCAAGTACGAAAGGTGGATCAGTAGAAGCGCGTCGCATATTGATGAGGGCTATTTGTTCTAACGCTATTTTTGTTATCGAGGACTATTCCGGATTGCCGTCGGTCACCTTCGGTCAGGCGGTTTCCGAACGGGTGGTTTACGACGCCCGAGATGGTGGGAGTTCGCAGATATGGCGCTTACGTCTGGACTTTGACGACTTTCAGGAGATGAGCGCGTCTTCGGAAGTCAAGGCTAGCTTTGACGAAGGATTCACCTTCTTTCACGAGTTGTTACATGGTCTGGGCTACAGCGATGCTTCTCGTGTTGGTGAGCTCGGAGCGTGCGAAGAGATTGTCAATCGAATTCGTGGCGAGCTCGGGTTGCCGCTCCGTGATCAATATTTCGGAGAGACATGGCGCATCTCAGAGAAGCTGACTTCGGTGCGGCTCCGATTTCGCGCTCTGACGCGGGATGCTAATTCGAGACGACGGGAATCACACTATTTGTTTTTTATACTGTCCGAACCGGCTGAGTATTCCGCGGGCATTGGAGGAGTGACGCGAGTCGACAACAGATTGAGGCATTAGGTTCGAAGCATTGGGATTTCCCAGGACTGCGACCCAGGCTGGCGGACGTGACAAAGGCCGAACCCGCCTTGTAGGCTTGAAGCGCAATGGCGCGCGACTCTACCAGAATTCCCGTGATCAACATCGAGCCCCTGGTGTCTGGCGCAGGCGAATGTCTCCAAGTCGCTGGTCAGATCGCTAGCGCCTGCCGCGACTCAGGGTTCTTCTATATCATCGGGCACGGCGTTGATGAACACCTTCAAGCAAGGCTTGAGAAAGTGAGTCGCGACTTTTTCGCTCAGGACATCGACGAGAAGCTCGAGATCCGAATGGAGAAGGGCGGCAGAGCGTGGCGGGGGTATTTCCCGGTTGGAGTTGAGCTGACCTCCGGCAGGCCGGATCGCAAGGAGGGTCTCTATTTCGGCGCTGAGTTGGCGGACGATCATCCCCTTGTAAGACAACGCCTCCCGATGCACGGAGCCAATCTTTTTCCGGCGAATATCCCAACGTTTCGCGAAACGGTTCTCGAATATCTCACCGCGATGACCAAGGTCGGGCACGCGATGATGGAGGGCCTCGCGCTCAGTCTCGGACTGAACGCAACATACTTTTCAGAGCGTTATACAAGCGACCCGCTGATCCTGTTTCGTATCTTTAACTACCCGCCGATGGATAACCGCGCGACCGAGAGCGAAGGCTGGGGAGTTGGAGAGCACACCGACTACGGTCTCCTGACGATTCTCAAGCAGGGGGGAACAAGCGGTTTGGAGGTCAAGTCGAAGTTGGGTTGGGTGGAAGCTCCGCCTATATCAGGCTCGTTTGTCTGCAACATCGGCGACATGCTCGATCGTATGACCGGAGGCCTCTATCGATCGACAGCTCATCGAGTCAAGAGCCCGGCTGAAGACGACCGTCTCTCCTTTCCGTTCTTCTTTGATCCGAATTTCAACGCCGAGGTGAAGCCCATCGAAATGAACATCCGGCCTGACGATGATCGACATGAGCGATGGGATCGAGCGAGCGTTCACGATTTCAGCGGAACGTATGGCGAATACTTACTCAGCAAGGTTTCCAGGGTGTTTCCGCAACTTCGCCGCGAAGTGTTGTGATTTCTTATTGACTGTGTTTACAGCATTCGTTTCAAGGCCTCTTGGCGGCGCCGAGCTTTTTCGAGGATGTTAGCGCACGGGGGTTCGCTTCGAACGTTTTTCAACAACGGGTCGGCGGCAAAGTAGGGGTAGCAAAAGAACCCCTGATCTATGCTCCGATCGAGTGCCCGGAGGGCCGAATCATTGTCGCCGAGTGCATCGTAGGCCTGAGCGAACTTGTAGGCGATCTCGCCATCGCCTATCCCCAGCTTGGAGATCCTGGCTTCGGCAGTCTTTAACAGTTGCAAACCTTCGCGATTCTTGCCGGCAATTGCAAACCGCAGGGCCTTACCAATCTGAGTAATGACCGACGCCTGATTGAGTTCGTAAGCGCGGTCGAAGGCGGACGCAGCCTCAGTAAGTTGCCCCAGATAGTACTGGGCGAGACCGCGATAGAACACTACGTAAGCGTCTTCCCTAACGGGCAGGCTAGCAAGAAATTTCTCATACTCGCCGGTGTAAAGGTAAGTGTTGAATTGATGTGATTCCAGCTTGCTACCGATCTTTAGCGCCAGGTCCCCCTCTTGTGTTGACTCTTCAAGTAACCCTGCGTACCGATATGCATAGCTTAATTCCCAGTGGGCCTCAGCCATATTCGGATGGGTCTTCACGAGTTCAATCAACAGAGGTACGGCACGCTCAACCCTGCCGGTTTCGGTGAACAGCTTTGCCATCATCAGCCGTGCTTGTGATAGCTCCGGATCAAGAGCAATTGCCTGCTCGTAGTTCGCCTCGGCGCTGGAGAGTTCGCTGCGGTCGCCCGAGAACTGCAAGGCGTTGATGTGGTAGGCGCGCCCTAGATAGGCCCAGGCTAGAGCGTTGTTCTGATCGAGTGCGACAGACTTTTCGAGCAGATCAATCGCTTTTTGGTTGTTGTTCGTCGATAGCAAATATCGGCTACGCAGAAAGTATTCAAAAGCAACCGGATCGACGGAGACACTGTGAAGTAGTCGTTTACCCTCGGCATCAGTCAGATTGAGTCGCAATCCACCCACAACCTTTTGCGCTACATAGTCCTGAATCTCCACCAGGTTGCCAGACTTGACCTTGATGGATTCGCTCCACAGCTTGTCATCGGTGCGAACGTCTACCAGCTCGGCGTATACAATAACGTCTTCACCGTCCTTCAGATAAGTCCCGGTAAGCACAGTGTCGACGTCCAGTTCTCTCGCTATTTCTTTGGGGCTCTTTTTCGAATTGGCGTACTTCCCGACATACGAGGACGGTCTAATAACCAGCGATTTCAAATAGTCGAGTCTATTGATCACCGAATCGGCGAGGGCGAAACCAAGATACTCAGTGTCTTCGCTGGGCTTTTGATTTCTGAATGGCAGTACGGCAAGACGTCTGATTTCGCCCTGGCCGTCGCGGTCAACTCGCCAGTTAAAGATCAGATAAGCAGTTGCCGCAGTCGCCACCAACAGAATTGATACCAGAGCAATTGCACGAGACTTAGTGCCGATCAAGCGGTTTGCGAGGGGCCGGATTCGCGAACCAATGACTTCCGGTTTGGTGGAGTGGAGGTTGGAATCCAGCTGTGTAAGATCTTGCTGCCGTATTGCATTCGGGATTGTGGGGTCCACCGTTCCGTCGGAAGTTCTCACCTCGGCTGCGAAACGGTACCCGCGTCTGGGTAGCGTACTGATGTATTGGCCGCCGCCCGGCATTTCCCCCAAAGCCTTGCGCAGCGTCGACACTGTTACCGCAAGATTCGATTCCTCGACGAAGGTGTCGGGCCAGACTATTTCCATCAACTCGTCTCGTTCGAGCACGAGGCCGGCCTTGTCGACAAACACAATCAAGAGTTCGAGGGCCTTCGGAGTGAGCGGCACGCGTTCTCCGTCGCGCAACAGAACTTTCAGCTTCTCGTCCAGAATGAACGAGTCGAATTCGTAAACGCGATCATCCGTGAAATTGGCCGAAGCCTTCATAGGTGTGTCGTGCCTCACACAAGACCAGAACCAAAGCTGGGTGTCATGCGCGGCATTATATGCTCGCTTCTAAACGTGGACAAGAATTTACATGAGTCAGTAGGGAACTTTCTATAACACGACGTGCAAGTTCGGCGTAAGTTTTCCGACTAAAAGAAGGTGCGCTGGAAGTTTTCGTGGCGATTCCTTGCAATCTCCAGCAGCGTTTGGCACTCGGGCTCAACGCGCAGACCCTCCAGGAGTGGGTCGCTCTTAAGATAGCCGTAACAGAAGAACCCGGTTTCAATGCTTCGACGCAGCACCCGCAACCCGGAACTCCTTTCTCCGAGGATTGCGTATACTTGAGCGACTTTGTAGATGGCCTCAGAATCGCCGACGCCTTTTTGATCGATCTCTCTCTCAACATCGCGCACCACCGCAAGCGCGAGGTCTTTTTGGTTCTTAATTGAGTAACTCAGCGCCTTACCGATTCGTGTATATAACTGCGGGTCCATCTCATAGGCCCGGTCAAAATCGGCAGCGGCTTGTTCAAGACGTTTCAGATAGTAGTTCGCCATTCCTCGGTAGAAAACCAGAAAGGCGGAGCCATCCTCCGTTGGAAGCTTGCTCAGAAACGTTTCGTACTGGCCGATGTACAGGTAGGCGTTTGGCGCCGAGCTGGTCCGTTTGACGTTTGGATCAAGCGCACGCGCGCGCTCGCTTTCCATGATCGATTCATCGAGCATTCCCCCAAACCGATAAGCGTAGCCCAGCTCCCACCTTGCTTCGGCGATATTCGCGTTGGATTGCAACAGCTTGCGCAGCATTGGAACGGCCTCCTCAACCCTGTTTGAATCGGTGAGAAGGTTGGCCATGAAGACCGTGGCTTCGATCATGTCGCGATCAATTGCCAACGCTTGCTCGTAAGCTGCCTGCGCTTTGAGCTGAAAGTCGCGGCCTCTCAAATTGAACGAGGCGCACGCTGTGTATGCTCTTCCCAGATGCGCCCATGCGCTTGCAAAGTTCGGATCAAGCTCGACAGCTTTCTCCAGCAGCGGCACCGTCGCAAGGAATTCGCTTCTTGCGTACAAATCGATCCCACGCAGAAAGTACTCATAAGCGCGTGGATCGGCAGTAGTCTCTCGCCGGAGTTGCTCGGTTTCGGTAGGCGAAAGGTTCAATTGCAAACGCTCGATGATGTTGTGAGCGACCTGGTCCTGAACTGTCGCCAGTTTTTCGTACCTGGTTTCGAATGGAAATCTGGATATTATCTCGCCCTTGTTTACGTCAATAAGCTGCACCGTTACTCTAAGGGTATTGCCCTCTTTGAGAAACGTGCCGGTCATCAACGTGTCTACGTCTAGTTCGTCGGCAACCATCTTCGGATCATCAACATCGACGCCACGGTACTTCTCCACGTAAGAAGAAGGGCGAACGATCAGCGAGCTGAAGCTCCGGAGCGAAGCGGTGGTGGCATTGGCCAGCGAGGGTCCGAGAAAGTCCGTTTGGTCATCCGGCTTGAGATTTCGAAACGGGAGGATCGCGAGGCGGCGAACAGGCACCCGTTTTTCGGCAGTCCGCCAGAGTCGCACCACATAGCCGATCACCACTGCGGCGATAACAACCGCGAATATCGCGGCCACGATCTTCTTGTGAGTGGCAGGCCAACGTAGAAATTGAGTTTTCCGGAGCGCAGCGGCATACGTCGCTCCTTTCTCTTCGTCTCCTCGCGCCAGGACTCGATCGCTAAGCTCAGCGACGCTGTCTGCCGATGCGCCACCGGGCTGGTCTGGCTGTTCAGCTACTCCGACGCCAGATGTACGCCCAAGTGCGGCGACTGTAGGCTCAGACGTGATCGCTTTCTCGAACGAGGCCGTAACACTGGCCGCAAATCGGTAACCCTGACGCGGTAGAGTCTCGATATAGGGCCCGCCATCCGGCCGATCACCCAGCGTTTTTCTCAACGCCGACACAGTGACTGCCAGACTGCCATCCGCTCCCTCCGAATCGGGCCACACCCTTTTGATCAACTCCGACCGTTCGAGCACCTGCCCCGCATTCTCGATCAGGATCAGCAGCACATCCATCGCCTTTGAGGCGACGGGAACCGGCGCGCCTTCACGCGATAGTTCATGCTCATCCGCGTCCAGGCGGAAAGCGCCAAACGCATAGAAACGCGAGGGTTCCGTAGCCATAAGAATCTTAAAGCAGGTTTTAGAAAATTATTCAGCGCGTTTAAGGACTTAAGTCCCGCTTGTCGCGTACTTTCGTTGCGTGGAAAGCGAGCCGGAGCGCCAACATCAACCTGAGGACGCAAGTCCCACGGCCGGATTATAGGTGGCACCTTGATGCGCGACAAGAGGATGAGAGACACATCGCAGCGCAGAACCGCGGACATCGCCTCGGCATCGAGACGCCCGGCGGAAATCCTGTCGGCGGTGCCGCGCAGTCGCGTCCTGGCGATAATCGCGCTGATTACTGGGCTGGCCCTTCCGGCCCCGGCCCTCGACGGGCGAGAACAGAAACAGATTCAGTCACAAGCTGCTGCGCCCGACGTTCAGATAACTCAGGTGAAAGCCCTTCCAGCGATAAAGAACAAGGCTACGACTGAGGTCGAAATAAGGTGGACGGCACAAGTTCCGCGCTTAACTACTATCGATGAGTTCGACGTGTTGCTGGAAGTCCGTTACAGCGACGGATCCAGAGGAGTAGCGCGGAATCAGCAACTCAAGCCTACGTCGCGTGCGATTCTTCTGTCCCTGGCAACGCATCCACGGGCGAGTAGCACTGCGGTCCTCAGAGATTTCAAGGCCTCAGTCAGTGTGAGATTTAGAATCGCTTCCTCGTTTACCGTAGTCCACCAGGTCATAACCTCGCAGAGCGAGAGCGTCCATGCCTCATCGGGCTCGTCTAGCGCGAGCCAGCCTGCAGTGTTCATCACCGCAGCAGAGCTGGTGACTCAAGGCTGTTCTCCCGGATATCAGTGTGTTGACCTGAAATGGACAGCGGCCGCGCCCCGAAGGATCACGATCAACGAGTTCACCGCCAACGTCGATGCGCTGCACAAGGACGGAATTCAGTCCACGGATTCCAGGACAGTTGGGGCTCAAGATCGTCAGGCCAGGCTTCAAGTCGGTCTGGACAATGTCGAAGTTAATTCAATGAAGGTTAGCCTTGTGACCAGCTTCTCTTTGCTCGACTCGAAGACGGCTGTGAAGAAGGGAACGTTTTCATCAATAGGATAACCCCAAGCTGGGGAACGGTCCCTGGCGGTAATTCGAGAACCCAAAGACCGAACCGACAAACGTGGTCTCTTGGAAGGAAGGGTGCTTCAACCCGAGTTCTGAAAAGAGACTGAAGGATCAATGCAAGATGAGCAGAACAATCTGCCCCCGCAAGTTGCTTCCCACGCTTGCGTTTAAGAAGGAGTAATAAATGGGTCGTCTAACAACAAGAATTATTGTTACTGCAACGTTGATGCTCGTCGCGCTCTTCAGTCTGGCAACAGTCAGCCTGCGCTCGGGTTTGGCTTCCGGCGTTCGCCAACCGGAGCGGAGCGCCAATTACCTAAACCCGGTAGGGTGGCAGGGGGGAGTTGAGTGTCCGCCCGAGTCAACCATCAACGGCATACTGGGCAGCGGAAGCAAGGACTATCCTGCTACAAGCGGGCAACAGACCGGTAGGCTTCTTAACGGGCTTGGCAACATCACCTGCGGTAGTTCGAATCCGTGCAGTCTCAACACGCCGGATGGATCCAGGACGTTCGATGCCTACACGTTCGTAAATCCAGGCGCCACTGCGTGCGTGACGGTGGCCTTCACCATGACCGGCTGCTCACTCGGTCAGGCTATGCAGTTCTCGGCGCGGCTCGGCAGTTTCGATCCCGCCAACCCTTGCTCGAATTATCTTGGCGATGGGGGCGCGGGGTTTAGCGGCGCGAGCGACAATTCGTTTTCTTTCAACGTTCCTGCTGGGCAAAACTTCGTTGTGGTCGTCAACGAGAATGATCCGGCAGGCGCGACAGGTTGTGCTTACACCCTGACTATTACTGGGATCTCCTGTGAGGTGGTGCCTTGCCCGCCCGCCACGATAACCGGAACCATCGGCAAGGGGAGCACAGACTATCCGGGGACGAGCGGTGTGCAGACCGGAAGGATACCTCAGAGTGGCGTGGATAGTACGTGCGCTGCGCCAAAGACTTGTCCGGGAACCGCCAGCCCCGGCTCATCTTTCGCCTTCGACGCCTACCAGTTTGTCAATGACAGCAGTTCAGCGAGTTGCGCGACGTTCACATTCCCAACGGCTTGTGGAGTGAACCAGGGGGTTCACCCTGTTTTGTACCTCGGCTCGTTCGATCCGGCGAATCCCTGCACGAACTATCTGGGCGATCTCGGACACTCGATCAATGCCGGCGAGAGCGGAGCATTTTCGGTCAATGTTCCTGCCAATTCAACCGTTGTGCTGGTTGTTCATGAAGTCGGAACCCTGCCCGGATGCCAGGATTACAGCTTCTCCGTAACTGGTCTGTCTTGTCCGCAACCATGCTCGGTCACCTGTCCATCGAACATCACTCAACCAAACGATCCGAATCAGTGTGGGGCGGTCGTCAATTTCCCAACTCCCACGACAAGCGGCAGCTGCGGGGCCGTAACGTGCAACCCGGCGTCAGGATCATTCTTCCCAGTCGGGACCACGACAGTCACCTGCACTGAGGCCAACAATTCAGCCAACTGCAGTTTCACCGTGACGATTAACGATACTCAGCCTCCGACGATAACATGTCCGGCCAACATCACCAGGTCGGATGATCCGAACCAGTGCGGCGCGGTGGTCAACTATCCGCCACCGACTGTTTCGGACAACTGTCCAGGCGTAGGTGCTCCTGTTTGCATCCCGGCTTCGGGCTCGTTCTTCCCGGTTGGCACAACGACGGTGACTTGTACTGTCGCCGATGCCAGCCCGAATAGTCCGGACAGCAGCTGCACGTTTACTATCACGGTCAACGACACCCAGCCGCCCCAGATCACGTGCCCGGCTAACGTAACAGCGGTCACCGATCAGAATGTATGCCCGAGTCCAGCGTGTACGGCGGTCACTTACTCGAATCCTGTGGCTTCCGACGATTGCCCAGGCGTTGTGGTGGTTTGCAATCCGCCTTCGGGGGGATGTTTCCCAGTCGGCGTTACAACCGTGACCTGCACGGCAACCGACACGTCAGGCAATACGGCTACGTGTAGCTTTACGATAACGGTCTTCGATACGGCGCTCCAGGATGATAGCGATCCGAGCATCATCCTGTTATGGAACTCGATCAGCGGCCAGTATCGCTTCTGCTGTAAAGGTATAACCTTCACCGGAGTCGGGAAGGCCATCCGTCAGGGTTGTGTATACACGTTAGAACACAACCCGCTCGACCGTCGGGTGCTCGGGCGAGTCGACAAGGCGGTACACGCCGGCTCCGGCTCGATTCAGGCTCCGGCCGGAACGCTTCGCTGCACGATCACTGATCGAAACACCTTGAACGATCTGCTGACTCCTCCCTGTCAGTGATGCGCCTGGGTGTTTCGGGCAATTCAGTGAGCGTTGGGCTGGCGGCAGGTGCGCCGCCAGCCCTCCCTTGGAGGATGGTGCTAGGACTTTGGGTTAACGAGTGCTTCCTCCATTCGCTCAAACGCTCGGCGTAGGTGCGGGATAGTAATCGAGCCACCGACGACCAGCGCCACGTTGAAGGTATCGAGGAATTCTTCGCGCTTGACCCCCTGCTCGACGCATTGAAGAACGTGATAGGTGATGCAGTCGTCGCACCTGAGTACCAGCGATGCTACAAGCCCGAGCAATTCCTTGGTCCTGGAATCGAGTGCGCCGGCTTCATAGGCCTGATGATCGAGCGCGAAAAACCGATTTATGCCGAGATGACCGCTGGTCAGAATGCGCTTGTTCATTTGTGTACGGTATTCGTTGAATTCGTCGTCAGTCACGAGCCCTCCCAGTGGTGTGGAACTTTCTAGTATTTTGCCCGTCGAGTTTGAAACAAGCCGATTCGCTCAGGTTAGCGAGGTCGGATTCTAAGCCAAGGGCGTAACCGAAGCAATGCGACTACGGAAGAAACGACTGCTGTCGTTGCGAATATCGCTAATTGGAGGAGAAAAATGACCGGCCTGCATCGCACTCACATTCTAAAATCTGTCGACAAGCGGAGGACATTCATATCGGCTGCGTTGATCATTGTAGGCTGCATGGTCCTTCTGGAGTCGCTTTCAATCAGACGCGTGCGCGCTGCAACCTTTACCGTTTTGAACACTAACGACAGCGGCGCCGGGAGCTTGCGCCAGGCCATTACCTCCGCAAATGGAGATCTCTTAATTGACACGATCAATTTCAATATTCCCGGCGGCGGCGTTCATACCATCACACCAAACACGCCGCTTCCAGAAATCACCTCGCCCGTGATCATCGACGGCACAACTCAGCCGGGCTGGTCGGTCGGTAATCTGGTAATCGAGATTAGCGGGCAGAACGCCGGAGCGCTGGCCGATGGATTGCGCTTTATAAATGTCCCCGATACCGCGCCCCTCAGCTTCGTCCGAGGTCTGGCCATCAACCGTTTCGACAATGCGGGAATCTCCACTCAAGTGACGCACAACCTGACCATCGAAGGCTGTCATCTCGGAACTGACCCCACAGGGATGACTGCCGCGGGAAATACCGTCGGCATCCTGGTGCAATCAACTATTGGCGGATTTACTTCGTCAAACATCACCATTGGCGGGGACACCGCCGCAGAGCGGAACGTGATCTCGGGAAATACTTTTCTCGGCTTAAGAATGTTTGCCGGCTCTCTATATACAGTCACTGGAAATTACATCGGTCCGGATAAGACAGGCATGACCGCGCTTGGGGACCAGAGCGGCGTGGATCTGACCGGTGTTGACTGCACAGTCGGCGGGACAACCGCGGCCCTGCGCAATGTGATTTCCGGAAATGGCGGCCGCGGAATGACGTTGAACGGCCGCGACAATGTGGTACAGGGCAATTACTTCGGTGTAGCCGCGGACGGCACTACCCCAATGGGAAACGGCTCAACCGGAATAGAGATTATCGGAAACGGGCTGAGCAATAACGACCACACCATTGGGGGTGTGACTCCTTCCGCAAAAAACATTATTGCGTACAACGGTAACGACGGCATCGCCATCTTTCGGGATACCACGCCGACCACTGGTCACCGGATCCTCGCCAATTCGATTTTTTCTAATGCCGGTCGAGGAATAGATCTTGATGACAACGGGCTAACCGCGAACGATACAGGCGACGGTGATGACGGCACGAACCACCGGCAGAACTTTCCGGTTCTGGCGTCGGCGCTATCTACTGGCGCTACGACGACCGTCACTGGACAGCTCAACAGCGAAGCGAACACCTCTTATCGAATCGAGTTCTTTGCAAACTCATCGTGTGATCCTTCGGGTAACGGCGAAGGCGAGATATTTCTGGGTTTTGTTAACACAAGCACCAACGGCATCGGTAATGCGGCGTTTAACGCAGTCCTGTCCGCCGCCCCAACGACCTTCGGACAATTTCTTACCGCGACGGCGACTCGCAACAGCGTGCCTCTGGACACATCGGAATTTTCCGCTTGCATTCCTGTTACATTGGAGACGTTCGTGGTTACCAATACCGGCGACAACGGAGGCGTCAATCCGGCACCCGGCGCCGGCACCGGAACTCTCCGTCAGGCAATCGTCGATGCAAACGCAAACGCCAATCCAAATGTCATCTCTTTTAATATTCCAAGCGAGGGCGTTCAAACGATCTCCGTAGCTGCAGCGCTGCCGAGCATTACTACACGGGTAATCATCGACGGGCTCTCCCAGCAGGGCGCTTCCTGCAGCTCGCCGTTGATCGAACTGGACGGCACGAATTCCGGCGGAGGTCTGGATGGGTTGTTTATAAATGCAGGAAATTGCACCGTACAGGGTCTGATCATCAATCGGTTCAGCGGCGACGGCATTTCGCTCATTACCAATGGCGGGAACACCGTTCGGTGTAATCGCATCGGGACCAATGCCGCCGGCAATGCGGATCTGGGCAACGGCGCAAACGGTGTTCTGGTCAGTTCGTCATCAAACAATACGATTTCCGAAAATACCATTTCCGGCAACGGGCTCTCAGGCGTCCGCTTTGTGAGCTCGTCGAACAACGTTGTCCAAGGCAACACAATCGGCCTGAGCTCAAATGGTCTTACGAAGATCGGTAACTCCTCAGGTGGCATCATCTTTTTCACGACGGGTACCGCGAATCTCATCGGCGGCACGACTGCGGCGGCGCGCAACATCATTTCAGGCAACACCGGTGTCGGAATAACCCTGCGCGATGCAGGCGTCGCAAACAATACGATCCAGGGGAACTACATCGGTGTTGGCGCGACGGGTACTGGCACCGGTCTCGGCAACACGACCGACGGCATACAGATTTCTTTGAGTTCAAGCGCAAACACCGTCGGCGGAACCAGCCCGGGCGAAGGCAACATCATCGCTTCTAATGTGAACCGCGGTGTCGCTCTGCTGAGCACCGCGGGCACAGGCAACCGCATCCTGGGCAATTCGATTCATTCCAACGGCACGCCGACCAATTTTCTGGGAATCGACCTGAACGCCGATGGAATCACCGCCAACGATGCAGGCGACGGGGATGCGGGCCCCAACAACCTCCAGAACTTTCCCGTAATTTCCGCCGCCGAGACCGCTATAGGGCTGGGAACGAGCATCGCGGGTTCGCTCAACAGCACTGCTAACACCTCGTTTCGAATCGAATTCTTTGTCAATCCGACCTGCGACGCGCTGGGCAACGGCGAGGGCGAAACGCTTTTGACTTCCATCGACGTGACGACGAATGGCAGCGGCAACGCCAGCTTCAACTTCATCCTGCCGATAATGACGACCGTGGGTCACGCGCTGACCGCGACTGCGACTCGAAACGCGGCACCTTTTGACACGTCCGAATTCTCTGCCTGCCGAGCAATTACAGCATTTAGCCCGCCGCCTCTGATAGTGACCAATACCAATGACAGCGGCGCAGGCAGTCTGCGTCAAGCCATCACCAGCGCCAATGCGGACCCGGTTCAGAATGCCATCACCTTTAACATTCCGGGCGCAGGCGTGAAAACGATCTCGCCCCTCTCTGCCTTACCTCCAATCACCCAACCCGTCATCATTGACGGCTTGTCGCAGCCGGGAGCGACTTGCGGTTCGCCGCTGATCGAACTGAACGGCACCAACGCCGGCGCCGGCACAGACGGTCTTAATATCTCGGGCGGTAACAGCACGGTTAAGGGTCTGGTCATCAATCGATTCGGCGGCGACGGCATCGAATTCATCACCAAAGGGACAAACAAGGTCAACTGTTCTCGAATTGGAACCGATCAAGCGGGGCTCGCTGCGCTTCCAAACACCGGAAACGGCATTTTCCTCAACAATGTAAGCGACAATCAAATCGGTGGCACCGCGAATGACGGCAATTTGGTTTCCGGCAACCTGGCGAATGGAATTTTGATTGACGGCGCGACTGGCGCTTTAAACAACGTCATTCAAGGCAATCTCATTGGCGTAAATGCAACAGGCATCGCATTCGCCGGGGGCAATGCGCAGGACGGTGTGCATATCCAGGGCGCCAACGCCTTGAATACTCAAATCGGCGGTGCGATTTCGGGAGCACGAAATGTGATTTCCAACAACGCCGACGACGGCATTGAAACGACTGCAGACGCAAGCAACACAGCCATCAAAGGAAACTTCATCGGCGTGAGCGCGAGCGGCAACGGCGATGCCGGGAATGCTGATCGGGGCATCACTGCTACCGGTACCACCACCCCCGGAGGCACTTCGGGTACCACCATCATCGGAGGCACGACCGCAGCCGAGAGGAATGTGATCTCAGCCAACACCATAGGGATTCAAACCATCTTCACCTCGGCGACCACAACGATCCAGGGGAACTACATCGGTCTGGGCGCCGACGGTACAACGCCGCTGGGCAACACGCTCGGCGTGTTTCTCAACAACACCAAGAACAGTCTCATCGGCGGAACGGTGGCGGGTGCAGGCAACGTCATCTCGGCAAACGACGAATCTGGAATCTTTTTGGACGGCACCAACAACAGCGTTCAGGGGAATTTGATTGGCACCGACGCCACGGGAATGCTCGATCGCGGCAATGGCGGTACGAATAACGTCACCGGCGGCATTAGCGTCGGCGATCCAAACAACACCATCGGCGGCCCTACCGCGGCAGCGCGAAATGTTATTTCCGGTAACCGCAACGGGATTCTCATGGCGCTGACTTCGGCAAACAACACGATTGTCAAGAACAACTTTATCGGCGTAAACATCACGGGAACCGGAAGTCTGGGAAACACCCGGTTCGGTATCCTGATTACTTCCAGCAACAATACAATTGGCGGGGATCCGGGCGAAGGCAACATAATCGCCTTTAACGGCTTAAACGGTGTCGGAATCCTTCAGGGGCTCGGCAACCGCGTCACCGCAAATTCGATTTTCTCGAACGGGCTGCTGGGAATTGATTTGACCAACGACGGAGTGGTCGCAAGCAATGACAATCTTGACCCGGACACCGGCGCGAACAATCTGCAAAACTTTCCAGTGATCAGCTCGAGCATGAGTGTCGGCGGGCCGAACATCAACATTACGGGAACGCTTAACAGCGCCGCTGACGCTGGTTTCTCTATCGACTTTTATTCGAATCCTACGTGCGATGGCAACGGCTTCGGAGAGGGTCAGACTCACATCGGATCAACCAGTGTGATGACCGATGCGGCAGGCAATGCCAGCTTCAATGTTGTTTTCAACGTCGCAGTTCCCGCAGGACATCGAATCACCGCCACGGCGACCGACGGGACCGGTAATACTTCGGAGTTCTGCGCGTGCTCGACGCCGACGGCGATTGAATTGGTCTCATTCGCCGCTACCGTCTGTGACACCGGCACATTGCTGGAATGGCGTACCGGCTTTGAAGCGAACAATCTGGGTTTCAATCTCTATCGCGACAACGGAGTCAACCGGGAGCTTGTCAATCGGCAGATCGTTGCAGGTTCTGCTCTGGTCGCCGGCTCGGGAACTATATTGGGCGCTGGTCGCTCGTACTCATGGTTCGATAATCATCAGACAGAGAAAAATTCCTATTGGCTCGAAGAGATTGACGTCAACGGTCAATCCACTTTTCACGGCCCGATCTCAGCAACTTCGGCGGCAAAACCCCCTGATCCCTCCAGGATTCGAGACGCTCAAACTCTTGCCGGCATTGGGCAGGGGGACACTCGAGCTGCGGCCGTCGAAGCAACTTCCCGACTTGTGAAGCCAACGCAAGCCAACCTCGACCTTCAACAAGCCATCTCGTCCGGCTCCGCCGTTAAGATCGGGGTCAGCCACGAAGGCTGGTACCGGGTGACTCAATCGGAACTGATTAAGGCTGGGCTCAAGGTGGGGACCAATCCGCGTTTGCTACAGCTATTCTCTAACGGAGCTGAACAACCGATACTGGTCACCGGCGAAGCCGACGGCAGGTTCGACGCAAATGATTCAGTCGAGTTCTATGGCGTCGGGCTGGATACGCTTTCAACCGACACAAACATTTACTGGTTGGTCGAAGGGTCATCGCGAGGACGCCGGATTGACGTCATAAAGACTCACGCCAAGCCGGGCGGCGCAAACAGCTTCAATTATTCCCTGGAGAGCAGGGAAAGGACCATCTACTTTTCGGGCCTGCTAAACGGGGAAGCCGAGAACTTCTTTGGTCGAGTGATAACCTCTCAGCGTGTCGAGCAAACGATCACGATAAGTTCGATCGACGAGAGTTCTACTTTGAATGGAAAGGTTGAAGTAGCCCTTCAAGGGGTCACCGACCTCCCGGGCAATACCGACCATCAGGTTACCGTGTCGCTCAACGGAAGTCTCCTTGGACGCGTCGTATTTGACGGCAGGCGGCAGGCGGTTCAGAGCTTCCCTGTCCCATACTCGATGCTAGTCGAGGGCCCAAATACAATCAGTCTCATCGCCGAGGGCGGCCCCTCCGACATTAG
>DASRIZ010000405.1:0-27363 GCA_035649735.1 Blastocatellia bacterium | reverse complement strand
ATTCGGGCCACTTGTAAAAAGTATCTGTTGCGCTGTGAATGCCGACGAAGCCTTTACCCGATCTAATGAAGTCCAGAAACGCCGCTTTTTGTTCATCAGAAATTGGTAACTCTCCTGTGGTGTAAAACACTACCGCGTCATACCTTTTCAGTCCCTCGCGGCTCAGAACCGAGCAATCATCGGTCGCGGTTAACTCAAAAGCGTGTGTCTGCTCGCCAATCTCTTTAAAGATTTTCTGGGATAGCGGGAGAACCTGGTGTTTGAATCCAGCCGAATGGGTAAGATAAAGAACATTCGGTCTCGCGCGATCGATTGGATCGCCGGTCGAGCCGCCAGTGTTAATGGGGTGCCCCTGGCCTCTCTCAGAAGTTAACAGCATAGCCGTTACGGCCGTTCCCAACAGAGCAAGTAGGATTTGTTTTGACACTGTTTGACGCTCGCCCTTTTTCAATTTATGCACATTGATCGTACATCTACCGTTCGCCGTCCCATAACAAAATCGTCACGCGTAGGAATTTACAAGGTCCATCCCTGACGATATTCGGCACGTACATATTGCTGCGCATCAGCAGCATTAGTGACTTTCATACCGGGTCCATCCCAATATAGTTTCTTCCCCGTTCGCAAAGCAACGGTTCCCAGGAGAACCGCTTCTGTTATCGGCCCTTCAAACTCGAAGTTCGCTCCGCCGGGTGTGCCGCCCTTGCATGCCTTGATCCATTCCTCGTTGTTACCCGCGGATCTCGGTAGCGTTTTGGGTGGCAGTGTGAAGTCCTTCATCTTTGACTCGGGAAGCAGGCGCGGCTTCTGTCCGTGAAATCCACACATTATCGTTCCTTTGTCGCCGATAAATAGCAGACCTTCATTCTCAAGACCCATCTCTCTCGCTTCTTCCAACTCGGCAGGGCGCGGCGGCCGCAGCGAGCCGTCGTACCAGGTTAACCTTACGGGCGGCATATCCCCTCGGGCGCCAAAGTAGAAGTGAATCACCGAAGCGATCGGGAACGTTTCCTTAAAGGTCTTGGTGGAGCTAGCCTCAACGCTCTCTGGCGACCTCAACTTCAACACGCGAAATACTGTGTCGAAGCTGTAACAGGCCATGTCGCCTAGCGCACCGGCTCCAAAATCGTACCAGCCTCGCCAGGCAAACGGTAAATAGACTCGGCTGTAGGGTCGAAACGGCGCTGGGCCAAGCCACAAATCCCAGTCCAGCGAACCGGGGACAGGCTCTTCACCCGCGGGCCGCTCAATCCCTTGAGGCCAGAAAGGCCGGGTTGACCAATTGTGGACTTCGCGCACTGATCCGATCGCGCCACTCCAGATCCATTCGCATAGTAACCTTGTGTCCTCAGAGGCTTGATTGTTGATAGTCACTTGCGTCGCCACTTTGGTCTCGCGTGCGACCTCCGCAATCCGACGCGCTTCCTGGATCGAATGGGTCATCGGCTTCTGGCAGAGGACGTGCTTGCGCTTCCTCATGGCGGCGATCGAGATCACCGTATGAGTATGATCGGGTGTGCCCACGATCACCGCATCCAAATCTTTTTCTTTTTCCAGTAGCTCGCGATAGTCAATGTATGCAGCACAGCCCTTATACTTAGCTGATAGTGTTTGCGCAGCATAATAAGCTTCGACCAGGCGCCGCGCAGGCTCGCGTCCCGCAGTGCCCCCCTTCCAATCATGTCCCCAATCCGAATGACTGCTGCCGAGAAGCGCTCGCTGTTTTTCGCGCAACTCGCCTGGCCACCACTCGACATAGTCGCCACTCTCTTTGTTAACATCACAAACTGCAATGATCTGGATATCCGGCTGCTTCAAGAAATCCATCATTACTCGCGTGCCCTGAGCGCCCACGCCTATACAAGCAACCGTAATTTTGTCGCTCGGCGCGACGTAGCCAGACCCTCCCAACACCCTGCGCGGCACAATAGTGAGGGCCGCGGTCGCGGAACCGGCTCCAAGTAAGAATTCACGCCGGCGAACTTTGCTTTTCCTCTGCAGATATTCTTTCGAACGCGGCATACTGTTTCTCCCAGTCATATTCGTCTGTTCGATAAAGTGGAGAAGTGTCTAGTACGTTTTGGCTAATTCCGCGCGCACTCGTTCCAGCAACCTTTTTGTCGCGCGGATGCCATCGTGTTCACTCAATCGATCTCCGCTATACTCTATGCCAACGTGCCCTCGGTAACCTGCGTCGAGAACGATTTTCATCATACGTCGGTAATCAATTTTTATTTCATTTCCTTGTTCGTCAAAATCATTTGACTTCGCGCTGACAGCCTTAGCGAACGGCATCATCTCCTGGACGCCCTTGTAGCGGTCATACTGCTGGCCGTTACCCAGATTGAAATTCCCAAAATCAGGCAGGGTGCCACAACGCGTATGGTTGACTTTCTTTATGACCGAGGCAAGCCAGGCGCCGTTGGAAGACAGACCTCCGTGATTCTCCACAATGACGTTGATTTCGTGTTCGGCTCCGAATTCGGTCAACCGTCGCAGGCCATCGGCAGCACGCTCGATTTGTTCCTCATAGCTGCCTTGGCTCTGGGCGTTCACCCGAATCGAGTGACATCCCAGGAACCTGGCAGCCTCAACCCATTTGTAATGGTTTTCGACCGCTTGCTTGCGTCGAGACTCATTCTGATCTCCCAACGCCCCTTCCTCGTCAATCATAATAAGCAGACTCAACACTCCCAGATCGCTAGCTCGCTTTTTCATCTCGGCGAGGTATTTCTGATCTTTTGCCTTGTCCTTGAAGAATTGATTGACGTACTCGACGGCCTCAATTCCAAAATCGTCTTTTGCCGTCCGGGCGAAGTCCAGGTTATCAAGTTTGCCCGCAAATAAAGTGCGGTGAAGAGACCATTCTGCAAGAGATATCCGAAAGAGCGGCGCCTTGTCTTCTACAGAAAACCCTTCTCCAGCCATTCTCATAAGACGCACTCCACCGATGGCATTAGCAGATGTTAAAAGAAAGGAACGGCGACTTACCGAGTTAGTCATAATGTTTAAGGCGCCTGTCCGATCGAAAACCAGAAACTTGCTGGCCACGCCTAGCGCTCCGCGTACTGTGCTCTCCCGATCTCCCGCCAGGTTACGAGCTTAATATTATTCTCCTTGAGTAAGCTACGGAATGTAGCGCTGGTGAGGAACTCAAAGTCGCGCTGCCGCCATGCGGCGCCCCAGTCTGGGTGATCTACGGTTGCGCCACGCATTTCTTCATCATCGTACGCAATATGGACTATAAGTTCGGTGACACCCGGTCGCAAGTTCTTTATTGCGTCGGAATAAAACTTAGACCAGCCGTCGGCCGGTACATTGGGTCCGATGGTGATCATTCTGTCTATGACGATATCCTTCTGAGTGAGTAATGCAGATAGCTCGCTTGCTGCAAGCATATCTTTGGGCAGTAGAACAGGGAGTTTATTGTCGCGCCCTACTCGCAGAAGTATCTCGAACAACGTCTTGTTTTGATAGAGTGTGCCCATATGAGAATCGAGATGCGTAGGTTTTATGCCAAAGGCACGAGCGCGGTCGATCTGCGCGCGTATCTCGGATTCAACCTCCGTTGCTTTTATGCGGGCTGCTGCTTCGGTCTCTGTGGGATAGAGATAGGTGCCGTTATCCAGTAAGGAGGTTACGCGGTCTTTCGGCAACACTGGCCCCCAGCGATAGAAGCGCCATTCACTGGTCAGAGTCAGGTGCAATCCGAGATCGGCCTCGGGGTGGCTTTGTGCGTAGGCGGCGATCTCAGGCAACCACGGACAAGGGACCATGATGCTTCCAGAGTTAACCAACCCACTCTCGAAAGCCTTAATCGTAGCGGCGTTGACGGAGTGGGCCATTCCCAAATCGTCAGCGTGCACGATCAGAAGTTTTGCATCAGCCTGATGACCGAGACGCTCTTGCAGAGTGCTCGCGGCAGCTTGCAGTTCTGAATAGGAATAGACTGAGTGGCGGCGAGTTGCACCAGCAATTCCTAAAAAGGCTGCCGTTATGACAACGAGGCAAATCGTGCGAATCATTTTTTTTTGTCCTCTCAGACAGATTGTGCCCAGAAGTTACTTTTGAACGCACAAAAATGTCAACGTAAACTCGGAGAGGCGCTGGGGTGCGCTGCTGTAGGCTGGAGTTAGATCCCCAACCTCCCGGTAGGGGATTCCGGAAATGTTCAGCCTATCTTTTTAGAGGCTCAAGGAGCGCGGCCCCAAGGATTCAGTTTTTGATCTACCTTGACTTGAGACGCTGGAGAAAGTACCTTCGCCGGCATGAAGAGGAGACTTAACATAGCGATGATTGGCCACCGCTTCATGGGCAAAGCCCACAGCAATGCCTGGAGGCAAGTAAGCAGATTCTTCGATCTTCCCGTCGAACCGGTTATGAAAGTGATCTGCGGACGCGACGAAGCCGCAGTCAAGAACGCCGCCGAGAACTATGGCTGGCAGGAACATTCGACTTCCTGGCAACAGGTCGTTGAACGCGCCGACATTGATGTGATCGACATCTGTACGCCTGGCGATATGCATATGCCGATCGCGGTTGCTGCCGCTGAAGCAAAAAAGGTTGTCTTCTGTGAAAAGCCGCTTGCTAATACGCTGCCCGAAGCCGAACGCATGCTTGAGGCGGTCCGCAGCAATTCATGCATTCACATGCTCTGTCACAATTATCGGCGCGCTCCCGCGGTGGTCCTCGCGAAGCGACTGATTGATGAAGGAAGCATTGGCAAGCTCTACCATTATCGCGGGACATACCTGCAAGATTGGATTGTTGATCCCGAGTTTCCGCGAGTGTGGCGGTTGGAAAAAGCGAGATCAGGTTCGGGCGCGCTCGGCGATCTCGTATCTCACACCGCTGACCTCTCTCGCTTTCTCGTTGGCGAAATCACAGAAGTCGCGGGGCGCCTTGAGACTTTTATCAAAGAGCGCCGTCTTCCCGATTCTGATAAGACAGCTCCGGTCGACGTAGATGACGCGGCGATCTCTTTAATAAGGTTTGAAAACGGAGCAGTCGGGACAATCGAGGCCTCGCGCTTCGCGCTTGGACACAAAAATCACCTGCGATTCGAAATTAACGGCAGCAAGGGAAGCGTCGCCTTTGATCTTGAGAGGCTCAATGAGCTCGAGCTCTATATTGAAGAGGGACCCAATAGCGGTTTCAAAACCATAATGGTTACCGATGCCAGGCATCCGTACATTGATGCTTGGTGGCCTCCGGGACACATCATCGGGTACGACCACACCTTTATTCACACAGTGTGCGACCTGCTTCGCGCAATCGATAAACAGGAAATCCCTACCTCCAACTTTGAAGATGGTGTGCGAAATCAGAGGGTGCTTGACGCGATTGAACGCGCGTCTGCCTCAGCTAGATGGGAATCCGCAGGTTGAAGTTCAAGAGCGATACGCTTCGCGGCCGATTCCCTGAACCGGAATGCCCTGAGCGGGAAGCACCTCGCGCTGTAGGGCATACATGCACGCTGCCGCTTCGTCGATCTTGCGGGCGAAGGCGATCGAGCCTTTCAGAACAGGCTGGAGGCGCTCCTTTTCCTGGATTCTTGCCGGTGGATATTCGTGTTCGATTACCAGGTGGGTGTTGGGCACATCCAGCTTGAGCAACTCGCGCGCTGCAAGCTGGTGATCGAGCCAGTCCACGGTTCGATTTTGCAGATACGCAAGCGGGTCGTGATGGGCTGTTCCGGGCAACTCGTGCTCGGCTATCACGGTTTGTTTTAACCACGCATTAGCTTGATCCGCCGGGTTTTCCGACGGCTTGCCATCAACCCAGTCTCCGCGCTGGACGGTCTGACCGCCATATCCCCACGCGGAAACTCCCTTTGTATCGATGACCTGCCCTTTGACATGAAAGCCGCCGATCAGGAAGTTGTAGCCTGTGTCTTTCAAGTATTGAAAAATCGAGCGGGTGTCCTGTCCCATCAGTATCGCGTGTGAAGGGTCATAATGAATTCGCAGTTGATCCCCAACTCCATGCTTTTCGCAGATTTGGTGTAGAGCTATCCAGGTGCCGGGAGTATAGGCAATGTTGTTATGGTAGTTGTCGCTGGTCGTCCATCCGGGCATCGGACATTGCTCAACACGGTAGGTCAAGTGTCGTGATTTTGCCTCTTTCAACAGAGGGATAAAATGCTCCTCAAAATCTTTGAGATTTTGATCCATGCCTAGAGTTTGATTTCTCCCAACAAATCCACAGACCGCTTCGGTTCCCAATAAGACTGCGGCGTCGAAAACCCGAAGCATGAAGTCATGTTTTTTCTGTCTTACGATCGGATCGTCGTGAAGCATATTGTCAAAGTAGGCGAGGTCCGATAGACCGATCTCATACTCCTTTAATGCGGCAAGCACCCGTTTCGCGCGGGCCGAATTGAAAGGCTCCCGCAAGTCGAGCGTATTAGCCACGGGATCCAACATTGCTTCGGCTGGAACATCACTTTCAGTTGGATGAAGCGCGGCTGAGAGCTGTATGTTGTCCACGCCGATCTCATGTGCAAATGTAGCCCAATCCTCGATTGCTCGATCAGGATCGGCATCGCGCACTTCGCGCGGCGTAAGCTCCTGCAGGGCTGCTGTTAGCACGCCAATCTTCATGAATTTCGGCTCGAATTGTGTGATGGTCATACCTGTACCGTTAGAAGTAGATTCTCAATTCAACCGGAAAAAATGCGATTAAGCTCGTTAATGGCAGCGGCAGCTAACTTCTCGTCAGCCCGCTGGCTGTAAAGCGCATCCACGACATAGCAATACAATCCGTGAAGCGTCCTGGCGGTGTCGTCGCGCGTCTCGAGACGCACGTTGAGTTGAACCCTGGACAAATCCGCCTGCACACCAAGCGCTGCGGAATCAAGCGGCGCGAAGTGAAAGTAGAGCACTCCGCAATACGAAGTTGGTCCGGTATTTTCAGTTACCGGCAGAGAACCCCTGGCTTGTTCATTCTGCCTGGCGGCCGGTTGTTTTTCCGTCTCACCGGCGACCTGCTGTTTTTGCTGTGAAGTTATTTGGGCGCCGATAGGCGCTTCGGTGGCGATTATCTGTCTACGAATTGGCGCGGTGCCCACGCCGCCTTGCGTGTTTGCAAGCGTCGCGCGCACTGCGTCGAGCGTGCGAACGCGACCACGCGAATCGACTACCGCGAGCCGCCCGGTCAATTGCAGGAGGTTCTTAACAGCTTCCGCTCGAGTTGGGGTGTAGGAGAATTCATAATCCCTGCCGCCAAGTTTGAGGCCGCCGTCGAAGGAGCGCTGCTTGGGCCAGGCGGCAATCGAATAAATGCGGCGCGCACCCGCCTGGCGCCGCACCGGCTGCCTTTGGCTTGATTTCTTTTCTACCTGATTCACAGACAGACCCTCCGATTTGCGCGGCACAATAAGAATCTCATTAACACCCGGCAGACACTCACTGAAGTGAGTCTACAAACCAACAAAGGATAACCGCGTAGCGGTGTCCTATCGATAGCCTGTGTGGCCTGGGCGACTCCCTGGGCCGCATAGCGGTTACCTCCGGCAGTAAAAGTCAATTCAAGAAGAACAGGTAACCGCTACGCGGCCCACTGGTGTCGCCCAAGCCACACATGCTATCGATAGGACACCGCTACGCGGTTAGACAAACTTCGGTTTCTGTACACCTGACTGAAGCGCGGTGGTAATGAGGACTTGCCCTCACAAGTTACCGCGCTTGTATTCATCCGCGATATACTCGCTGGCGCGCATCGTGAGCGCGAGTATTGTCAGCGTCGGATTCTGACAGGCGCTCGACACAAAGGCCGCGCCGTCGGTCACAAATACATTTTTCGCATCCCAGCATTGATTGAACTTGTTGAGCACCGAAGTCTTCTGATCACTTCCCATTCGCGCAGTGCACAACTCATGAATGATTCGACCGGGAGCGGTCAACTCGCCGCCTTTCCAGGTCACCTCAGCTCCCGCCGCCTTCAAAATCTCTTCGCTGGCCTGGGCGGCGTCTTTAGCCATCTCACGCTCGTTATCCGAGTGTTGAATGTGAATCTTCAACACTGGTATCCCCCACGCGTCCACCACTCCGTTCGGATCGATCTCCACCCGATTTTCAAACCTCGACAGCATCTCGGCGCGCGTAGTCATCCAGACCGGCGCGGTGTAGTAATGACGCACTCGTTTCTTGAACTCAGAGCCAAACCCCGGCGCGTGCCACGCGTCTTTCGCGACGCCGGGATACATGTAAGTGGCCGAGCCGCACTCAAATCCGTAGCCTCGAATGAATCGCTCATGCCGCGTATCTTTGTCGATGTTTCGAAATCGAGGGATATAAAGCCCCGATGCTTTACCGTCCTCATTAAGCGGATCACGACCAGCCAGTATGTTAAAAAAGCCGCCCGCACCGATCCCGCCCCAGTGGTCCACAAGATAATGACCAAGCGCGCCGGATGAATTCCCCAAACCGTTTGGATGCTGTCGTGATTTCGAGTTAAACAGGATGCGCGTCGATTCAAGCGTCGACGCGGCGACAATGATTACCTTGCCGAAAGCCTCCTGTTCTTGATGAGTGACGCGGTCTACAAACGCCACGCCTTTTGCCTTGCCAGTGTTGGTGTCCACGACGAGGTGACGAACGATAGAATTTGGTCTGAGCGTCATTCGTCCGGTCGCTTCGGCAATCGGAAGGGTAGAAACAAGAGAGTTGAACATCGCGCCGACATCACAGCCTTCGCCGCAGTTGCCGCAGTAGTGACACTTGCGGCGACGTTTCATCCAGGGCTTTGGCGGACCCGTCAGCATCGCGACGCGCGAAGTGATCCCGCGCCGCCCGGTCTTGCCTGCTCCTTTGCGCAGCAGCTGTTCGCCGCATGTGAGCGGCATCGGCGGCATGAACTTTCCATCGGGCAGATGTGGTATTCCGTCCTGGTTTCCGCTCACACCGATAAACTCTTCGGCTCGGTCGTAGTAGGGCGCGATCTCCGCATAGCTGATGGGCCAATCGTCACCGAACCCGTCGCGGCTCGCGGCTTTGAAGTCCAAATCGGAAAGGCGCCAGGAGAACCGTCCCCAGTGCAAAGTCTTTCCGCCGACGATTCGAGCTCGAACCCACATAAACGGTTTTCCGGGTTCGGTTGTGTAAGGGTGCTCGGTGTCTTTGACGTAGAAATGACGGCTGAATTCGCTTGCCGTATCCTGCATCCATTGGTCGTGGCCTTTCCACCCCGGAGGTCCGAATCCGCGATACATCGATTGAAAAGGCCACTGATGCGAGTTCATATCACGCTCAGGAATCACCGGCGGGCCGGCCTCGAGCACCAGCACTTGAAAGCCCCGCTCGGTCAACTCCTTCGCAGCCATCCCGCCGGATGCGCCCGAGCCGATTATGATCGCGTCATAAACTTTCTTACTGGCCAATGCAGTCTCCTATGAATACAATGGCGAATCCAAAGTGCGAACGTGACAGATATGGTGCTGTAAGGATCGGCGAAACCGTATCACAGCAAATAAGTCGGAGCAAGTTACGGAGATTCCTGAGTACCAGCTGGTTGTTTCTCGCAGGGACAAGAGCCGTCCGGTTGTTTCACATTAAAGGAGATAATTGTGGTCACAATAAGCAGACGCGAAGCTATCGTGAAAATAGGCACGGCGTCAGTTGGCGCACTCCTGGTTCCGAAGATTGGCGGAGTCTCATACGGAGCACAACGGATCGTCAAGAACGGACGCTTGAAACAATCGGTGTCGTGGTGGCCTTATCAAAGGCAGTTCAAGCTTCCGGACTTTTGTAAAGCAATTTCCGAAATGGGATTGCCTGCTATCGATCTGCTAGAGGAAAAAGATTGGGAAACCGCTCGCAAGAACGGGTTGGTTTGCTCAATGGGCTACCCCTCGGAAGGAGCAAAGATCCCGGATGGCTTGAACAACAAGGCCAACCACGACGTGATAGTGCGGGGATTGGAAAAGACTATTCCGGCGGCTGCGAAGGCCGGTGTGCCCAATTTGATTGCGTTTTTCGGAAACCGGCGAGGCATGAGCAATGAAGAAGCTGCCGAGAACTGCGTGATCGGATTAAACAGGATCAAGAAGGTCGCGGAGGATCACGGAGTAAATGTTTGTGTTGAGGTGCTAAACAGCAAAGTAGATCACAAAGACTATCAAGGTGATCATATCTCTTTTGGATTACAAGTAATCAAGGTTGTTGGTTCGCCGCGCGTGAAGTTGCTTTACGACATTTACCATATGCAGATCATGGACGGCGATATTATTCGCACTATCCGTGAAAACCACGGCCAGATAGCCCATTATCACACCGGCGGAGTGCCCGGCCGTCACGAGCTCGATGCGACACAGGAATTAAACTGGGCGACTGTTTGTAAAGCTATCGCCGACACGGGATTCAAGGGCTATGTAGCGCATGAGTTCGTGCCGACCCGCGACCCGCTTACATCATTGCGCGAAGCAATAGCGCTTTGCGACGTATAGGCTGAGCTTGTAGCTCACTTAATCGGAGGCGACCAGCGCCAGTACGGCAAAAGCCGTCGCCGAGTCAGACATGAACATCCTGCGCCAGGGTTCCCCTTTCTCGCCCCCGTGCTCGCGGTCAAAGTTGAGCGAATGAGCGCGCCACGCTCGCCAACTGTGCTGACCGACTTGCACGTCTTGCTGATTGGCTCTGAGCCATTGTAAGCCCCTGCTGATAGCTGGCTGACCGGCTGGCAGGCCGGCTTGCCTGAGGGTGTAAACGATCAACCCGGTTGCATAGCCATCCGACGTTCCGAGGAGTGAAGTGTCCAGCGTTCCAGGCGCCCGAAACGGCGCAGCGCTCTTGCTCCACCTCCAGGCACCGAGCGAATCCAGGGCCCATCCCCCGTCGTCGCGTTGCCGGCCTTGAATCTCGGTTATCAGCGCAGAGCGCTGCGCGCTGGTCAGCAAGTCATTCAAACGAGCCGAGGCCAGCAGCAGCCAAACCCGATTGAAAAGGCTTTGCGCAGAGTACTCGTCCTTCAAATATGCGCGCAGCCTGGCTAGTCCGGCTTTCGTCTGGGCCTCGCGGCTGGCGGAGGAGCCTGGCGTGCTTCCGACAGCCAAGGCTGCCAGAGTGGCGCCATAATAGACGCCGCCAACGGTCTCGAATGGCTCAAGCCCAAAATTCAGCCAGTCCCACGCTCCGTCGGGCCGTTGTGTCTCCCACAATCGCTTGAGGGCTTGTTGGGTCGCAGCGCTCGACTCTCGCCGGCTTTGTGCGGCGTCGGCGCTGGCCAGGATCAGTGCGTTGAGCACTGCCTCGGTCCCTCGCGATTCCGTCTTTTTGCTCTCGCTGTGGTCATAGAGGTACTGGTGGGCGCCGTAGCTCTCCACGCGTCGATTGGTTTCCTCAAAGAGTCTCACTTCCTCGGGTGTAGCGGCGCTCACATGCATCGCCCGCCTGAGGGCCGGTCTGGCCAGCACGTACGGGACGGTCGTATGGCACGAAACGCAGACCGTCTCCGACTGGCCCGTTCGGAGTCTCTTGCCATTGGCGAACCAGACTTGCATTCGCTCGTCCAAATATCTCGCGGCGCTTTCCCGATCCCAGCCGGACGTCGCGCGATCATCCTCCGATGCTGCCCAGCGAGTGTTGAATCCAAACAGGAGTACAGCGAGAATACCTGTGATCGCAAGTTTCATGGTCAAGAGTCCTCCAGCGCGATATGTAGCGTAGACTGTCCAGTCTGCGCGCTACGATTGAATGTTGCGCGATTCGAGATGCGCAGACTGACAGTCTACGCTACATCTACATACTGTTCATTGTTTAGGGCAACATGAACGTCAGACGGTGGTTCATAGCTCTAGAGCCAATCGCGTGCGTTCGCTGGTATTCGTCCACGAGGCTCAGGAAATCGGCCCACATTCGCTGCTCATCAACATCCGTAATCCAGGTGACGGTCTGATCAGTCTTAACTTTCTCGAAAGTCATATCGTCGCGCAGTCGGGGCCGCGGCAGCGTATCCTGGGTGGTCATTCCCAACACGTAGGCCAGTGTAATGTTATCCCAAATCACCCAGGGCTTAGAAAAGTCGTTTACCCTGAGAGGCTTGACATAGCGAAAGTACCACGCTTGATATTCCTCCCAGAGCCAGGCGCCAATCGCTCCGCGCTTCGCTAACATTTGCCGTGCCTGATCGAAGGTCAGCGAAAGGCTGGCGCGGCATGCTTTGCCAGGTCCTACGACCAGCGGCACGTTTGAGTCGAGGATCGCCTGCACCGCGTGCACGTCGTTGGCTACGTTGAACTCGCTGCCACCCTGCTCATCATTAAAGCCCATTTGAATGACGCGCACCCGTTCGACGATCGTCGGGTCGGTGAGGATTGCCGACGCTACGTCCGTGCCCGCGCCAATCATCAGTACTGTAAGTCGATTGTCCTTCGAGAAGCGCCGAGAAGTCTCAATGAGAAAGTTGACTGCCGGGCTCGAGCGCGGGGCCTTGGCGTTCTCCATGGGCATACTGCCGCCTTCAATGAGTGGCGGATGCGTTCTCATCCCCAAACGGTTCTCGACCACGTCGACGAGGATGCGGTAAGACGTCTGCCCGGCGGGCGCCGTAATCGTCGGAGCATGTGCCGACATGACGCCAAGTACGTCGAACCGGCGTTGAAGCAACAGGTAGGTTATGGTCCATTGGTCGTCGATCTCGTTGCCAACATCGGTTGATAGGACCACCGGAATTCGGGCATCGGGATTCTGAGCTCCATATACCAAGCCTGTGGAAATTACGGAGAGCAGGGCCAAACGAGTGAGGTGTCTCAACAGTCCCATGTTTCCTCCGATGATAGTCGGTAGGCGCGCCAATTCGCTAACCCGCGCCGGATTGAGATTGCAACAACCAGGACGCCGCGCTTCGGGCTGAAGGTGACTTAAACAAAAAATGTGCGGCGTTGCAATTCACACCGGTCGCAGTATAATCCGACCGTCGGTCCAGCGATGCGACTACACATCACAATTCGTACTGAGCGTTCGGCTGAGAATTGAACACCGCTGAGCCCGCCATTGAAGTGACGCAAAGAACAATGAGCAAGAGACTGCAAGGCTACACAGCGCTCGTTACGGGAGCAAGTAGAGGAGTTGGGAAGGGCATCGCGCTTGAACTGGCGCGGGCGGGTTGCCGCGTGGCCGTCAATTATCACTCCGAGGCAGCCGCTGCCGAACAAACCGTTGCCGAGATTGAAGAACTCGGGGTCGAGGCGTTTGCCGTTCGGGCGGATGTAGCTTCGAGCGACCGGGTGAAAGAGATGTTCGACCTTGTGTTGGGCCGCTTTGATCAACTCAACATCCTGGTGAACAATGCGGGCGTGCAGAAGTGGAAACCGCTATTGGATCTGAGTGAGTTGGATTGGGATCGGGTCATCGACACCAACCTGAAGGGCACCTTTCTTTGCACTCAGTTCGCGGCGAAACACATGAAGGAGCATGGCGGCGGCTCTATTGTTAATGTCGGCTCCGGGTGTAACAAAGTTCCTTTCCCGCATCTCGCGTCATACACCGCGAGCAAGGGTGGAATCGAGATGTTCACCAAAGTCGCCGCGGTAGAACTTGGGAGGTATGGTATCCGGGTGAGCTGCGTGGCGCCCGGTGCTATCGAAATCGAACGAACAAGGTCGGAAGCCCCCGACTACGCAGCGACCTGGGGCACGATCACTCCGCTTGGACGCGTCGGTACTCCAGCGGATGTCGGCAATGTCGTTGTTTTTCTTGCGAGTAAGGAAGCATCTTTCGTTAGCGGACAGACTATCTGGGTAGACGGCGCACTCTTCACTCAAGCTCCCTGGCCCTATGATCAACGACAAGATGATTAGCCGGTCTCGACGTGATTGTTTAATCGCGGATCCCGTGATTTCCGCGAAACGGCTGACTCGCATAACAGTCACGCTCACGTTTTCCACTCTCGTAACACTCAATCTATTTGGTCATAGCAACATTACACACGCGCAGAGAATGCAGGCTGCCGCCGGCAAGGACTGGCCGATATACGGCGGAGTAGCGGAAAGTACTCGCTACTCGAGCCTGAACCAGATCAACCGTGAGAATGTCACGAATTTGAAAGTCGCCTGGACCTTTGACTCCGGTGATGCTTATCCCGGCTCGGAAATGCAATGCAATCCGCTTGTTGTTGACGGCGTGTTGTACGCTACTACTCCAAAGGTAAATGTCATTGCTCTCAACGCTGCGACCGGGAGCCTGCTCTGGAGGTTCGATCCTCATCAGGGCAGAAAGGTTCTCGCGAAGATGCGCAATCGTGGAGTTACTTACTGGTCTGATGGCAAGCAATCGCGGATTTTTGTCGCCGTACGTCAGTTTCTTTACTCACTGGATGCGAAAACCGGAAAGCCGGTCGCTGGGTTTGGAGTTGCCGGACGAATTGATCTGCGCGATAACCTGCGGCCAGGCGCTAAAGAGATGGTCTCGATAAGCACCCCGGGAATCATCTACAAAGACCTGCTGATCGTCGGAAGCATAACCAGCGAGGCTCTGCCCACGCCGCCGGGAGATATTCGAGCTTATGACGTCAGGACCGGTAAGTTGCGCTGGGCCTTCCACACGATTCCTCGCGCCGGCGAATTTGGTTACCAGACATGGCCGGCGGACGCCTGGAAGTATATTGGAAGCGCGAATAACTGGGCGGGAATGGCGCTGGACGCCAAACGCGGTCTTGTATTCATTCCTACCGGCTCACCTGCATACGATTTCTACGGTGCAAATCGGACGGGCGACAATCTGTTCGCAAATTGTTTGATCGCGCTGAGAGCGGACACCGGGAAGCGGGTTTGGCATTTTCAAGCCGTGCGTCACGACATCTGGGACCGTGACTTTCCGTCTCCGCCCACACTGGTCACAATCAAGCGCAATAATCGGCTTGTAGACGTTGTAGCTCAAACGACCAAATCCGGGCACGTTTATCTCTTCGAGCGCGAGACCGGCAAAGCGCTGTTGCCCATTGAATACCAGAAGTACCCGGCATCTGACATCGAGGGAGAAGTAGTCGCCGAGACCCAGCCTTTACCACAGAAGCCCAAACCCTTTGCTCGACAGCGACTGACCCTCAACGATCTCACGGAGCGTACGCCCGAAGCCCATAATGCGGTGCTCGAGCGTTTCAAGAAATTCCGCAGCGCCGGCCAGTTTATCCCGGGAAGTCGCGAAGGGACTATAATCTTCCCGGGCTATGACGGAGGAGCCGAGTGGGGTGGATCAGCCTTTGATCCACAGACTGGACTGCTCTACGTGAACTCGAATGAGATGGCCTGGATCCTGACGATGATCGAATCACCACGCACCAGCGGGCGAGTAAACGGTAAGGAGCTTTACACGAGCGAATGTGTGACCTGTCACGGAGCGGACTTTACGGGAGCGCCTCCCGAATTCCCGTCGCTTCGCGGTATAGATGAGCGCTATACCGAATCGGAGTTGATAACCCTTCTCTTTCAGAGTAGTGGACGGATGCCGTCGTTCGCACGACTTGGGTACCGGGGCGTAAAGGCGGTTGTTGATTATGTAACGAAAGGTGAGCAGAGCAATGTCAGCGACCCGAGACAACCCGCGATGGAGATGAAGTACCAGAGCGACGGGTACAAGAAATTCCTCGATCCCGACGGATACCCCGCGATAAAACCACCCTGGGGAACTCTTAACGCACTAGATCTTAATACCGGAGAGTACGCATGGCAGATACCTTTTGGAGAGTACCCGGAGCTCGTCGCCTTGGGAAACAGAAATACCGGAAGCGAAAACTACGGCGGCCCGATTGTTACAGCCGGCGGACTAGTGTTTATCGGCGCGACCTGCTTTGACAAAAAGTTTCGCGCATTTGATAAAAAAACCGGAAGGCTGCTCTGGGAGACAACGTTGCCCGCGGCTGGCAATGCCACGCCGGCAACATATGAAGTCAACGGCAGGCAGTTCGTCGTCATCGCGGCCGGAGGTGGAAAATCGAAGGACCCTCCCGGCGGCAGTTATGTCGCGTTCGCTCTCCCAAAGTGATTCACGTCGGAGTTGAAAGAACGATTCGCTCCGCATGCGCACTTCAAATAAGGTGTCGAATTATTGATTGAGAATCTTCGCAAACTCTTCCGGTGATGCTTTGGGTTTTCGATCATAGGTCATCAGACCGTTGATCTCCTGCTCAACGTCGGTGAGCTGAGTGTAACAGTAGCCCGCAATTGCCTGGTTGTTTCTCAGGGCCTTAACCAGGCCGTTCAACCGCTCCAGCATTGCTTCTTTGGTCGGCTCGATTCCGGAGTAGCCCCACTCATTTTCGGTCTTCACACCCCCAACCCTGTAAGCGATGCCGCCGAACTCGGTCATCAGGATCGGCGTGCCATTGTAACGATACCCGAAAGCGACGACCTCCTTGTGATTGCGCGGAATGCTCTTTTGGTCGCTCTCGAGGATTTTGTACTTCGCCGACAACTGCTCACCGGATCGCTCATAGTCGTGAATCGTAAATAGGTCGGTCGCGTCGGTGTGCTCCCATCCGTCGTTATCAATGACCAGCCGGGTCTGATCGAGCGAGCGGATGAGGTAATACATTGTCTTGGCGTGGGCCTGGTGGGCGGCATTGGTGAGAATATCGCCAACTCCCCAGCTCTCATTGATTGGCACCCAGGTAATGATGCTGGGATGGTTGTAATCTCGCGCGATGATTTGCTGCCATTCGTCCACAAAGCGCGAAACATACTCATCAGAGTATGCGTGAGCGTTTGCCATCTCACCCCAGACGAGCAAACCAAGCCGGTCACACCAATATAGCCACCGAGGGTCTTCAACTTTCTGGTGCTTGCGCGCGCCGTTAAAGCCGAATGCCTTGGTCATCTTGACGTCATACTGAATTGCTTCATCGGTCGGCGGCGTTAAAATGCCGTCGGGCCAGTAACCCTGGTCGAGGACAAGCTTAAGATAGTAAGGGGCATTGTTGAGATAGACCTTGCCCTGGTGCGTGCTGACCTTGCGTTGGCCGAAGTAGCTTTGCACCGTATCAAGCACTTTGCCGCCCGCCAGAAGCTCGATGGTCAGATCGTAGAGAGTGGGTCGCTCCGGACTCCAGAGCCGCTGACCCTCTAGCTTAAGGACCGTCACCGGCCGGGCATTTCTGCAGGTCAACTCCGATTGCGCTTGAACGTTGTTACCCAGCCGAGCTGTGACCCTCAGCTTGAGATCCGGCGCCGATCGACTAAGGATCGCCTCGATGCTCACCTGCGATTGATCTACGTCAGGTGTTATTCGAAGCCGCGTCACGCGCAACGCGTCCGCCGCCTCGAGCCAAACGGGTTGCCAGATGCCCGAAGTCCGGGTGTACCAGATCGACTGCGAACGGGGCTGCCAGTACTGCTTTCCGCGCGGCAGCGTGAGGTCAATCGACGGATCCCAAGCGCGCACAATGATCTCATTACCGGTAGCTTTGAGGTGGTCGGTGATATCAATGGCGAAGGGAACGTGGCCGCCTCGGTGAAACCCCGCTTGGTCACCGTTGACCCAAACTGACGCCTCATAATCGATTGCACCAAAGTGAAGGAGCACGCGCCGGGCGCGCCAGCTTGCCGGGATCTCGATTGAGCGCCGATACCAAATCACATCGTGGAATGCCGTATCGGCGATGCCGCTGAGTTTGCTCTGGAAGCAATATGGTACTTGTATGGATTTGCTAAAGCGTTTTGTTCCCGAGTACCAGCGTTCGGCGAGACCGCGATCAGCGTCATCGAACTCGAAGTCCCAGCTGCCGTTTAGTGTTTGCCAATCGGCGCGGATAAAGTCGGGTCGAGGGTGTTCGGCGCGGGGAACTGCAGCTGTCTGGGCACGTAGATCGCTGGCGCTAAGCGCGAACGCGAGAATTGCAAGCACGCTGAAACAGGTGGCTCGTGACATGATGAAATTCCTCGTTGATCGAAGGCGCGATAGGTGAGGGCTGATTCTTATACAACTGGGTTGCAGAGTCAATTGCCAGTTTGGACTGCGCCGCCCTTTCCGCATTTGACGGTTTTTGCATGCGTGGCGGCGCTTTCCAGTTGCGCTAGTTTGCCAGTGGTCTCCCGCAACGTGCAAAAAGCGCCGCCACGCATGCGAAAATCGTCAAATGCGGAACGGGGCGGCGCAGTCCAAATAGGTCTCTGAATCCATAGTTTCGCGGCTTCGTCACGTGTCGGAGATCGCGAGAAAAAATTTTCTCATCGTACTCACTTTTTTAGTTGACAGCGGAAATTCCTGTGGTAGTATCACCGGGCTCGGTTGGCAACAATCGAGTCGATCCCGAGAGGTTGAGGTTGAAATTCTCTAGTTTGCGTTTCGTTGACGCTCCGCAAGGGGTGCTGATGGGAAGCAAAACTTCAGTGTGATGACGAGATCCGCAAGGGTTTCGACGTCGAGGCCTTCGGGCCTTGGCGACGGGGATTCGCAAGGATTCCCAACATGGGCGCTGAGGGCTTGAGAGTCGAAACCGAGATCACTCGGGATCGTCATTTTATCCGCCAGCTAATCCGCGTCCTCTTTGAAGGTCCCTGGACGCGCGGATCACGACCAGATCCGTGCGGCAACGCGAACCAGCAGGTCCAGTTTCCTCTTCTGATCATCAATTGTCAGAGGATTACCGCCAACCGTGCTGGCAAATCCGCATTGAGGACTTATGGCCAGACGTTCGAGAGGCACGTATTTATTGGCTTCCCTAACTCTTCTCTGCAGCGCATCAACGGATTCCAGAACCGGCGTTTTGGTGCTGACTAACCCAAGCACCGCTACCTTCTCCGCAGGGAGGTGCAAAAGCGGCGCGAAATCGCCGGCACGAGACGTGTCATACTCGAGGAAATAAGCGTGAACGGCAACTTCGTTAAACAGCCGTTGAGCGATGTACTCGTATCCGCCCTCGGATAGCCACTTGCCTTTATAATTTCCTCGACAGAGATGCATTGCCACGGTCAATTGCGAGGGCCCACCATCCAGAGCGGCGTTTGTTAGTTTGATGTATCTGTCTATTAATGCTTCCGGGTCTTCACCGCGGCTGTGCACCGACTCTCGCACCGCGGGATCGCAGAGCATCGCAAGCGGCACATCGTCAATCTGGATATATCGAGCGCCCGCGGCGGCAAGATCCCGAATCTCCTCACGATAAATAACCGCGAGGTCCGAAAAGAACTCATCCTCATCAGGATAAGCGTTGCGGTCCACGCCCGACCGGCCAAGCCAAAAATGCATCGTAGCCGGCGAGGGCATGGTCAGCTTTGGCGTGCGCCTGGTGAGTGATTTCAGGAAACTGAACTCCTCAACGGAGATCGGACGCTTCCGCCGGAGCTTTGCGGTGGTCTGAGGCGCAGTGAATTGTTGCGTCCCGCGATCGTCTCTAAAAACAAAAAGAGCGTTGCGAACAGCCATTCCTTCAATAGCGTCAACAAAGTGACTCCAATATGACGCCCGCCGGAATTCACCATCGGTGATCGACTCCAGCCCGACCTGCTCCTGGAGTTTAACAACTTCCCGAATCGCGCTTTCCTGAGCTGATGCAAACTCGGTTGCCGACAAGTTCGCTTCTCTCAGCAGCCGGTGAGCAGCGGTCAATCCCGCCGGCCGCAACAGGCTGCCGACGTGATCGGCGTGGAACGGCGGCGCAATTTTAAACGTCATTACACGAATCCTTAGCGATCACTGTCTGTTGCTAACGCTCAGACGGTTCCAAACGGTGTCAGGCGGTGCTGCGCGAACGGCGACAGCGGGCCAGAGCCAGCCCACCGAGGGCCATGGCGATCAGCCCCAGCACCAGGGCAGCGGCGCCACCGACTACTCCGTTGCCGGTGCCGGGACCACCTTTGGCGATGGCCAAATTCAGCCCGCCGTTGACCACGGCGATCAGCCCCGCCACCAGACCCACGATGGCCCAAAATGTCCCGTTACCGGTGCCGCCGGCGGATCGGCGCAGAGCCAGCCCACCGATGACCACGCCGACCAGCGCCAGCACAACGGCGGTGGTGGCCCAGAGTCGCCGGGGGGTCAGGCCGTAAACCGTTGTGGCGGCTGGCTCCGAAACGTTCGCGGCCACCAGCACGGCATGCACAAGTCCCCCGAACACTGCGGCTGCAGCCAGGGCGGCGAGGATAAGAGCGAAGTTTCGTTTCATAGATTTTGGTTTGACCATAGCACCATTATCCAACAGCGGATGAGTTCCGTATTGGAAAAAATTGACCTGACCATAAAATTGGGAGGTGGTACGTTTGACGTGTATGTTGGATTAGATAAAACGTGTGTGGCGATTTAGGTAATCGGTCGGGCTAAGACCCGAGAACTCGAGAAATTCGCGTATGAAATGGGACTGATCGAAGTATCCGAGATCAACGGCAAGGTCCGCCCAATTGATCGAGGGATTGTGTTGGATGAAAGTCCGAGTTTGCTGAAACCGCTGAATCCGGCTAAACAGTTTCGGCGTAATGCCCACTTCCGACTTGAAAACCTGAATGAACCGACGTTGGCTTAGACCAAGATACTTTGCGGCCTCCCTGACTCGCGGTCCGGCTTGACTCATCCCGAACATTTCCAGCGCCGCCGAAACCGCGTAATGCTGTTCCACGCCGTGACACAGGCGACTCAACAGAGCCTCCTGGAGCAACTGAAACCGCTGGGCATAAGTTCCTGCCTCACAAAGGCGCTCCCGCAACCGACCGGCCGACGGTCCCCAAAGTGTTTCCAGATCGACGTGAGTGTCCGCGAGATCGCCCGCCGGGAGTCCGAGAAACGGAAATGCGCCGCCCGGTTTGAAGTGAACCCCGATGATAAAAGCTTCTTTCGCGGGCGTGAAGCCGCGCCCAGACGCACCTGAAACGACCGCACCGGACAAACGGGTGCAGTTTTCAGGACGTTCGGCGTCGTAAAAACTCAGCTCGTTTTGGCGGAGATTGATTGCGAGTTCGAGCGTGCCGGTCGGAAGAATACGTTCGGTCCTGGCATCCGGCGCGTAGCCTTCGTACAGCCAAAAACTGTCCACAAACTTCGAAAGCGGCGGTTTCGGTTTGTAAAAGTTGAATATCGTGTCGACCTTTACCGAAAACTGTTGGGATTTGCCACCGGCCATAGCTAGTGTGGAACGCGTCATAGTTAAATATTTATGATCAAAAGAAAATAGAATATCAAGCATCTTTCTTTTCGAAAGAACGCGTTAAGTAAGGTTGATCTCATCTTCACAGCTCTCGAGTTGTTCCTTCGGTGATAGAACCAAAGGCGGAATGAGTGGGTGGAACTTTCAGGTGCGTAACACTCTCTGGGTCATCACCGCCTTCGAGTTGCCGATGCATTCGACCTGAAGTGTTTTGGTAGGTGCTGGGGATACCGCTGAACCACAACGCAGTAACAATAATCCCCAACCCGATCAGCAACACTCCTAGCCCCAGGGCGCTAACGATTAGTATTTTTGGTTCGGCGATTATCCAACTTATCAAAAGGAAGGGGATTATGATTGCCAGTCCGACTAACGAGGTAAGCGTACCTTCCCGGATCTGATTCAATCGTTGTTCTCCTTGGTTGAGGCGTCTTTCTTCCGGAGATACCAGGAACTTATCGATGGCCGGGAGGATTTCATATACGGCCTGGCGCAGTTCGTGGGCTTTTTCGAACTCCGAGATTTTAGCGGCGACTGCACGTCCGATCTCTTCACGAGCTGTAACAGCAGAGGTCGTAATGGCATCTGGATGCTCAAGGGCTGATCGAACGGTGTGCAGTGAAGTTCCGCAACCCCGACAGAATTGATTCTGACTCTGATCTTCCATTCCGCAGTTCGGGCAATACATAATTCACCCCGCTTCTTACCTTTCTAACGGTTGATCGGCACTACCTGGTTCCCAAAATCTGTGTGCGCAATCCTCACCCGAGAGTATGACTGTATTGCGCCACGTGACCAAATCGTGTCCATCGCATCACCTATCAGCGATGTGAAAAACGTTTGCGGACTGGAACACAGGCGGACTTGACCAACCACGTGATTTCGCCAACAATGGGCGCCTCGCTCGTTAACAAAGAAAGGGGGTTACCTGGATGGGCTACCGCTTCAAAGAAGCCGAACCCGTACCTGTTGGGATCAAGCGTATTACCCTCGATCAGATCGACAGGGCGCTCGATCGCTTGAGCGCTAAAACCCGGAACCGGGACCGGGCAGTGCATGAGGCTCGAGTTTGTTTTAAGAAGATCAGGGCGGTGCTGCGGTTCGTCTACTCGGAACTCGGGCGCGACATCTTTAAAACCGAGAATAAAGAATATCGCGATTTGGGCCGCCAACTTGCTCAGACGCGAGACACTACAGTCGTTGCCGGCACGCTTGAGGAATTAGTCCAAGACTTTAACAAAGAGCTTGCGCATTCAGATATCAAAGCGCTGCGAAAGCGTCTCCGCCGTTCAAGAGCAGAATATCAAAGCCATCGAAAGCAGACTTTGTCTGAGGTTGCCGTCCGATTGTCATCGGCGCGCGAGCGCGTCGAAACATGGCCGATCAAGAATGACGGGTTTTCCGCTCTGCGCCCCGGGCTGAGACGCGTCTACAAGCGCGGGCGCTCCGGTTTTGAATTAGCAAGCGTCGAGCGCACAACCGATAACCTTCACGAGTGGCGCAAGCAAGTAAAGTATCTGTGGTATCAGGTCTGTATTCTAAACCCAATGTGGCCCAAACCGTTGGATATTCTCGCTGAGGAACTGAGCAAGCTCGCGGATTATCTAAGCGAGGATCACGATCTTGCAATGCTAAGCCGCTCCGCAATTGAGCAAGCCCCGACGCTGGGGGATCCCGCCGAGGTTGAAAAGCTAATCCTGCTTATAGACCAGCGCCGCGTTCTCCTTCAATCGAAGGCAGCGGTGCTCGGAGCCCGCATCTATGCGGAGAAGCCCAATGCGTTTGTGAATCGCATGCAAAGGTATTGGCAAGCGTGGCGTCCGGGCACCGAGACTGACTCGGTTGACGCTCGACAGATGGACCTCGCCTTTGAAACGGCCTCGGGCTCGACTACTTGATCGGTTCAGACCCATGCAAAACCTACCGATAGGACACCGCTACGCGGTTATCTTTTAGCAACGCTACTCTCAGGGACATTATCGGCGTCTGCTCTCTCGTCTGCTGTCTCGTTGTAGCTCGTTGTACTAAGATATCCAGGTGGCGCTCCGTTAACCGAAACCGTATCGGATCAAACACGCGTCGTCCCGGGCGCGTAAAGAAAGGAGCATCTCAATGACATTCGTTAATGTCGGTAAAGAAAACTCTGCTGAGATCGATCTCTACTACGAGGATCATGGCTCGGGTGAACCTGTTGTCCTGATTCACGGATACCCACTTAGCGGCGCTTCATGGGAGAAGCAGCTCCCAGTGCTTTTAGCCGCCGGTCACCGCGTCATTACCTATGACCGTAGAGGGTTCGGGAAATCGAGCCAGCCAACCGACGGTTATAACTACAATACCTTCGCCGAAGACCTCCACAAGCTCGTGACCAAACTCAATCTAAATAGTTTCTCGTTGGTTGGCTTCTCGATGGGTGGCGGTGAAGTCGCGCGCTACATCGGAAAATACGGATCAAAGGGTGTGACCAGGGCTGTGATCATCGGAGGCATTCCCCCGTATCTTCTCAAGACCGCCGACAATCCCGAGGGAGTCGACGGCAATGTGTTTGAAGGAATCCAGAAAGCCGTGGCCGCGGATCGGTACGCGTTCTTCACCGAGTTTTTCAAGAATTTCTACAACACCGATGTCTTGCTTGGTAAGCGAATCAGCGAGCAAGCGATCCAGGCCAGCTGGAACATAGCCGCGGGCGCCTCTGCCACAGCCAGCCTTGCTTGCGTGTCGACCTGGTATGAAGACTTTCGCAACAACCTCGCGGTCATCGATGTTCCGACGTTGGTTATTCACGGCGACGCAGACCGGATTGTGCCTCTGTCGGCTTCAGGAGAGCGGACGGCGAAGCTGATCAAGGGAGCGCGTCTGGTTCCGATAAAGAATGGTCCGCACGCTGTAAACTGGACGCATGCGGAAGAAGTGAATCGCGAGCTTGTCGACTTCCTTGGAAAAAAAGTCGCGAAACTTGCGACCTAAGCCCAAGTGATCGACCTGAACGTAAGCAAGACAATTAAGGATGCGAATGAGGGCAACCTCGTAGCGGTGTCCTCTCGATAGCTTGCATGACTATCGGATCTGCTTTTCTGCGGGATGCCGCTGACGGCACATTACCTTCGACTTAAATAACGCATTGGAGGAAAGAACATGAACGACAAAATACGTAGCAATGAAGCCAGAGACGCGAGCATCCCTGGACTCGACATGAAGCTCGAGATAGTCGTCATCCCCGTCTCGGATGTTGACCGCTCGAAGGAGTTTTACGGGAGGCTCGGGTGGCGGCTCGATGCTGACTTCGCTGCTGGTGAGGACTTCCGAGTGATGCAGTTCACTCCTCCCGGCTCCGGGTGCTCGGTCATCTTCGGCAAGAACGTCACCGCGGCGGCACCCGGCTCCGCACAGGGACTGTACCTGATAGTTTCCGATATCGCGGCCGCCCGCGCCGAGCTGATCGCGCGCGGTGTCGAGATAAGCGAGGCGTTCCACGCCGGCGGAACGAACGTTGGCACGGACGAGCCATATCTGTTTGGGCGCGTCCGGGTCAGCGGTCCGGATCCCGAGCATGGTAGCTACCGCTCGTTCGCCTCGTTCCGTGATCCGGACGGCAACGGCTGGCTGCTGCAGGAGATCACGAACCGTCTCCCCGGGCGCATCGACTCTGCCGCGACCTCGTTTGGCTCTGTCAGCGATCTGTCGAGCGCCCTCCGGCGTGCAGAGATCGCTCACGGCGAGCACGAGAAGCGCACCGGCGGCATGAGAGATGAGAACTGGCCGGACTGGTACGCCGAGTACATGAAGCGCGAGCAGACCGGCGAAGACCCACCGCAATGAACGACTGCGACGTGATCGTCATCGGCCGGGGCGCGCCGGTGAACGCATTGGTGAAAAGAACATGGCAAATCACATTCTGGTCACCGGCGCCGCGGGGCGCATCGGCGCGATAGGGCGCACGGTCACCGAACTGCTGCTGAAGCAAGGCAAAGCGGTGCGCGCGATGGTGCGAATTGAAGACGAACGCGCGCAGGCGTTGCGCGACATGGGTGCGGAGGTTGTGATCGGCAATCTGCTCGATCTCGATTCCATGCATAGGCTGATTGCCGGCTGCGAGACGATGTACTTCGGCATGTCGGTTTCGGATACGTATTTGGCCGCGACGGTCAATGCGGCGGCGGTGGCGAAGCATCACGGGGTGAAGGCGTTCATCAATATGTCACAGATGACGGTGTCACAGATGAGCATTACCGAAACCACCGAGAGCCCGCAGCACAAGCTTCACTGGCTCGCCGAGCAGGCGCTGAACTGGTCCGGTCTGCCGGTCGTGCACGTGCGGCCGACCGTGCTACTCGAAGGCTTCTTCCTGATTTTCACTTCCGATTCGGTCAGGGAATCAAATCAGATCCGACTACCGTTCGGCGAGGGCAAGACTTCGCCGGTTGCCGTGGAAGACGTTGCACGTGTGATCGCCGCGCTACTCGCCAATCCGCGGCCGCACATCGGCAAGATCTATCAACTGACCGGTCCGCAGTCCGAGAACATGAGTTTCTATGCGCAGGAGTATTCGAAGGCACTTGGCCGCACGATCACCTATCAGGACATTCCGGTCGAGCCGTGGCGGGACGGCTTGCTCGAGCGCGGCTTGCCGGCTCACCTGGTGAACCATCTCGCGACGATGGCCGACCTGCACCGCGCGGGACGCTACGACCGGAAGTCGGACGACGTGCACACGCTAACGGGCCAAGGGCCGCTGGGCATGCAGGAGTTCGTCAGAAAGAATGCGGCGTCATTTACCGCGTCGGCAAAAACGGGCTGATTGTCTGCGCCTGCTTGCATCTGACGTTTGATTTAGACGGATCGCACAGGAGTAGAACATGGAAAGTCTGAAGTATGACAAAGAGATTACAGCACTCCTTGTCATTGATCCGTACAACGACTTCATTTCCGAGGGAGGCAAACTTTGGGATCGCTTGAAGGCTGTGGCAGAAGCAAATAATTGTGTTCCGAATATGTTGCAAGTCCTGAATGCTGCAAGGAAGGCGGGGCTACGCGTTTTCTATGCTCTGCATCATCGATACCGTCCAGGCGACTACGAGACGTGGAAGTACATTGCGCCCGTCCAGAACAGAGCCTGGTTGCACAAGACTTTCGAATACGGCTCGTGGGGCGGCGAGATCCGAGGCGAATTTGCACCTCAAGCGAGCGATATAGTGGCCCTCGAGCATTGGTGTTCCAGTGGCTTTGCCAACACTGATCTGGATTTACTGCTCAAGAAGCATGGCATTCATCAGCTCATCGTCATCGGGCTCATAGCACACACGTGCGTGGAATCAACTGTTCGGTTCGCCGCTGAGCTTGGCTACGACGTCACGATGGTAAAAGACGCGACCGCGAGTTACTCCAATGAGGAGATGCACGCTGCTCTCGACGTTAATATCCCAAACTACGCAAGTGTCATTGTGACTACAGAGGAAGTGGTCGCCGTAATCTCTTTCCTATGAGCGAGTGATCGAGAGTGCTTATGACAACCGAACAAAAGCCATTGAAATCAGGGTTTGGAGCAAAAACAACAGCCAGGGAGGTTCTTGCGGGGCGTGACCTGACGGGGAAGACTGCCATCGTGACCGGCGGGTACTCCGGCGTGGGTCTGGGGCGTCAAGTTCAACAATGACTAGAGACTAACGGGAGGATTTATGGCTAAGACAAAAGTCGCAGCAGCGCCAATGAAGGTAGCGCAGATTTCTGCTCCAGGAGCAGATTTCCAAATCGGCGAGCGCGAGATTCCTGATCCGGGTTTAGGACAGGTGCTCATCAAGGTGCAGGCTTGTGGTATATGCCACAGTGACGCGCTCACAAAAGAAGGCCAATGGCCCGGCATTCAATATCCCCGCGTTCCAGGACACGAAGTCGCCGGCGTCATCGATGAACTGGGCGACGGTGTTTCCGCCTGGAAGAAGGGACAGCGGGTCGGCGTCGGCTGGCACGGCGGCCAGGACGGAACTTGTCGCGAATGCCGGCGAGGAGATTTTAAGAACTGCCGGAACGTGAAAATTCCGGGGATAAGCTATGACGGCGGTTACCAACAATACATGGCGGCTCCGGTGGAGGCACTTGTGGCGATACCAGAGAGTCTAAGCGACGTTGAGGCAGCGCCGCTGCTCTGCGCCGGAATCACCACCTTCAATGCGTTGCGGCACAGCGGCGCGCTTCCAGGCGACCTTGTTGCCGTGCAGGGCATCGGCGGTCTCGGTCACCTCGGAGTTCAGTTTGCAAACAAGTTTGGGTATAGGGTGGCGGCCATAGGGCGCGGATCCG
>DASRIZ010000404.1:0-13837 GCA_035649735.1 Blastocatellia bacterium | reverse complement strand
TCCTTCGGCGCCGTTTCCAGAAATAACATTTCCAGCTCCCGCGACTGTGCCTCCAATAGTGCAGTCGTTTGCTTCTGTAATGGCCACTCCGGCGCTTCCGTTCCCAAGATCATTTGATCCGCTCGCATCCGTTCCAATGAGATTCCCTTGAATTAGATTGACGGTTCCGACGGTTATGAATTGCACGCCTACACCCGTGTTCGCCGATATAACGTTGCCCGCCCCCGGCGTTGTTCCGCCAACAGTACAGTTCATAACGTCGTTCGATCCGCTGAGCATCTGAACGCCATCGCTCTGATTACCCAGCCCGAGCGTACCGGCGGCATTGGTCCCAATAAAGTTGCCCCGGATCAAATGGTCTGACGCAACGCCAAGGAATATCAGGACGCCGTGTCCGATATTGCCTGAAACTACATTGCGCGCGGCGGCGACCGTTCCACCGATCAGGTGCCCTGTGCCCCCGTTAATAACCACTCCGGTATCGGCGTTCCCCTGAGCGGACGTACCTGTCGCATTAGTTCCGATGAAATTGCCCTCAACTATTGAGCCGCTACCAGACAGTTCGATTCCTAAGCTGTCGAAGCGGTTGATGACCAGCCCTCGCACAGTGCAGTTACCGGTTATCGAAAGCGCTCTCACTTCAATACCCGCGTTGTTTCCCGCCAATTCAATCGGAGGAGTGGCGCTTCCCGGATTCTGAGTGGTCCCATCAATAGTGACTGGCCCGGTAATACTCGGAAGCTGAGACAGTGGACTGATCGTTTGATTTCCGGCCGGCGTAATATTGAAGTTGATCAAGTCGGGGCCGGGACTCCCATTGGCGTTGATTATCGCTTGTCTTAGAGACCCTGCTAGCGAGTCATTGGTATTCGTAACGGTGAACGTTGCGGCAGGCGCCGTCATTATTACCGTTGGCGCAGACGTATTGCTCTTGAGGACGACGAGATCGTTTAACGCATCCGCGTTGAGTCGCATTCCCAAAACTGCGACCGGCTCACCCTCGAAATCGATTGCGCCGGCGACGCGAAGGTTCGACGACGCGATTGCTTTTGCGGCTTCATCAGTCATAACCGCGCTGTCATTGATGACGATGTGCAGCTTACGACTCGCTTGATCCAACACGACTAAATCGTCTTTCGGTGAGCTCGAAAGCCGCGCCGGCATGAGTATTCGAGTTGACGCGGTTTTGTTGGCAGCGAGCGCGACCGCGTTAACCTTTTGCCAACCTGATCCGCCCCGCGAAAACACGTGACAGGTCCCATCGTCCGAAAGAGCGGCGATCTCGCGTCGATCGTCCCCCGTGAAATCGCCCACGGATACCGACGTTACGGAAAATGAAACGTCGATTCGCGTTACGACGGGCGGTTCAGCGTTAAGCTTTTGGCCATCGGCGGTTGAACGCTTGCGATCCCGGCCGCGGATAACAATCAGTTCACGCCCGGCCCCAACCACGATGTCTACGGGAAAGCTGTCATCAAGCTGTCCCCACGCTACGGATTTCGCCTCGGCGGGCAAGGCGATTATTTCCGGAGCGGCATTCAACGCGCCCCCGGCTCCCTCGTAGACCAGCAGCCTTGGCGACCCGCTTCCTTTTACAGCAACTAAAACATCCGCAAGTCCATCGATCCTATTAACGTCACCGGTTGACATCGAGGTGACTTTCCCGGGTAGCGCAATCTGACGAGAACGAGGGAATCCTCCGCGGCCGTCTCCCGAAAGCAAAACGAGCGATCCACTGTCATTTTGCGCGGTGAGGACATCCGAATGCCCATCGCCGTCGAAATCCCCGGCTCCGAGAAACTCGGGAGCAGTTGAGACATCGAAAGTTCGCGAGTTAACAAAGAACGGTGATTGGACATCATCGGGCGCGGGCGGGTTCGGTGCTCCCGCTCGCAACTGGGCACTATGCGCGATTGCATCGCGAGTGTTTGGATAAATTGTGTCGGCGTCTCCACGCTGGATGCTTATCACACCGGTTTGTGCACCCGCATAACCGGCAACCAGATCCGGAATTCCGTCCTCGTCGAAATCAGCTGCGCCAACCGACAACGGGCGCATCGCGTTCTCCTTCAGTTGCTGAACCGCTTTGGGAGATCCCTCGTACTGAGCAGGCGCGCTAGACCCATCGCGTAACGTCACCCACGGATTGCCGCGACCCGCCGCGTGAGCGGTGATCGGCCCGCTTAAGAATCCGCGCGGGTCGCTTAACTCCTGAATTGAATCGGCAGCGCTGGACGCGCGCATATGTGCTAGATTGGCTGAGTGAAGTATCGACACAGCCACTGCGACAACCACAATAAGAGCCAGAGTATGATTTGATTTCATTTCGTCGTATTATCCTTCAAGGAATACCCGCTCAACCTGACGACAGGTTGAGCGACGCGCGAGGTAGGGAGAGATATAAGACAACTCGGGACGGGGTTTTCCTGCTGCAACTCCCCTTGCTTGCTCTTTTGATGCCAGCCCATCGGTCCCTTAATTCCCCTTGAGCCGTGGGGATATTATGAGAGCCGAGCGATTCGGTCAAGCATTGAGAGCGACCACCAGGGTACTTTGCACTCGTTGGGTCCAGCAAGGCGTAGTTAACGGCAACAGGTGTCGAAGAGCGGATCGACGGTCAAACTTGACTATCATTCGGGAGGTTCAAATAATGGCGTCCGCAACCATAAAGGCGATTAGCTTAGCCGCCCTCTTACTTTCCGTCGCGCTTCATGCTTTCTCCGTCACCGGCGAAGACGCCAGAATCGCTCGCGTCTTTAACGATCCCATCAGCACCATCACTATCGAGAACCTCGCCGGCGCTACCGATCTTCGGATATGGTCCGAAGCGGGGGTGAGCGTAACCGCAACCCGCCCCGCCAGCCCCGACAACGCACGCATTGAAACGGAAGTCCTGTTCGAGCGGCCGACCCGCGATAATCTCAGAATCGTTGCGAACCCGGAAAGCTTTTTCCGTCCCATCACTCTTACCGTGCTGGTTCCGCCCGGTGTGCATGTCTCGGTGAGGGGCGGTACGGAGCGCGTTAGCATCAAGGGTCAACCAGCCAGCCTCTCGGTTGAGACGCGATCGGGCAGCGTTGCCATTCACCTGCCCGAGAACTCGAACACCGATCTGTCCCTGCGGAGTATTCGAGGTGTCGTTGATGCGCGTTTGCCGGTTACGATCTTTGGACACACCGACTCTCACATCCTCGACGGACGTCTTGGGATCGGCGGATCTCCGGTAATCGCCAGGAGCCAGAGGGGAAACATAACCGTTCGCCGAGATGCTGGTCCTGAGAGTGCGTCGACGTCAATTACTGACCCCTCTGAAATCGTGGGTAAGCGCAATCTTGTATCCGGCGAAGCGACCGAGTCCGAGATCAAGCCGATGAATGCATCGAGCGCCGGGGCGGCAGCGGGCGTTGACCGCGGCGCCCCTGAAGATATGATCAAGCTTGAGGCCCGATTGGTGAACCTCAACGTAAAGGTGACCGATGCAGCGGGCAAAACGTTGCCCGCTCTAAGGCGAGAGGACTTCGTCGTGCTCGAGGATGATATTCGTCAGGAGGTCTCATACTTCGAGCCCGTCAATGCTCCCCTAAACCTGGTCCTGTTACTGGACCTGAGCGGGAGCACCGAGAAAAAAATCAAGGTAATGAAAAAAGCAGCGCAGAAGTTTATCGATTCTCTAAAGCCAAACGATCGCATCGCTGTCGCCGGGTTCACGAGGCGTTTTTTCATCATCTCCAATTTCTCCACCGATCATAAGCTCCTCAACGATCGCATCGACGATATCAAGAACAGGCATTCGGGAACCGCGTATTACGATGCGATGTGGGCCACGCTGGATTTGCTCGAAGAAGCGAAAACAACCCGAAAGGCGATTGTGGTGCTTACCGACGGCGTAGACAACTCGCTGGATCACCCCGAAGATTCGGAATACGATCCGAAGCACGGATTCGATGAACTGCTTGAACGAAGCATCGAAGCCGATGCGACGATCTATCCGATCTACCTTGATACCGAGTACGAGACTATCGGGGCCGGCGGGCGCAGCGGACACGATGCATACGTAACTGCGCGCAAGCAGCTTCAAGCTCTCGCGGACCAGACTGGCGCGGTGATGTTCAGAGCCGATCGAGCAGAAGACCTGGAAGGCGTCTACCAGCAGGTCGCTGCCGAATTGCATTCACTTTACAGCATGGCCTACGCGCCGAAGGTGGTACGCAGAGACGGAAAGTGGAGAAAGATCAGCGTCGCAGTTGACTTGCCGGGGGCAAAAGCGAGGACAAAACGAGGGTATTTAGCGAAGTGAGATGAGAATCTTGGTGAAGGTTTCAAGCGCGGCGGTTTACAGATTCCTGAATTAATATCCGAAAACTTGGAAAACGGGGTTCGACCCATGCCTTCGAAGGGTACTCTTCGGGGAGCCGTACGACTAAGATCAGAGCTTTTAATCCTTCACCTTGAACAGATATGGATCGACCGCACGACACTTGAACCCAACAAATGATAGTGGCATCTGTCTTGCTCCTAACGGCTGCCAACTCTCAAATCAATTACAAGGAAAACCTGGCCCTTGGAAAGTACTTTAAGTATAGAGTGCGTGGCAGCGCATCTTGGGGAACTCGCCTATCGGATTACCCATTCAGGGCAATAATGGTTTTCAGCAGCCCGGGAATATCCGGTGGGCGCATTGGGTTTTGGCTCCGTTGACAAGATGACTGGCCGGGTGTAAAAGGCTTTTTCTCATTCAGCACTTTCTTTGCGCAGTTTCGTGAGTTAGCGCGCTCGCGCGAAATTCAGACTTCAAGGTCCGAATGAAATCAGCAGCATCAACTTGGACGGGAGCGAGTGCATACGGTCTCATTCTTGGAAGCACTTGTATCCTTCGACGCCTTCAGTCCACAGGGCGATAGCCGCGTCAGGCCGAGTCGTGATCGCGGGTATTGTTCTTTTCGCAAAACAACACGTACGTGGTAGGAGGAAGATCTATGATGAGAAGACTCACTTCAGTGATTCTGACATTTCTGTTTTTGACGAGTGTCCCGGTATTTGGCCAGGGCACTCGTGGTAGCCTGACCGGCATCGTACAAGATCCGAACGGGGCGGCTATCCTGAAAGCAACAGTAACCGCCAAACAAGCTGGGACAAACGAGGAGTTCAAGGCGGAAACCAACTCACAGGGAGTTTTTAATTTTCCCTCTCTCCCGCCCGGCAAATACTCGGTCACAATCGAGTCCAGCGGCTTCAAGAAGACTGAGCTGACCGAGGTTATTATCGAGGTCGGGCAGCCCGCCAGGGTAGACATCGCTCTCGAGGTCGGGGCGGTGACCGAACAGGTTACGGTTACCGGCACGCAGCAGGAAGTGATCAACACTACCAGCCCGACGCTTTCGAAGACCATCAACTCGAAGCAGGTCCAGGACCTTCCGCTGCTCTCGCGCAACCCGCTTGACCTGGCGCGCCTTCAGGCCGGGCTCGCCGTCAACGGAACTGATGTGCGAAACGCATCCGTTCAGGGATTGAGGGGCAACGCCACGAACGTGACCCAGGACGGCATCAACGCAATGGACAACTTCGTAAAGGGCAGCTCTTTCTTTGCGATCAGCTCTCCATCGCTCAACGCAACCAGTGAGTTCAGCATCACCGTCGGAACAGTCGGCTCGGATGCGGGTCGAGGCGTTGCGCAAGTGACCCTCGTTACTCCGTCAGGGAGCAATTCTCTCCACGGCGGCGTGTTCTATCAACACCGCAACGACTTTTTCAACGCCAATTCGTTCTTCAACAACGCGACGGGAACCGAACGGCCGGTTCTGAACCAGCATTTCTTCGGCGTACAGTCTTCAGGTCCGGTTTGGATACCGAAGGTATATGACGGGCGCAACAAGAGCTTCTGGTTCTTCTCGTACGAAGGCTTCCGTGAGAATTTCAACGCGACCAGAAATCGCACCGTGCTCACTGAAGACGCCCGGAAGGGAATATTCAGGTACGTCGGCGCGAACGGCGCGATCCAGACCATTAACCTACTTACGCTCGGAAATTTCCACACCATCAACCCGCTTACGGCTGCTCAGCTCAACGCGATGCCTGCGGCGAACAATGAGTTGGTTGGCGATCAGTTAAACACTGCGGGTTTCCGCTACAACGTTCTGGGTACCGACCCGAGCGATCGCTACAACGGGCGATTCGATCAACAGCTGTGGGACAGCGAGAAGTGGGGATCTCACAAGTTTGAATTCACTTACCACCACGGGGATTTCCTGCTGACGCCGGATACGTTTAACGGGCTTGAAGCGCCCTTCCCCGGTGGCGACAATGCGTTCCAGGCTTCGCAGCGAGTCCTCTGGAGCGCGGCCGTTCACTCGACCTTCGGTGCTCATATGACCAACGAAGCGCGGGTCGGCCGTCAATACGCGCCAGTCGGGTTCATCCGTGAACCAGCAGTGCCGTCCGCTCCCTTTATTAACCTCGGATCGGTAACTGATTACGACAACACCTTCATGTCTCAGGGCCGCGACACGGCACTATGGCAGGGCGTTGACAACTTCTCGCTCGTCAAAGGTGCGCACACCTTCCGGATGGGCGCGGACGTGCAATCGGTTGGCGCCATCAGCACCAACGATGCGGGTATCAACCCAACCGTGAATATTGGCGTCAACAGCGCCAATCCAGACGGGATTCTCACGACCGCCTTTCCGAACCTGCCGGCAGCAGCTGCGGGCACGGCAATCACCGATCGCGCCAAGGCAATCTATCGCGACCTGGTCGGCTCGCTTGGCTCGGCATCAGCAACTTTCAACATTACAAGCCCGAGTTCGGGTTTTGTTCCGGGGGCCACGCGCTCACGTGAGTTTCTCTACCGAGATGTGAGCTTCTACTTCCAGGATGCGTGGAAGGTCAAGCGCAACCTGACGTTCAACTATGGTCTGCGATACGAGTTTCTCGGCGTTCCGACTCTGCCCGATGGACTTGGTATACAGCTCACCAACTTCAACGACATTTTCGGCGTAGGCGGTGCCGGCAATCTCTTTAACCCGAACTCGACGGCCGGGAATCCCTCGGCGACGCTCGACTTTGTCAGCGGAACGACAGGCAAAGGTCTGTACAAGAATGATTGGAACAACTTTGCTCCATTCATTGGCTTTGCCTATTCCCCAAATTTCGAGAGCGGCCCGCTGCACTGGATATTCGGAGGAGAAGGCAGAAGCTCGATTCGCGCAGGCTATTCGATCAGCTACCTGCGTGACGGCTTCACGGTTGTCAGCAATGCGCTGGGAACCGGGACCACCAATCCTGGGTTGATCGCCACCGCGGCAAACAATACCCCGGTGGGAGTTCTGGGCCCGGGCGGCGTGCCGCTCGTCACTCCGGTGTTCAAGATACCGATCACCTCGGCGGAGAACTTTACCGCCAACTCCGGTAACGGTTTATGGGCGTTCGATCCGAATCTGCGCACGCCTTATGTTCAGCAGTGGTCGATCGGAATTGAGCGCGAAATCACCTCGAACATGGCAATCGAAGTCAGGTACGCGGCGAACCATGCAATAAAGATTTTCCGCGCGCTCGATTACAACGAAACAAACATCTTCGAGAACGGGTTCCTTCAGGAATTCCTCAACGCGCAGAAGAACCTCGCCGCGAATGGCAACTCCAGCTTTGCGCCGGGGGCAACCGGGATTCCGCTTCCGATTTTCACGAAGCTGTTTACCGGTATTGCCGCAGGGTCAGGCTTTGGGAACTCAGGTTTCATCAGCAACCTGCAGCAAAACAACATCGGCGGGATGGTCAACACTCTGGCGTTCAGCACCACCTACAGAGCCAACCGGGCGCTGCTGCCGCCGGCTTTCTTCGTGACCAATCCGAACGCGGCGTTCGCACGAGTGCTTGGCAACTTCTCGTACTCCAAGTACCACTCGCTTCAGATTGAACTCCGCCGAAGGTTCTCGGCAGGCCTTCAGTTCCAGGCCAATTACACTTTGGCCAGGACGCTGAATGACGGCACGGGCACAATCAACAATCAGAGCACGTTGGAATCGAGCCGCACGCTGCGGAACTTCGGTCTTGATTATCAGAACTCCGATCAGGATCAGCGGCACCGTTTCGTAGCTAACGTGGTTTATGATCTGCCGTTTGGCACCGGCCGTCGTTATCTGAGCGGTAGCTGGGCCCCGATTCGTAAGGCGGTTGAGGGATGGACGATGGGAACGATTGTCACCTATCAGACTTCCGAACCGTTCTACATCACGTCGGGCCGATCTTCGTACAACTCCTTCAACGCCGGGAACAACTCGGCGCAGTTGGGTTCGATGACGTTTGAGCAGTTCAAGAGCCAGCTTGGTGTGTTCCGCACGCCGGTTGGTATCTTCTTCATCAATCCGACCAACCTGAACATCACAACTCAAACAAACGCGACCACCGGCAAAACGACGCTGGCGAGCGCCGTGCTCAAGCCCGGCATCTTCGTGCAGCCGGCGGCGGGCACGTTTGGCAACTTCCCGATGAACTCGCTCTTTGGTCCGAATTTCACCCAGACCGACTTCACTCTGGCGAAGAGGACCTACTTCTCGGAGCGTGGCAATGTGGAGTTGCGTATGACGGTGTTCAATCTGTTCAATCATCCAAACTTCACCATCGGCAACATCTCGTTTGACTCGACCAATTTTGGACGAATCAACAGCACGAGGGGCCAGGTTCGCGAGATCAGCTTTAACCTCGGCGTAAACTGGTAAGTTGTCGACGAATTGTCTGTGACTCAAAGGAGCGGCTTTCAAAGCCGCTCCTTTTTTCTTGTAAGAACAGCCTCTTCTTCCAAACCCCTCGTTGACAGATTATTTGCCCACGGTTACACTACGCGCATAATTCAGAAGTAATTTCATATTGATCATTCGGCGGCTTGATCCTGGAAGTTTCTTTTCCAACACCCGAGCGATTGCGGCAGCCGATTGTGCGCATCTTTCGGTTCTCCTAACGACTTCCTAAGGCAAGCATTAAGAGCGAGCGTTCCAAACGCTTGCCTCGGTTTAACGACGCCACCTGACCAACTCAGGTCAAACCAGTTCACGAGGAGGCTTACATCATGAGGACGATTAGAAGTCTGGCGTCAGTGCTGATTACTATTGCACTGACTGTGATGCCGTTGTTCACCGCGCGCGCTTCCGCTCAGGCTACGGCCGGCGGCATTCGCGGTGTGGTGTTGGATGTAAACGGGGCCGTGGTACCGAGCGCTCCAGTCATAGCCACAAATATCGCCACCGGCGTTGAGTACAAGGCGACGGCTACCGGCGAAGGGCTCTACGCTATACCTAGAATTCCGGCTGGCCAATACAAAATAACCGTTCAGGTGCAAGGCTTCAAGAAAGCAGACTATCAAAACGTGGAAGTATCGGTCGGTCGAGATGTGGTTGTCGATGTCACCCTGGAGCCTGGAGCAGTCTCCGAGAGCGTCACGGTGACAGGAACAACCGAAGTCCTTATCGAGAAGGATACCGCGCAAATATCGGCTCGGTTCAGGGGGCGAGCAATAACCGACCTGCCGATAAATCTGGGCGGGGGTGGTCTCGATCGAATCGCACTTGCGATGCCCGGAATAACATCCGGAATCGGAGCCAACGTCAACGCCAATGGAACTCAAATCTCCGCAAATGGCAACCGCACCCGCGCCAACAATTTCACGATTGACGGAGTAGACAATAACGATCTGTCGATCGGCGGGCCAAACTACTTCGTTCGCAACAAGGATCTGGTTCAAGAATATCAGGTGATCACGAACAACTTCTCGGCGGAGTACGGGCGCAACGCCGGGGCGATTATCAACATCGCAACCAAACAGGGGGGCAACGGCTTTCATGGCGCGGTAACCTGGTATCACCAGGACAACAAGATCTTCAACACGCTGACGAACATTGAAAGACGGCGCGGTGACAAGAACCCGACCCCCAACCTGATCAATATTTTCGACTACGGAGTCGGGGGGCGGATAATCAAAGACAAGCTGTTCTTCTTCACCGCCGCTGAGATCAGGCGTAACCCGGGACTGTTCGACGTTTCGACAACCTCTTACGCTCCTACGTCAGCCGGAATAGCACTACTCAAGTCCTCTTTCCCGGGTAACAACGCGATTCAGTATTACGCTAACAATTCAGCGTTCGCGATCGGGAGCCCTCAGGTCCGATCTGACGTTGCTCAGACGACGATCACTCTGAACGGGATTTCAATTCCGATGGCGGCTGTTCGTCGAGTTCAGCCCCAGCCTGACAACCGTAAGGAGTTCAACCAGCGCGTCGATTACAACATGACCGACAAGAACCGGTTCTGGGGGCGATGGTTCTACCAGAATACCCCGGGCATCAATTTCCTTCTCGGCGTGGACGGCTTTTCAGGAAACCAGCCTTCTAAGAGCGTTCAACTCGGAGGCGGCTGGACGAATAACACTACGAGCCGCTCGGTGAACGAATTCCGCTTCAACTACTCGAAGCTGGACGTCCTCTTCGGGGGTGGCTGCGAAGCGGCGACGCCAGGCTGCATTCCGGTGCCGACGGATATAGACAAAGGGCTGACGAACCTGACTTTTAACTTCACCGCAGCCAATGGTGGCACAGTGCTGGGTGTGGGACCGGCGACGAACCTGCCACAGGGACGAATTGTTGAATCGTTTCAGTTCACGGATAACTACGATATGACCATCGGCCGCCATCAGATGAAGGTAGGAGCTGACATTCGACGACTGCGCAACCAGGCGCCATTCCTTCCCTTTGTCAACGGCCAGTTTATTTACTCCACTGTCTCGGGACAACCACCCACGGTACAGCTGGCCAACAACGCCGCAGGTTCGGTGAACGTCGCTCTTGGTCCGGCGGCGCTCAGGTATACTGAGTGGGACAAGTTCTTCTACGTGCAGGATGACTGGCGGATTAAGCCCAATTTCACTTTGAATCTGGGTATTCGCTACGAGAACACGGGCCAGCCGATCAACCTGCTGAATGAAAGTTCCTCTGAGCGCGAAAGCGATAATGCTCAGGCATTTTGGCGACAGAACTTACCACTGGAGGCCCGTGTAATCCCCAAGATTCCGACGGACAAGAACAACTGGGCACCGCGTTTTGGGTTTGTTTACACACCGCAGTTCAAGAGCGGGTTGCTCAACAAACTTTTTGGGGATGACGACACGATTATACGCGGCGGGTACGGCATAAGTTACGATGCAGCGTTTTACAATCTGCTGCTCAACATCTCCACTTCGTCACCGTTCGTCTTCTCCACCACCGTCAACAATTTCGCCGTTCCTGATCCGATACCCACAGGCGATAAGGTTCGCGCAGCAGCCGTCGCCGCAGGGGCGATCAAGTTCAACACGTTTGATCCGCGTTTCTTCAACCGGACTGTGGTAAACACCGACTTCCGCTCGCCCTACATCGAGCAGTGGTCGTTTGGGTTGCAGCGCCAATTCAGCAAGAACTACGTTCTCGAAGCACGCTACGTCGGAAACCACCAGGTCGCGCTCTTCCAGACGGTCAATAACAACCCTTTCATGGGCAACCTGATCAATGGATTCACACGCCCATATCGAGATCCAGGTGGCACTACGAATAAGACCCTCAGCTTCCGCGGCTTCCCGGGGCTTTTCCCCGGAGTTACACCGCTCGTCTGCACTGACAATCCTGCCACCGCGGACAATGAGGGAGTATGCAACGGGCGGCTTTTCCCGACCGGAGTCGCTCGCAATCGAATCAATGGAGCGCAGGCGCTCTACCATGGATTGCAGACGCGCCTTGAAGGCCGTTTGCGCAACTGGCTCACTTACGGCGCCAGCTACACGTGGAGCCATACGATTGACAACTCGAGCGAGGTCTTTCAATTCAACGGCGGCAACGGAAACGTGGTAGCGCAGAATCCTCTCGATGTCACCCGTGGAGAGAGAAGCCATTCGGGCTTCGACGTGCGGAATGTCTTCAATGCGTTTTGGGTGTGGGACATTCCCGTGATGAGGAGCCAGAAGGGCGTACTGGGCCACCTGCTCGGCGGATGGCAGCTCAACGGTGTGTTGGGGGTGCGGAACGCGGTCCGGTGGAATCCGCTCCAGCAGTCGACCACTCGAAACCCATATGAAGACAATGCGTTCCAGAACTTCACAGCCAGCGGAATAGGTCAGATGCGACCGTTCAGCGGAAGTCCTAACGCACCGCTGAGCACGGTTGGCATAACCGATGTGGATGCCTGCATTTTCTACGCAAAGTGCGGCGCATCTGGCGGCGTGCCGATATTCATTCCGAGCTCGACTGGCTTTTACCTTCTGAACGACCTCAACAAGGCTACGCCGGTTTTCACCGCGGTCAAGCCAGGTGACGTGCGGTTCATCGTCAACGGGCCGGGCGCCGCTCAGGTGTTTGGGACGCCGTTTGGCAATATCGCCAGAAACCTCCTCACCGGAGATCGCGTCGAGAATCTTGACTTTAGTGTCTTCAAAACCACGCGCGTGACAGAGCGAGTCTCGGTCCAGTACCGGCTCAACATGTTCAACGCGCTTAACCACCCGAACTTCGGGATCCCAAACAGCATTCGCCTCGATCAGGCGGGTACAACCTTCAACAACTACCAGGAGAACAGTGGCGGTCGCCGTAGTCTCGAGATGGCGCTTCGCATCATGTTCTAACCACCTCGATAGCAAGAAAGATCGTTGAAGGGAGAGCCACTCAGGCTCTCCCTTCAATGTGTTAATTCGGTTTCGCCGGGACAAAGTTTCCGCCGGGAGGACTGCTATGACAACCAGATCAAGCGCGTTCCCGATCTCTTTGGCAGTTCTGATTACACTTGGCGTTGCAGGATCGAAACCAGTCCATGGGTGCGAGCAATGCGAGAAACAGCACCTGGCTGCCGGTGCAATCAGACGCTCCGCGAGGAGTAGTTTCGTGGCGCCTCTCGCTCGGGTTGCGTTCATAGCGCTGGGATCACCGGGCCAGCGAGGCACCATTGCGGGTCAAGTAGTGCTTCCGTCCGGGCACCAGGTGAACACCCGAATTAAGGTTACACTGAGCGGGTTTAGAATCCCCTCCTTGACAGTTTATACCGATAACAAAGGACGGTTCTCGATTCCCGGTGTTAGTGACGGAACGTTTACGCTGGAAGTTCAGGCAGAGTCCGGCCTATACGAACCTGTGACTCAGGAAGTGCGCGTCATCTACGGAGCGCATCCGATGCTAGTCATAACTCTGAGAGAGAAACCAGGCCCGGCCACGAAATCAAACAATAATGTGATTTCTACCGCTGAACTCGATCAGCAAGTGCCCGATCCAGCCAGAAAGGAGTACGAAAAAGGCTCTCAAGCGTCCGGAAAAGGAAAGATTGAAGATGCAATAGAGCGATTTAGGAAGGCCATTGCCATATATCCAAACTATCTGATGGCTCGCAATAATCTGGGCGTGCAGTATTTGAAGCTAGGACGATGGCCGGAAGCGTCAGAGCAATTCGAGGCGGCAATTGCAATCAATCCAAAAGCGTTGAACCCCCGCCAGAATCTCGCAATTGCACTGATCGAGCAAAAGAAATACGTTGACGCAATCGAGCACCTCGATCAGGCGATTTCAATTGACAGCTCTTCACCAACCGCTCATCTCTACCTGGGCATCGCTTCGTTGGGAATTGGCGAGATTGATCAGGCAGAACGTGAGTTGTCCACAGCGTTGTCAATTGGTGGAACAGAGTTCTCGAACGCGCACTTCTACCTGGCGCTCGCTTACATCAAGAAGGGTGAGCGCGATCCGGCCATACGCGCGTTGAAGGCGTATCTTGAAAAGTTGCCGAATGGGGAAAAGGCTCCGCGAGCTCGGGATTTGCTCGAAAAGTTAAAGCAATAAAA
>DASRIZ010000403.1:0-10881 GCA_035649735.1 Blastocatellia bacterium | reverse complement strand
CCGGGAGCATCTGCCACTATTTCGCGGTGATGTTCTACGTGCTGCCAGGGAGTAGTCAGTAGTCCGTGGTCCGTAGTCGGTGGTCCGTAGTCGGTGGTCCGTAGTCGGTGGTCCGTAGTCCGTAGTCCGTGGTCCGTAGTCCGCAGTCGGTAGTCCGGACTCAGCAATCCGTGAGTTGTTAGCTCTTTGTCATTGGTCAGATGGCTTGAACAGGAGCTACGGACCACGGACTACGGACCATGGACCACCGACTACGGACTACTGACTACTCCCCGGCAGCACGTAGAACATCACCGCGAAATAGTGGCAGATGCTCCCGGCCATAACAAAGACGTGCCAGATCGCGTGATTGTAGGGAATCCGCTTTAAGGCGAAAAAGGAGATGCCCACCGTGTAAAACAGACCGCCTGCAACCAGCCACACAATCCCCGCTAAGGGCACTGCCGAAACTAACGGCTTTATTGCTATGAGTACCACCCAACCCATCGCCACATAGACGAGCGTTGAAACGACCTGGAACCGTTCGACGTGGAATAGCTTCCAAAGGATTCCGAAGACCGATAAACCCCAGACAAGCGCGAACAGAGTCCATCCCCAGAACCCGCGAAGATTGACCAGCGTGAACGGCGTATACGTTCCGGCGATCAGTAAGTAGATCGCTGCGTGATCCAGGATCTTCAGAACGCGTTTCAAGCGCGGCGTGTGAAAGGTGTGGTATAGGGTTGAGGCGGTGTACAGAAGCACCAGCGTAACACCAAACGTCGTGCACCCCGCGATGTGCCAGCCGTTCCCGCGCATTACCGACAGCGTCACTAGAGCTACGAGACCTACAACGCTCAGAGCCAATCCGATGCCATGAGTAATCCCGTTGGCAAACTCCTCTATGAGGCTATTGTCCTCCAGCGTACTCATATCGCCGATTTCCAACAGGTCACTACCAACAGCTTGCGAAGCGCTATCTATCTTATAAACGCCCTCAGCGTTTCTATGCGTTGGCTCAACTCGACCGGTGTCAAATGTCGATACTGTTCCGGCACCATCTCCCTGGATGTAGCTTCGCGAGCCGCTACCAGGATCTGATACTCAACCGCCATCTCGTCTCGAGCGGGACTGAATTCGTTGGCTACCTGTTCGACGTCCTGCTGCCCGGTCTTGTCGCGGCCCGCCATCCGGCCGGTTCGCCGGGCGCGAACAATCATCGATTCGATGTCTGCTCCCGACAGAGACAGCTTGTTCTTTGTGATTGGCGACCAGTCGGTTACCTCGTGCTTCAGTTTGTGCTTACGAACCATCGCTTCGACCACCGCAAGCCGATCTTCTTCAGATTCGGGATAAAACAGCGAGATGTGTTCTTCGGCGCGGCCCTGCCGCTTTAAATCGATAGGCAACAGGTCCGGACGGCTGGTCATCAGGATCCACAGTATTCGACCGCGGTTTCGAGTGTCACCCATCGCCGCCGCAAGCTTTGAAAATATCCGCGCATCGACACCCGAGTCTCCCCCGCTCTCTCGCGAGCCGAGCGTCGCATCGGCCTCGTCAACCAGAACCACTATCGGCGCAAGCGTCTGCAGCAGGTTTAGGATCTTTTCGAGATTTGCTTCGCTGGATCCGACCCAACGCTCGCGGAAGTTCTTGAACGCAACGACGTTCAACCCGCAATCGTGCGCGAAGCACTCCGCCAGAAATGTCTTGCCTGTGCCGACCGGTCCGGAGATCAAAATCCCCATCGGCGCTTCCTCGGTGTTGCCCGCTCGAATCGTATCGGCGATAGAGCGCATGAATGACTTTGCCTTAGCCATCCCGCCAACCGAGTCCAATCCGTATCGCGGGTGGACGAATTCAACCAACCCGACGCATTCGGCTTCGATCAGCTCCTTCTTCTTTTGACGAATGCGATCAAGCGTGAGCGACTCATTCTCAGTGGCCGCGCTTCTTAACAACGAATTCAAATGAACTCGATTCAGCCCCGAGGTGGTAAGAGATAATTGCTCATCGGTGACCTCGCTCGGGAGTTGAGGCAACTGGGAGCGGAGATAACCGATGAACTCGAGCCGCTCCTTATCGTCGGGGTACGGAATATCGATCGCCGCCAGCCGCGAATTCTGCCGGATACGCGGATGCACCTCTGCGACGCTCTCGGCAACCAGGATGACGATGTTGTCCTTCTTCAATAGCCGCGAGCTTGTGATCCAACGTTGAAAGGCGACCAGGTTGGTCCGATCATCACCAGACATATAACTCACGTCGCCCGTAGGTATGATCGTGTCGAGGAAATTGATGATCACGGCAACTTGATCGCCGTAGAGCAGGAAGTGCTCGATTAACGGCAGCGCCCGGCCGGGTTCTTTTGGGAGCTGCCTCATCGCGTCTCGGCTCGCCAACGGGTCGGAGACCCGTAGCAATGCGCCAAATTGCCGTTCGGCCTCCTGTGAGCCGAACTTTATCCCTTCGCTTCGGTTGTAGGTAAGAAGTTGTTTGGTGCCGACCAGCTCGCGCTGAAGATAGTTGAGCAGGCTGATGTATTCGCTGCCCGAGCGCACCAGGTCGTAGATATTGTTGTACAGCAGGAAATGGCTCGACTCACCGGCGTAGTATTTGCGAGCCATCCTCGCCGCCCACGATGGAAGTTGCTCGATCTCGTCTATTAAGAGTCTTGTTCGTGAAGAAGACATAGTCCTTACGGTTCAGGTTTTTAGTTTCTGGTTTCTAGTTTCTGGTTTCTAGTTTCTCGTAACGGTTACTTGAGAGGGTTATTTGCTGAAGAATCTGAACCGGAAACTAGAAACCAGAAACCATAAACTATTGCCGTTGCGCGAGCGGGGGACGTCCGGGCTGCGCAGAGGAGCGCTCGGAGAGGTCCAACTGGTTCATGATCGGAGCCGTCTCGTCTAGAATCTCCTTTGTCAGTTCGATCGAGGACAACAGGGACTCGAAATCCAGCGACGAAATGTGCTCGGGTGTCGGCATAGTAATCACCTGATCGTTTACCAACCCGAAGAAACTCTCGATCGATTGAAGCTGGGCTTCAACGCGCTTCATCGAGCGTTCGATGTCGTCGTATGTCTTCATCCTCTTTTGAAGAAACTCCAGATTGGTTTGATAGAGCCGACTGGTGTCGTCATCGGGCGCCGTCGCGATCGCCCGTTCGGCCTGCTGGATCTGATTTTGAATTGTCTGCCGGTTGATCGACCGCATGTGATTCTTGCGGCGTCTGTAGGTATCCAGTAGATCGACGTACGACTCCCAGTATAGGTCGAGGGTCTCAATACGCTCCGGCACGTCGAGGACCCCGGTGAACTTTTTGTAGTTCTGATAGATCTGGTTTTTCATCCACCGCAGGTATTCGACAGCCTCGCGTTCGCGAGGATCAAACGTCTTGACGAGATCTTCACGTCTCCGATTCCGCTCGGCCAACGCGCGCCGCCTGGTCCTTTGGTCGACCAATCTGCGGTATCCCGGTGTGTTTGGCACGGTCGAAAGGTATAACGCTTCAGCGGCTGCGCCTGCAGCTAAGGGACCCCACCAGGCAAGCCATTGCAAGAAGGCAAAATCCGGGGCGGCGGTCACCGCGAACACCGCAAGCGCCACGAATAACACTATCGCCCAGATGTTGAGCGGTTCCTTTATTGCTTCCTTAACGTAGCTGACCTGTTCAGGCATATGTGTTCTTCAGAAACGTGATAGGTGATGCGTGAAACGTGATGCGTGACCGGAACCCTTTTCACTTTCACGCATCACGTTTCACGCATCACTTCTCTATTCCAACGCTTTTGCCCTGTCCGAAGGCCCGAGCGTTTTCTCCCCGGCCGCATCACTGTGAATCGAGGGTGGGGCTGGGGTTGAAACGGGTGCGTCCGGCACCAATCCCATTTGCCGCTTGTACGCAGTCAGAGTGTCCTCAACTTGAATGTTCAGGGACTCGCGTTCGATGTCCTGAATCTGGGACTCGACTCCTCCGGTAGCCAGATCCATTCGAGCTTCGGCAGCGGCGGAGCGACGCTGAATTCGCTCTCGCATCTCCTGGAACGTGCCGGCGTCATCGCCTATCTGAAACGAAGCCATCGCTTGGGAGAGCTGTTCCTGCATCTTCGCTCCGCGCGCTTCGTTGACTAGTTGCTGAGCTTCTGCCGTTCGCTTCTTGACCTGAAGGATGTAGTTGTCCAGAAACTTCTTGGCCTGCTCCGAAGCTGCGTGCGAAGTCTCAAGCTGCTGGCGAGCGCGTTCGAGCGCCGTTTGCTTTTCCTGAAGCGCGGTGATGTAGGTACGCGCGATGTCGTCGCGGTTTGTTTGGATGGCGGCCTTGACCTTGGCGTCGTAGTCTTTGATCTCGCGCTCGAGGATGACGACTTCCTTCTGCAGGAGCTTCTCAGTAGCCATCACCTGAACGACGTTGTTCTGCATCTGGGGGACCTTCTCGCGCATATCGCGGATGGTCTGTTGCAGTATCAGCTCGGGGTCTTCGGCGCTCTCGATCAGCCCACCAAAGATGGAACGGAACAGCCTCTTGAGTCTAGCCCACATTTCCCCTCCTAAACCGGCGGCCTCGGTTCCACGCTTGTGGCCCACTCGATCAGACAAGCGGGCTCAAACTTCTTTAAAACAAGGCGCGCGGGGCGAGGCATATTGAGATTCGTCACTAGTCTACCATAACAAAACACGGGCGAAAAATTTAAACTGCCGTTGGTAATACGGCCCGTACAGCCGTAAGTTCGTCGGATTGAAGGGCAAAGAGCAAAGGGCAAAGAGCAAAGGGCTGCCCTTAGCTCTTTGCCCTTTGCTCTTTGCTCTGCCTTCTCCCTTCCGTCCTTTCTGTCCTTTGTTCGAACAATAGTTGCTCTTGCCATAGAGGGTCGCTATAACGAAAGAGGAAGCAACCGACTCAAGTCTATTCTACTTTTGCCTCGCACCGATTGGTTTGTTATGATTGCGTCGCGTTGAGCGATGTGAATTAAATTCAGGCGCCCAATGCGAGATGGAGCTCCAGATCCGATGCAGAGCCGCTTGGAAGTACCCCTAGCTCAAGACTCGCTAATGACACCGGAAGAGATTTTTTCTCTGGTGCACCACGACCTTGCACTGGTTGAGGAAGAGTTTGACCGAAATGTCTCCGATGTCTCAACGCTGGTGTCTTCCATCGCTCGATATCTGCACGACGGCGGCGGGAAGCGGGTGCGCCCCGCTCTGTTGTTGCTTGCTTCGAGGCTGGTAAGCGGCGAGGCGCCGCCCTCTGCAATTCGCATGGGCGCGGTGATGGAGATGCTCCATACTGCCACGCTGGTTCACGACGACATAATAGATGAAGCGAGAGTGCGACGCGGCCGCGCCTCGGCGAACGTCCAGTGGGGAAACGATCGCACCGTTCTTATCGGCGACTGGCTCTACATGACAGCCTTTGACATGAGCTTGCGCGAACGGAGCTTCGACATACTGGACGCGCTGACCTCGATGACGCGCCTGATGGTTGAAGGTGAGATCATCCAGCTCTCGATGGTTGGAAACAGCCGCATTACCGAAGACGAGCACCTGGATATTGTGCAGCGCAAGACGGCTTATATGTTCAGCGTCTGCGCGGAAACCGGGGGAATCGTTGCGGGCGCCAGTCGTGAGGAGCGCAGGGCCCTTGCGCGTTACGGACTGTCGGTTGGGGTTGCATTTCAGTTGATCGACGACGTGCTGGATTTCGTATCTACTGAGGCGAAGCTCGGTAAGCCGGTCGCTAATGATATTCGTGAGGGTAAGCTTACGCTTCCGTTGATCTACTTGATGGAAGAAGATAACGACGAGCAGCGACGTATGATCGAAACGGTCATGCGAGAGCGAGGATTTGAGTCGGTGAGAAGAGAGGATGTGCTTAGGTTGATCCACGAAAAGGGAACGCTAAAACGGGCCCGGGCAGAAGCCCAGCGCTACGCTGGTGAAGCCATCGAATCCCTGAGCATCTTTCCCCCCTCACTTTATCGACAAGCCCTTTTGAGCGTGCCCCGCTTCATCGTCGAGCGAGAGATGTGATATAAACTCGGCCTTCAAGGCCGTAGGCGCCGCGCAACAGAGCGCAGACGCAGAGGAGCGGAGGAGAAACGCAGCCGTTCTCCTCCGCTCCTCTGCAACAGCGCTTTTCTGCTGACGGTTGCCGCCCCCGGTTCAAACATGCACTGTGATAAATGCAACGTAGATTTTCCCGAAGGCCTGCGATATTGCAAGTGGTGCGGCGAAGCGTTGGCCGATCGTCCGCGCATCACCAGTGAACTGCATTCTTGCCCGAGTTGCTCCGCTGCAATTCAGCCGGGCTGGACTTTTTGCAAGGCTTGCGGCGAGCGCCTCCAGCCGGCGGCAGGTTCAGCCTCGGCCCAATCATCCAAGCCTGAAACCGCCGACAAAGTTCGTCCCGACGCAACAGACACAACGGTAATGTCCACTTGCTCGTCTTGTGGCGAGCAGTTGGATACCGGATCGCTTTATTGCAAAGGATGCGGCTCAGCCGTTTACACCGAACAAACGCCCTTTGGCGGATCTGCACTGCTATGCGGGTCGTGTAAGAGCTACAGCCCGCTCGGTTCGAGCGTATGCCGGGTTTGTGGCGCTCCTTTTCGCCAGGCTTCTCGGACAGTCGTGGACTTTCCATCGGGACTGACCACCGTTCAACAAAAGGCCCCAACCCTTCCCGATCTGGATGAACACCTTGCCGCAAAACCGCAGCCTCCCACACCCGAGGTAGACGCCTTTCTAAACTCTGGTGCGAGTACGGTGGTCTTTACCGGCCGCGACGAGAAAAGCAAGGCCGAGGTTCCCAAGGGAGCGGTCGAAACCAATCTTTTGCCCGGAACCTCAGGCGCCCGATCCGAGCAACCAGCGCAAACGCAGATCATGCAGATGGGACGCACTACCGGTCCTGTTGAAGCCGACGAAACCCAGGAAGCTCCTGAGCCTTCCGGCGAACTCACCGATTCACCAGAGCCTGCTTTGGTCGAGCCTGTTCAAGACAAGCGTAGCGCGCCCGCAGACAGAACGGTGGAGTTTTCTGCTGTTACGCAGACGCCTGCGACACCGCCGGGTCCGACAACCCTGGGATTGGCCTCTGAGTCTGAATCGGAGAAAGCACCCGCAGGTTCTGAAAACAAGACCGCGGTCTTCGTTTCCCCCAGGACACCGGAGCGAACCGATGATCCTGGGACACGTCCGATGTCGCCGGCTCAAGTCCCGGCTACAGTTGAGCCTACGCGTGAGTTTCAGCAACCTTCAAAGCGGGTGACCGCCGATAAAGTGGCACAAGCCGATCAGGTGACCGCGCCCGCTCAATCGATAAGCGCCGAGGCGGGTGTACCGATGACGGCCTCCGAGCGATTTCAACCCGAGACTTCCACGGAGATCGGGTCGCAGCCGATACCAAAAAAGCGAACCGGAATGGTTATCACGGCGATAGTTCTGTTAATCCTGGTTGGAGCGGCCGGGTATGTTGGCTGGCTTCTGCTTGGCCGCGGAACGCCGACGCCGCAACCGGCGCCGAGGGTTGAGCAACCACCGATTGCACCGCCGCCCGTCCCCGAGAAACCGCCGGCGCCGGTAGTTCCCGAAGGCATGGTTGCCTTAGCCGCTGGCAATTACACAATCGGGCGAGACGACGGTGACCCACTTGAACAGCCGGAGCATCCGGCCGATCTACCGGCCTTTTTCATAGATCGAGCTGAAGTAACGAATGCTGCTTACAAGGCCTTTGTTGATGCCACCGGTCACAAACCTCCGTCCAATTGGACTGGTGCAAACTTTCCTGAGGGTCGCGCTGACTTTCCGGTTACCGGTGTTAGTTGGCAGGACGCGGCTGACTACGCCGCGTGGGCAGGCAAACGATTGCCGACTGAAGCGGAGTGGGAAGCCGCGGCCCGCGGCACAGATCGGCGAATCTATCCGTGGGGAAATGGTTTTCGTTCAGGCGTCGCTAATATCGGTCTCAAGCCGGACAAACCGACTCCTGAACAGTATCCGGCCGGGATCAAAGCGACGGGCAGCTACCCTGAGGGCGCCAGTCCAGCAGGCGCCGTGGATATGATCGGCAACGCCTGGGAATGGGTGGCGGATGAAATCAAGGTATACCCCGGGAACACCGAGAGCACACTGGAACTCGAGCCGGGCGTAACATATCGCGTGATTCGAGGTGGCGCGTATGACGGGAACAAGGTCAACGACGCGACCTACCGCGGATACCTGGACGGGAGCCTTCGATACCCGAAGGTTGGATTCCGCTGCGCAAAGGATGCTAAATAAGGCAGTCCGTAGTCCGTGGTCAGTAGTCAGTAGCACAGACCGTACTGTTCCGAATTTCGGGCCACGGACTACTGACCACGGACTACTGACTTTTTATGCGACTGAGTTTGAAGCTTGGAGCATTGTGCGCGGTCTCGGCCTTTATTCCGTTAGTCTTCGTTTCAGTTCTCATCCTCTCTCAAATCTCAGCTCATTCTCGCAATCAGGCGCTCGAGCAATTGCGCAGCGATGCCCGGGTGGCGGCCTCGTTGTGTGACAAGCGGATCGCTGAATTGCGATCCACAGCGCAGCAGTTGGCGAATGAGATCGCAAACCGCGCGCTTGTGAGCACTGACAACGCGGATCGTGACAACACCGCGGCGTTGGCGCGTCTGCAAGATCTGCTTCCTCGCGCTCAGGATGAGGCTTCCCTTGATTTTGTTGTTGTGACTGATCCGCTTGGTCGGGTGATCGCCCGTCATAACGACAAGCCACAACCAGGTGAGACGCTGTTAGGCTCACCTGACAAGAACCCTATCGCGGAAAAGGTGATCGCCGGCGGTAACCTCCCGGTGGCTGCCTGTGTCATCGAGAGCGGAGATCGCTCTCGTCGGCTGGGTTTGGATCGGATTGCCCAAGCCCGGCTCGCTAACGGCACTACCCTCGATGCAGCGCTAATGCTCGAAGCTGGGGCGCCGATCTTCAGCGGCGGAAGATTTGTGGGTGTGGTGTTGGTTGCGCAGATGCTGAACACCTACTACAAACCTCGCGCCGGTTCGAGCCCGCTCAAGACTCCGCTGGTCGCCGAAGCGCGGCAGACGCTTTCTCGAAACGGCGAAGAAGATGCCGGTGCGGTTATCGCGATTGACAAGGCAATCGTTGCGTCCAGCGTGCCCCCCGACGGCAGTGGTGAATCGCCGAGCGGCCCAGCGCTAGCTGGGACATTGCACGATACTACTTCGCTGGAGGAGTCCTTCCAGTATGGATCACGTAACTACAGCATCGCCTGGCAGGCTTTGAAATCAATCGACGGAACGGCGATCGGAGCGATTGGAATAGCTCGTCCGGCGCGGGAGTTGGATGGCGCATCTTATGCAGCGGTCACCACTGGCTTGCTTATCAGTGTCGTGGCGTCATTGCTGGCAGCTGTAGCTGGATTTATCTTTGGCCGAGGGCTTGGAGCCAGGATAGACGATCTAAAGGACGCCGCTGGCCGTTGGAGTCTGGGCGAATTGAGTACGCCGGCAAGTGATAGCCAACCGTTTCTTGCAAAGTGGATTCCGGCCAAATCGCTGCGTGACGAAGTCAATCAGCTTGCTGAACAGCTCGACCAGATGCGCGAGAGCTTTCGTCAAGCAATCGAGAGAATGCGAAAAAGGTAAAAGGGCTCGGCCAGCCCTGACACCAGGGGATTTGGACGCTACGTGCAAATCCGCTCGAAACGTCCCTGACATCGGGTATGTTTAGTCGTATAATTCCTTCTGCTTGACAACCTGTCGGGAGACTATGAGACTAGTCCTTCCTAATTGTTTGCCTTCCCAAATAAGATCGCGCGATGCATGCGCGACGAACGCATACCAACGGAGGTTTCTAAAAATGAGAGCGAAACTCGTGACTCTTGGAATCACCGCAGTTGCAACTCTAGCGCTGGTCGTTCAGGCTTCATCACAAGCTATCGCACAAAACACTAACAAACCGCCTGCGGCAAAAAAGAAGGCGCCTCCCCCTCCGCCTCCTAAGCCTGCGGCTGCGCCAGCGACGCCGGCGCCCGAGGGAACGACGATGGCCGCCAAGCCAAAGCCAAAGCCAAAGAAAAAAGCTCCAATGCGGATGGCTGGTGTACCAAGTGGCGTGCCTAACTGCATCAAGCACCTGACCCAGATGGCGGCGAAGGACCCCTTGATTGACTACGATGGTCACCCGTCGGAAATCGTCAACAACGGATTGCTGTGGAACGATCCGAAGTCAAAATGCTCGGTCGCCTCTGACGAGGCAAAGAAGAAGAAGGTTCTCGATCTTGCCAATGCGTGGCGTCGCAAGGATGCCGCGCAGGTGCGATCGCTGCTCCAGGAGCTTGCGCAATAGACGTTAGCCGTTGCGAAACTGATAAATGCCGTTACGGGCGGCGGCGCAACTTTCTCTGTCGCCGCTGCCCGGAACGACGTTCTCGCCTGTTAGTCCCGCCTCGCTACACCATTGCTTGACACGCCAAGAGCGGCTCGGATAGTTTCAATCAAACCGAATCATTACATGCAAGAAACAAAAACATTGATATTGCGGCTTTTTCTCTGTGGCGTCCTAACTATAGCGAGCACTTTGCTCGGCGGCTGCGGCTGGATTTCTTCCGATTCAAAGATTGATGAAGGGATAGTCAATGCCGCAAAACTGAAGATACGTTCGTCTACCGCGTTAGCTGCTCTTGATCTTGCCGAGGTGAAACGTGGTGACCGGCTCGAAATACTCGAACAAGCCCAGGTAAAGACACCTACGCGCACCAACGAATGGTACAAAGTCAGAACGAAAACCAAAGACGCGACCGAGGGGTGGGTCGAAGCGCGCTACGTGATCAACAAGTCGATCGTCGACAAAGCACAAGAGCTTTTTGAGAAATCGAAGGGCGTATCATCACAGGGGACAGGGCGC
>DASRIZ010000402.1:0-12624 GCA_035649735.1 Blastocatellia bacterium | reverse complement strand
GATTCACGTGCTAACGTTAATTCGTGGCCGAACTACTTGATGACTTGATGGCGACGCGTTCCAGCAGCTTATCGCCCCTTACCGGCGAGGGGATTGTGATCGACATCGGGACCGGCGACGGGACCTTTGTGTACCAGTGCGCTCGAGGCAACCCACACAAGTTTTACATCGGAATCGACCCCAACCCGCGGCCTCTGGAGAAGTTGTCGGAGAAGATACATCGGAAGCCCGCTAAGGGTGGCCTGCCAAATGTCCTGTTCGTACAATCCGCAATCGAGGACCTGCCTTCGGAGCTCGACGGAGTTGCGGACGAAGTACACGTTCATTTCCCCTGGGGCGGCCTTCTTCGCGTGGTCGCAACCGGCGATCAAACCGCACTCCTGAATTTGCGAAGAATATGCGCGCCTGACGGCGTGCTGGAAATAGTCATCGGGATCGATCAGGAACGCGACCGCACCGAAATCGAGCGGCTTGGGTTAGAGCCGCTCACACCTGACTTCCTCGACCACGAACTCGCGGCGCGTTATCAGGCCGCGGGATTCGAGATAATTGAAAGCGGCGTGCTCCCTCAATCTGAATGGCCACGGCTAAAGACCTCGTGGGCAAAACGGCTGCGCGGTAACGAAGCCCGAACTCTGGTCTACATTGTTGCGCAAGCAACAGAGGCTACGAGCCACCTCTGAGACAAATAGTCCGGCGTACGGCGTGAAATTGATTACTCCACTTTCCGGGGCTATTATTGCCGGGCTTTGATGCTGAATAAGCGGGGCTTCGCATGGGCGCGGACGATAACTCAAGGGTAGAGAATTTGCGGACTTTATACCGCGAGGTATGCCAGAACCACCGCGCAATCAGCGACTTTCGTGCAAAGCTTCTGACGCTTTTGCCTCTTGCGTCAGGAGCAGGCATCTTCCTGCTTTTAAGAAAACAGGCTGAGTCACTCGATCCAATTCACCTTGCCGCAATAGGAGTCTTCGGGTTCGTTGTTACCCTTGGACTGTTCTTCCACGAGCTTCGCGGAATTCTACAATGTGGTGGTCTCATCGAGCTCGGCAAATCGTTAGAGGAGCGGTTAAAGCTTGGCGAAGGACAGTTCACTCTGGACTACAAATACTACAATCCAACCGGTGAACGAATGATCATTCGAAAGTTTTTACACCAGCTTGTCGGACCTGTTGGTGCTGCATGGATCATCTATCCCAGCGTATGCGTGGCCTGGCTTTACGTGGCGGCAGTCGCTGTCGAAATCCCGATTGATCGATTCATGATGATTCTGGGAGTCCTGGCGGTTGCCGGCGTTGTTTGGGTGGCCGTTCGGCTATGGAAGCTCCGCGTCGACGCTCAGCGAGAGGCTAAGAGATGACCCGTTATTTCGCTTTTCTTCGCGCAATCAACGTTGGCGGTCACCTGGTTACCATGGACCGGTTACGCGGAGTGTTCGAGTCGCTTGGTCTTTCAAAAGTCGATACATTTATCGCTAGCGGCAACGTGATATTCGAGTCGACCTCGAAAAGTGCGAATAGTCTGCAGACAAAAATCGAGAAGAAGCTGCACGAAGAACTGGGGTACGAAGTGTCTACATTCATTCGAACCGAAGCCGAACTCCGAGAAATCGCCAACTACGAACCATTTGCAAAATCCGAGCTCGCAAAAGCTTACTCTGTTAATGTCATTTTCGTTCATCAGGCGTTGAGTCAAGACGCCGAGCGCGCACTTATGACTTTGCGGACGGAGACCGACAATTTGCACTCGCACGGGCGAGAGATCTACTGGCTGTGTCGGGGAAAACAGAGCGAGTCTGGCATTTCCAACGCCGCCTGGAAGAAGGCCATTCGGATTCCGACCACAACCCGCAACGTAAATACGGTCAAGAGATTGGTGACGAAATACACCGGCTAGAAACGCCACGGATCAAAATCGCAATAGAACCTTAGCGATAATGAGGATTCTATCTTCCGCTAAACAATATGGGATTTCAGTTCAGAGGGCTTTGGCGTCACGCCGACTTTACGAAGTTCTGGGCCGGCCAGACCGTCTCGATTTTCGGGACGATGCTGACGCAAATCGCGCTCCCGCTGACCGCGCTGCTCAGCCTGAACTCCAGCCCGCTTGAGCAGGGGTTTCTGCAAGCCGCTCAGGCAGCGCCCGTGCTAGTCGCAGGGTTATTTGCCGGCGTTTGGGTCGATCGACTGCGCCGGCGTCCGGTAATGATCGCTTCGGATCTAGCCCGCGCGGCGTTGCTGGTGTCCATCCCTGCCGCTGCATTTGGCGGAGCACTCACGATGGTGCAATTGTACCTTGTGGCCGCCGCTACAGCAGTATTCACGGCCTTTTTCGATGCGGCCGGTGCGGCGTATCTTCCCACGCTTGTTGGGCGCCAGAACATCGTAGAAGGAAACTCGAAATTAGCCGCAAGCTCATCGGTGGCTGAGATGGGTGGGTTCGCCGCAGCCGGGGCGCTCGTGCAGTTTCTAAGCGGACCAGTAGCTGTGCTTATCGACGCGGCCACGTTTGTAGTATCAGCGCTCTCGCTCTCGTGGATTCGAACTCCGGAGCGCGAACCGCGGCCAAAAGCCGTTCACGACAGCGCGCGCCGTGAGGCGCTTGAAGGTCTCAACGTAGTGTGGGGCGATCCTACTCTGCGAGCGCTGGTCGGTTGCTCGACGACGCTCAGGCTTGCCGGGGGTGCGTTTGGAGCGATGTACATATTGTTTGCGGTACGTGATCTAGGATTGTCGCCGACGGCTGCCGGCATAATTGCAGGCTGCGGAGGATTGGGTTCACTCGCCGGCTCGGTGCTAGCGGCCCCGGCGCTGCGACGTCTCGGTGTACGGGCAACGTTGATCGTCGGGTTTGCGGTGGGTGGAGCATTTCAAGGTCTCGTGCCGCTCGCTCACGGAAGTACGCTTCGAGCCGGGCTCTTCCTGCTGACTGCCCAGGTTATCGGCGACGGGCTGATGACGATGGCGTTTGTGAATGACGTCAGTCTACGGCAATCGCTCGTGCCGGATCATTTGCTTGGCCGGGTCAGTGCGACTGCGAATGTGCTAAGCGTCGTCGCCATGCCTGTCGGCGCGCTTGCAGGAGGGATCATCGGTCAGATCGCGAGTCCACGTGCCGCGCTGGCAGCGGCCGCCATCGGTTTTTCGCTTGCGTCTCTCTGGGTGGTTGCGAGCCCAATCCAAACGCCGGCCCACTTAAATCAAGCTTTTGCCGATGCCGCAGCAGGCGCCGATGCGGTGGATTAGATTCGGTCTAACGCGTTTAGACAAGTAATAACAATCATCGATTGTTGCATCGATCGCGCTAAGTGAACTGACATGAAAACAAAACAGATTCTCTATTTCATCCTATGCGTAGCTGGAACCGTTCTTCCTTATTCTCAGCTCATACCCTTCCTCAGGGAACACGGGTTGGATACATCCGTCCTAGTGCAACAGCTTTTCGCCAACAAGGTGTCGGGCTTTTTCGGACTGGACGTAATTGTCTCCTCGTTTGCTCTGTGGGTGTTTGTTTACTCGGAAGGCACAAGACTGAGAATGCGTTATCTCTGGTTGTATGTCACCGCTAATTTGCTGGTAGGGGTATCGCTCGCACTGCCGCTGTTCTTGCTGGTTCGTCAATCCAGGATGGACTCGGAGCCTCCAGCAGGAGCTTCCACGGCCACCTGAATAACTGAATCGCCTGGCAGCTAATCAAGGAAGCGTTCGCGAACTTCAGGAGGCGGGGGCATACACTTCTCGTATTTTCCAAACCATCGGTAACGGCGTTTCGCGAACTGATCGTACAGAAAGTCTCGCACTGGCCGAGGAATGAGATACGCGGCCAGCGCAAGCTTCCACGGCCAACCGAGATAGCTGGCTACGCGCAATGCCGCGTCTGATCGCACGAACACTTGCTCAAGGTATGCAAAGTCGAGGGGTTCTACAAACACCAGTGAGTCTATACCGTTCAATTCGGGATGCCGCGTCAATATCGACTTTCCGTAGCCGCCTTGGAGCGCGGCGAACATCATGTTCTTCCGCCTGTCGTGCCTGAGCACTTGCTGGACACCCCGATTGCAAAAACCGCATTGCCCGTCATACAACAACACCGGGTTAGACGTGACGGTCTTACTCATAATTCTGTCCACGACTTGTTTGGCAGGCCGATGAGCCGAGTTACTAATAGCATTCTAGCGAACCATTGAATTAAGTGAACAGCATCAGGGCTTGTCCGTAACCCGTCAAGGACGGATGAGAGCACGTCATCGAAAACGTTGGGATCGCGAAACTCGACCAGCGGTCTTATCCTACCTGTTGCTACGACCACCGCGCAAAGCTGGACCACATCAAAGAGCTCAACAGAAGGAACTGATCACTAATCAGCTTGGGGACCGGGAGTCGCGCGAGTTGCAAGAGCCATCCTTTAGCATAACCGACCACACTACGCACACCCTGGAATCCGCGGAGAGAAAGCGCCAGTCGGAATGAAACGCGTCGATATCTTCTGAGATTTTGTCTCAACGAACCGGCCCACTCTGCGCCGCGCCGAGGAGGTAGCGTAGACTGGACAGTCTACGCTACCTCCTCAGCTCGGTGCCGACATTGAGACTGAGCGACGCCTCTGAGCGATCCGGAAGGCCCTGGAAGGCCAGAGGATTGTCGAAACAAAAATCCGCCTTCGGCGTTCAACACGAATGCACGACTGACCTTAGACAGAAACTCGGTACTCAGATCTAAGATTATGAGTCTCAACTACTAATGGCGTAGAGTATTCAAACGTGTGGCGGCCGCAACAAAGCGAACTATGATAAGGAAAAAGGCAATCATGAATCGAATTATGCTGATTTTGGTTCTTGTTTTTTCGTACGCCGGAGCCTCGCCTCGCGTTCGCGCCGTGCAGACGACGGCAGACCCGCTGGTAATGCCATTCGAATTGGTGACCCGGCACATCTTAGTCAAAGCCAGAATAAACAATTCCGGACCACTGTGGTTCATATTCGACACAGGCGACAAGGTAGCTATTGTCGATATGGGGCGCGCAAAGGCGTTGGGATTATCGCTTCAAGGCGAAGTTAATGTTGGCGGCGCCGGGGCTGGCACTGTAAAGGGCGCCACCGTACGAGACGCCTCGGTGACTCTGATGGGAGCCGAAAAGAATCCGCAGCCGGTGATGTTGGCGATCCCGCTGGACGGTCTGGAACCAAGATTCGGACATGACATTGATGGAATCATCGGAGCGGATTTCATAAAACAGTTTGTGGTTGAAATTGACTATTCGGCTCGTGTCCTGCGACTGCATGACAAACAAAAGTTCTCATATTCTGGTCCTGGAGAGACCCTCCCCCTCACCTTTATCCACGGCGGCTACCCGATCATAGAGGCCGATGTTGTTGTTTCCGGAAAAACGCCAGCGCGAGGAAAATTTGTGCTGGATTTTGGATCAGGCGCCTCGCTCGCACTTCACACGCCGTTTGTGAAGGAACAGAATCTACCGACATCGGATCAGAAAACGATAAGATTGATCGGCGGCGGCGGAGTTGGGGGACAGATAACCGGCCGCAATGGTCGAGTATCGGAGCTCAGGTTCGGAAAACTCCGAGTCGACAATCCGCTCACGCTTTTTTCAGAGGATACGCGCGGTGCGTTTGCCAGCTCCGACATACAAGGCAACATCGGCGCGATGATTTTGTCCAAGTTTAAGACCTTCCTGGATTACGATCGCAATCGCATTATTCTCGAGCCGAATGCCACGTACACAGACCCGATCGCCCCGATCTCAAATGGACTGAAGCTCATAGCAGACGGTGTCGATTACAAAACGTTCCGGATCGACGAACTGCTTGAAGATTCCCCAGCGACCGAAGCGGGTCTTCGAAAGGATGATGTGATTCTGGAAGTCGATGGTCGAGCTGCCGCGGAGCTGACGCTGACATCTCTACACGAAATATTGGAGAAACCTGTCACTCATAAGCTATCGATACGTCGTGACGGGCAGACTTTTCAAATCAGGCTGACGCCGAGAAAGATGATTTGAGAATCCGCCAGAAGATTGTTGCTGAAGCTTTCAGTTCTCATCTGCACTAATAACCTGACTCGCGAACCAAGTCCCGTCGATTCCCGCTAGTGCCTCAGCCGGAGTTCATCTGGCGAAACAACTAACCGCCCAGTATAGTGAGAATCAAGGGTGGACCATCTGCCGAGAGGACATCAATGACGGGAAAACAGCATACAAACCAGTTAATAAACGAGACCAGTCCGTATCTTCTGCAGCACGCGCACAACCCCGTCGATTGGTATCCGTGGGGACCTGAAGCTCTCGAAAGATCGCGAAAGGAGGACAAGCCGATTCTTCTTTCGATCGGCTACTCAGCCTGCCACTGGTGTCACGTCATGGAGCACGAGTCGTTTGAAAACGAAGACATCGCGAAGATGATGAACGATAACTTCGTGTGCATAAAAGTCGATCGTGAAGAGCGGCCCGATCTCGACTCGATCTACATGAACGCGGTTCAGATGATGACCGGTCACGGAGGATGGCCGATGACAATGTTCCTTACCCCCGATCTGAAACCGTTCTACGGAGGTACGTACTATCCTCCCGAGGACCGCCGGGGGATGGCCGGGTTTCCAAAAGTGCTGACCGCGATCACCGACTCTTATAAGAATCGACGACCTGAGATACTGGCAAGCGCCGACGCCATAACCGCGGAGCTGAAAAAAGGCGACCGGTTCGTCGCTTCCAACGAGTTGTTGACGACTGAGGTGTTGAACTCTGCGTTCTCGGCGCTCACCGGAAGCTTCGATCAAAGGCACGGCGGGTTCGGCGGAGCTCCAAAGTTTCCTCCTTCAATGACGTTGATGTTCTTGCTAAGGCATCATAAACGGACTAACTCCGCCCAGGCTCTTGAGATGGTGGAGACGACCCTTCGAAAGATGGCGGGCGGCGGTATGTATGATCATCTTGGCGGAGGCTTCGCTCGGTATTCGGTAGATGCGCGCTGGCTGGTTCCCCACTTCGAGAAGATGCTTTATGACAACGCCCTGTTGACCCGAATCTATTTGCAGGCTTACCAACAAACAAAGAATCCGTTGTACCGGCGGATTGCGGAAGAAACGCTCGAATACATCATCCGCGATATGACCGATCGCAGCGGTGGGTTCTACTCATCGGAGGATGCCGATAGCGAGGGAGAAGAGGGCAAGTTTTATGTTTGGACGCGCTCTGAAGTGCTTGACCTGCTCGGCGCGGACGACGGCGAAGTGTTCTGCGAATTCTTCGATGTGACCGATGAAGGAAACTTCGAGCACGGGAAGTCAATTCTCAACACACCGCAAACGCTTGAAGAGTTCGTTGCCGACAAGGAAATGTCGGCGGATGCCCTCACCAGAATAATAAACGCCGGCAAACGACGGCTGTTTAATGTGCGGGAACAGCGAGTGAGGCCGGGTCGCGACGACAAAACGCTTGCGGCGTGGAACGGGCTTATGCTGACGGCGTTTGCTGAAGCCGCAAACATTCTCGGACGCGATGACTATCGAGAGATCGCGGTTCGCAACGCGGAGTTCTTAACCACAGAGTTGATGAGAGACGGGAGGCTGCTTCGGACCTATAAGGCAGGTCAGGCGAAGCTAAACGGATATCTGGAGGATTACGCTTATGTGATCGAAGGTTTGCTTGCGGTTTATGAGGCAACATTCGAGCTAAGATTCTTCACCCGGGCCCGCGAACTTGCGGACACAATGATAGATCAATTCTGGGACGAGCAGGATGGCGGGTTCTACTTTACTTCATCGGATCACGAAGAGCTGATCACCAGAACAAAGGACTACTTTGACAACGCAACCCCCTCGGGAAACTCGGTGGCGGCGGCTGCGCTTCTCAAGCTGGCTGTACTCACTCAACAGCACGATTACTCGAACAACGCGGTGACGATTCTGCGAGCTTTGCGTCCGGCAATGAGTCGATACCCAAGTGCTTTTGGGTACATGCTAAGCGCTTTGGATTTTTATCTGTCGGAACCTAAGGAGATCGCAATTGTCGGCAAGCTCGATTCGCACGAGGTGAGGTCGTTTGCTGAAGAAGTCTATTCGAGGTATCTACCAAATAAAGTCGTTGCGGCATCCGAGCCGGGTGATGAGGCTGCGGCGGCGGCCATCAGGCTTTTGATCGATAGGTCCTCAGTCGGGTCAACGGCAACGGCGTATGTTTGCCGCAACTATACTTGCCTGGCGCCCGCGACAACAGCGGAAGAACTGGCTGCTCGGCTGGATGAATAGGACTAAGGCGTGATCTTGATCTCAAATATGCGCGGCCAGAGTTTGCCCGTTACGAAAACTCGCTTTAATTCAGTGTCATACGCGATGCCGTTCAGTACAGCATCGGGTCCCGCCCTATCCGGCGTTTGAATCCCCTTCAGGTCCAGGAACGAGGTGACCAATCCGGTTGCAGGATCGATGCGAACTATCAGATCGGTCCGCCAAACGTTTGCCCAGATCTCACCCTCGATGAACTCCAGCTCGTTCAAGTCAAGAACAGGCTGCCCGTTCATCCTTACCGGGATCCTTTTGATCGGTCGAAATGTAGTCGGATCAAGATAGAAGAGATCGCTGCTACCATCGCTCATGATCAAGTTCTTACCGTCAAAGGTCAGCCCCCAACCTTCTGTGTCATAGCTGAATTCTTCCAGCAGCCGAAACGTACTGCGGTCATAAACGAATCCGCGATGCGATTTCCAGGTGAGCTGAATGAGCCGGCCGCCGGCCAGCGACAGACCTTCGCCAAAGAACTCGGGTGACAGTTTAATCTCCTTCAAAACTTTTCCACTTGGGAACTCGACTCTGCGGAGCTTGGATTCGCCGTACTGACCGGTGCTCTCATAAAACCCGCCGTCGTGCCAGAGTAAGCCCTGGGTGAACGACGTCGGATCGTGAGGATAGCTGTTAACTACCTGGTGTGTGACGCGTTGCGCTCGCTTTTCTGAGGCAACCGCCAAGCTGTTTGTCGCCGAGACCTTGCCCTGATCTCCAGGAGCTGAGCGCATGGTTGCGAGAATGAAAACTCCGGCGCCAACAGCTACGACAATCGCGGCGATGGCGATTATCACGGCTGAGGACTTACGTTTTGAAGCCGCCTTTTGTGACCCTCTCCTCCTGGATTTTCCGCCCACGGGGTTCCTTTTTGAAGTCTGTTCCAATGCGGATCTGGATTATACGCTGAGACTTGGAAAGTAACGAGCAGTGTTTCATTTCCTTGAGACGATCGTTGGAAAGGGATGCACCGCTAGTCTATACTCGGCTGGGCGGCACTCTCCGAAGTCCAGGCGCACGCCATAATTTCCTGAGGAGCTTCGCGAACATGACAGCTGGTAAAAACTTACTTGTCGGTATCACTATGTCTCTAGCAGTTCTGTTGATCACAACGATCAGCAACGGGTACCCGCTCAGCGACCCGCCGCAGCCTCGCGAGATCAGAGTCACCGTGGGCGAAAACCAGTTTAGTCCCAGCACTATCAGCGTGAGTAAAGGAGAGCGCGTCAGACTGGAGTTAAGGTCTGCGCAGGACCATCGATTTGCGATTAAGGAGCTGGACATCGATGAGGCAATCCGGGCCGGGGAGACTCGAGTTATCGAGTTCACTCCCGACAAGGAAGGACGCTTTGTATTCTCATGCGCCGGCTGCGGAACTGGTCACTCTGAGATCCACGGCGAGCTGGTCGTTGAAGAAGCGCATGTCGATTCATCGAAGATGAGGGTAACGTTCGACCCTGCGAACCGGGGTGTGGTGGTCGTCGAGTCCGGAGGCGAGCGCTTGCGGATTGATACAACAACAAACTCTGTCGAACGAATCGCAGCCGTCTCGTCGGCTGTAGCCCCACCTAAGGCTCAGGAACCGGCGACGCAAGTTCCCACCAAAGATCGCGAAAGCAGCCGGGTTGTTGAGCCCTATGACTACCACGTTGTAAACATACCGACGCCCAAAGCGGTCAGACGCCATAGCTTGAACATGCATTTCACTCATCGGTTTCAGGAAATCATCACGCCGTTTGACCAGGAGGATGCCGATGAGCACATAGCTCGCATCTCTAACAACCTGTTGGGCCTGGACAGCAACTCGGTTTCATCTTTCGGAGTCACCTACGGGATAACTGACCGTTTGTATGCAAACGTCTACCGATCGCCGCTTTGTCAGCCCGGACTTTGCAAAACGATAGAGATAGGCCTCGGGTATCACTTCCTCGATGAAGCGGGGCGATCACCCATAGCGTTGTCGGCGTATTCAAGCGTCGAAGGCGATTACAATTTTACCGAGCGATACACCTACAACTTTCAAGTTATGGTTGGCCGAAGCATAACGAGATTCGTCAATGTATTTTTCTCACCGGCCGCTCACGTAAACTCGAACGGGAACAATAGGTTCAAGGAGTTCCTATCGAGTCAGCCGTTAATTTCAGAGCTCCGGCTCGGTCGACATACCGGCTCGTTGGGCTTTGGGGTAAACGGGAGAATCCGACCCACGACTTCCCTTCTCTTCGAGTACACACCAAGAGTCGGGTTTAAATTAGGCGAGATCACCCCGGTCTTCGACCTGTCGATCGGTCAGCTTACGGGGTTCAAAAACGAGTCCGAGGCAGCAATCGCTTTTGGGGTCGAAAAACGTATCGGCCGCCACGTCTTCTCGATCACGTTCTCGAACACCCAAACGACCACCACCGCCCGATACAACTCGAGCAATCAGGCACTGCCGCCGAGCAAGTTCAGTATAGGGTTCAACCTGTTTCGGCGACTCCTGTAATCAAACTGCTAATCGTCAAGGGAGATGTTTTGAATGATAAATGTTATCAACGCGTACAACGCTCAGGTCTCGTCGTTCAGATGGGTTTCCGGATTTCTTCTTGGTTTAACGCTTGTTCTATTTACAAACGGCTGCTCAAAGAGTCCAGCGGCGAACGAGCGCGCAAGCAAGAACGCAAACTCGGCCAATTCTAATCAGCAGGACGAAGCGGCGTCGCAACCTTTGCAGCAGCCAACGCTCAAAGGGGACATTGAGCGCGCTGCTCTCGCGATCTCGATGGCCCGAAGCGCGGCGCGAGAAAGCAAGTGGCAAGACGCCGGTACGCATCTTCAGACAGCTCGAAAAGCGGTTGAGGTGGCGCTCACCCGCCAGTCCAATCTCAGCGGCGAGTTTGAGGCATTGAAGTCGGCTATTGATCGCGCGATCCCGGCAATTGAAGGCGGAGGGAAAGATGCGGAGGCCCGCATCGCTGAACTACAAACGCGAATCGGCGCACTCAAAGTTCAGACGGCCGGGTCATAAAGATATCGAGTAGACCAGTCAGGTTGCTTTGATTCAACTTGGCCGGTAGCGCCGGGACTAGCCGACGGCGAGTAGCTTTAAGTTCAGCAACACCGTTGCAATACCGAGGAACGAAAAAAAGCCGGCCACATCGGTGCAGGTAGTTACGAAAACTGACGACGCAACCGCCGGATCGACATTTAGCCTCCGAAGCGTGACGGGAATTAAACTTCCTGCAATACCTGCAACTATCATGTTGATCATCATCGCCAGCGCGATGATGATCCCTAACCAAACGTTTCGATAAAACGCAGCGACGACCGCAGCGCAGACCAGTCCATTGATCAAACCGTTTCCCAATCCAACCAAAGATTGTTTGAGCGCGACCCGTCCAGTACCGATAAACTCGTTCACCGCCATTCCTCTAATGATTACGGTCAAAGTTTGGGTAGCGGCATTTCCACCCATGCCGGCAACGATGGGCATCAGCGTCGCCAGCGCCGGCAGCCGGCTGATCGAGCCCTCGAAACGCGATACAACATATGAAGCGAGGAACGCGGTCACCAGATTCACCAGTAGCCAGGGAGCGCGAAGCCTCAACGCGCGGGCCGCACGGGTATCGATTCGCTCTTCCGCGGAGACCCCGGCGAGCGCGAGCAGGTCCTCTTCAGCCTCCTCGTGCAAAACATCGATGACATCATCAACGGTCACGATTCCGACCAGCTTGTCGGCATCATCGGTGATTGGAATCGCCAGCAGGTTGTACTCGGCAACCAGCCGCGCAACCTTCTCCTGGTCATCGTCGGTTCGAGCACTAATTACGTCATGAACCATAACTCGTTTAAGCTGCGTCGAGGGCGGCGTTGTCAGCATCTTGCGGAGGCTGATCACTCCAACGAGATGATCCCGTTTGTCGACGACGTAGACATAGAAAACCATCTCAAACTCTTGTGACCGCTTCTGCAGGGCCGCTACTGCCTCAGCTATCGTCACGTCTTCATCCAGAGCGAAACAGTCTCGCGTCATGATACGGCCGGCAGTTCGTTCTTCGTGTTCGAGCAGTTCGCGGACCTCAGCGGCAGGCTCCGCTTCCATCAACGTCAGAACCTGGGCTGCAAGCGGATCAGGCAAATGAGAGGCAAGGCTGGTCGCGTCATCGGCAGGCATCTCGCTCAAGTACTTTGCTATCTGGGACGGCTCGAGCTTCTCGAGCAGCTCCACGCTATCGCTTGGGGCCATCTCACTCATGACACCGGCAACGTGCGCAACATCGCTTTCGTCAACCAATATTTCAAAAGCCTGGGCTCGCTCCGAACCCCTCAATGTTGACAGGAGCCGGGCAACCTC
>DASRIZ010000401.1:0-7368 GCA_035649735.1 Blastocatellia bacterium | reverse complement strand
TCCGGTGAGAGCCACAGTCGCGTTAGAGAACGGGGTTCTCTATTGCTCCGGGAGGGACAACTCGGTCTATGCGATCGACACAAATACCGGAGCTGAAAGATGGCTGTTTGAGACTCGTAAGGTGTGCAGCACGCCGGTAATTGCCGGGAGCCTATTGTGCTTTGTTTCCGCGGACAGATTCTTGTACGCAGTTGACGCCACAACGGGCCAGGAGAAATGGAAGTACAAGTGCCAGAATGAAGTGTTGGGGTCTCCCACCGTAACCGATGACACAATCTACTTACTCGATGAAGAGGGCTATATGTTTGGCCTGCGTTGATAGTCGCCTGTATCTCAGGCTTGTGCGGTAGCTACACTCAGGTTCTCCCGCCACGGGTTCTTCCACGGTCATCCTTCAAAGTTATTGACATCTCAAAAGCTTATTGTTAGATTCATCGCCGTCCCGATCTAGAGTTTGGTTTTGATCTACTAACGCTCATAGACGCGAGCCTTCCTTGCGTTCTGATTGAGCATCTTTCCATTCTCTCGTTTGCGCGATTCCCCGTCTCGACGCCAACGCTTCAGATGGCGTCTGGGAATCGAGGCGCTTCTTAACTTGAAAGAATCAGATTCCCATCTGATTGAGGCGTTCGCGTGACTCAATTTCAGTTTGTTTTTGCGACTGACTGCGGGTGGCAGGCCCGTGATACCGGCTCAGACGCTCGGTGGCACATCAACTTCCGAGTCTGAGTCCTATTTCGGACGGAGTGTCGATCTCCGCTTTTCAAGATGCGTCGAGAGTTGCGTCCCGGCGCGCCCGGAACTAACCGCACAAAAACAGTAGAGGAGGAAACCATGAGAAAAAGTCTCGCGTTGGTAATTCTGATCGTGCTTTCGATGACCGCACTGGCGTTGATGCCCGCGCTGGCCAATCAACAGGATCTCAAACCCGCTGGCGATGCCGAGAAGTTTCTACGCATGGGCAAGGCCGCCATACCCGGCCAGTACATCGTAGTTCTTGATGTGGACGCCGCCGGCAAGGCTGGTGACCTTTTTGCCGCTGCGAGCATGACCAGCGATCTTACCAAGACATATGGTGGCGAAGCTACGAATATTTATGACGCCGCGCTGACCGGGTTTGCGGCTCGGATGTCCGAAGCTCAAGCCATGAGGTTGAGCGCAGATCCTCGGGTCAGGTTCGTGGAAGAAGATTCGGTGATGGAGGCGACTGTTACCCAAAACAATCCGCCGTGGGGTCTCGACCGCATCGGCCAACGTGACTTGCCGCTCAACGCTGTTTACTCCTATACGACGACTGGCTCCGGGGTGAACGTCTACATCATCGACACCGGGATTCGACGCACCCATACTCAGTTTGGCGGCCGCGCATTTGTAGGGTTCGACGCTATCGGCGACGGCCAGAACACAAACGATTGCCACGGTCACGGAACGCACGTGAGCGGAACTGTTGGTGGATCGACTTATGGTGTTGCAAAAGCGGTCCGATTATTTGCTGTGAGAGTGCTCGATTGCGGCGGCTCGGGCAGCAACTCAGGAGTGATCGCAGGAGTCAATTGGGTTACGTCTAATCACATTGATCCCGCGGTAGCCAACATGAGTCTTGGCGGGGGTATATCAACGGCGCTTGATACCGCGGTCAACAACTCGATCAACTCGGGTGTGACCTACGCAATCGCGGCAGGGAACAACAATACCAACGCATCCAACTCCTCGCCGGCGCGCGTTGCCGCGGCTATCACGGTAGGTTCGTCTACCCAAACGGATGCACGCTCGTCGTTCTCAAACTTCGGGAGCGTGGTCGATATCTTTGCACCCGGTTCAAGCATCCTATCGGCGTGGCGGACAAGCGACACGGCGACTGCTACGTTGAGCGGGACTTCGATGGCAACGCCTCACGTGGCCGGCGTGGCGGCAAGATTCCTGCAAAGCAACCCGGGCGCATCCCCGGCAACCGTCCGAAACGAAATCGTCGCCCAGGCGACTTTGAACCATCTGAGCGGCTTACCGACAGGCACATCGAACCGACTGCTGTTCTGGTCGAGTACGAGATAGGCTAAAAGTTCAGGGTTCAGAAGGAAGGTTTCTGGTTTCTGGTTTGTGGTTTCTGGTATGTGATTTATTACTTACGAACAAGAAACTAGAAACCAGAAACCAGAAACTCTGAACCCTGAACCCTAAAATTATTCGTATCTGAGCGCGTCGATCGGGTCCAATCGGGAAGCCTTCATCGCCGGCCACATACCGAAAACCAATCCGATCCCGCACGAGACTGTGATTCCCGCGACAGGAGCCCACGCCGGAACGTGAACCGGCAAGATCAGGTTTACCAGCAAGCTCAACCCCCAACCGATTGCAATTCCAAGCAGGCCGCCTGAACCGGTCAACGAAATCGCTTCGATCAGGAACTGGCGAAGGATATCGCGTCTTCGAGCGCCGATTGCTTTTCGAACTCCGATCTCTTTTGTGCGTTCGGTGACCGAGACAAGCATGATATTCATCACGCCGATGCCGCCGATCAACAGACCGACGCTCGAGATTGCGAACATCAGGATCGCAATCCCCCCGGTGATCTGATGAAATTGTTCGGTGATTGCATCAGGAGTTGAGAGCCCGAAGTTGTCTTTCGCATCGTAGGCGACATCGCGGCGGCGGCGAAGCAGCGACCTGATCTCGTCCTCAGCTTGAACCAGCTTTCCTTCTTCGGCCTGGGCCATCACAAAATGGTCTTTCTCCGCGGGAAACATCTTCCGCATCGATTCATAAGGAACGTAGACCGCCCGGTTCTGATTGCCACCGTCGTTCTCGCCGACAAAGAAATTGTCCAGTTTCTGAATGACTCCGATAACCGTGAACGGCTTATCGTTTACCAGGATCTGCTTGTCGAGCGCCTTGATGTGAGGGAAGAACTTGTCTGCGATGTCGGCTCCGATCACGCAGACATCTGATCGATGCTGGTTTTCTGCTTCAGTGAAATAGCGGCCCTCGGCGATGTGCACCGATGACATGCGTTCGTAATCGGTTGTGGTTCCCTGCACCTGGGTGACGTATAACTCCTGGTCCTGATATCTAACTTTGAGCACATCATTCGGGCTCAGGAACGGGGCGACGTACTTGACCGACGGGCAATGTTCCCTTATAGCCAGAGCGTCTTCGTAAGTGATCGGCTTTCTCATTCGCTCTTCCGGTGTAAGTCTGCCGGTGTGAATGCCGGGATCGAACTTGTAGATGAAGACGGTATTGGTGCCAAAGGACTCGATGTCCTGTTTGAACTTCATATCGAGCCCCGAAATAAACGACGCGATAACCATTACCGTGACGGTGCCGATCACAACTCCAAGCACCGTGAGAAAAGAGCGGAACTTGTGCGCCTGCAGCGTCGCAAAGGCCATTCTGAAACTTTCACTTGTGTCTTGCCTGCTCATATCAACTCCGGAGGTAGCGGAGACTGTAGTCTCTGTCGAGTCCTGGCGACGAAGTATAGGAAACACAGACTAAAGTCTATGCTACTCGTTCAATCCGCTCTCAAAGCCTCGATCGGGTCGAGCTTCGCTGCTTTCCACGCAGGGTAGATCCCAAAAAACAGCCCGATGCTTGCCGAGACCGTCAACGCCATGAATGTCCAAAAGATTGGCAATGCAGTCGGAAGCTCAAAGAGAACGGTTGCCAGTTTTCCGAGCCCGTATGCAATGGCCACGCCTATACAACCGCCAAGCAACGAAAGCACGGTTGACTCTGACAAGAATTGACGCACTATGTCCTTGCGTTTCGCGCCAAGGGATTTGCGAATCCCGATTTCTCGCGTCCTTTCGGTGACCGACACCAGCATAATGTTCATTATGACGATTCCGCCGACGATCAGGGCGATGGAGGTAATGCCTATCGCGACGATTGAGATCGTACCAAAGATCTGTTCGCGAAGTTTGTTGAGGGCGTCCGAAGTCACAATGCCGAAGTTGTCGGGGTCGTTGTAGTTTAGATGACGTCTTGCGCGAAGAAGCACTCGCACCTCGTCCTGCGCTTTTTCGACCGCTTCCGGGCCGATTGCCGCGACCCTTATCCCGATCGAGCCGCGAGAACCGTAGATATTCTGATAAGTAGAGATCGGCATGATGACGAAGTTGTCTCTAGGATTACCAAATACCGTTCCGACTTCCTGAGCCACCCCTACGATTCGGAAGGGGAGACCCTCGATTTTAATCTCTTTATCCAGCGGATCGATGCTTGGAAAGAGCTGGTTAGCGATGCCGAACCCGATGAAACAAGTGTAGCGGGAGTGCTCTTCTTCAGTGGAAGTAATGTATCTGCCCTGTTCAACCTTGATCGAATCGATATCGACCATATTCGCGCTGACGCCCATAAGCTCGATGTCTTCGAGGGTGTGAGTGTCTCGTTTTATGGTTCCTCGCCGGCGCATAAGCGCGGCAGCATCCCTGACATAGGTCCGGTTTTCCTTGATGGCGCGCAGGTCATCAAGCTTTATGTCTTTGTTCTTTTTGTTTCGTTCGATCCATTCCTGCATGCTGGTCACAATGCCCAGCTTGTTAACGACAAAGGCGTTGGACCCCAGATCGGCGATCTTGTCGTTAAAGTATTTGTTAAAGCCTTCGATCAGCGAGACGACAACGATAACCGTGGCGACTCCGAAGATGATCCCGAGAAGAGTCAGGAAGGATCTGAGCTTGTGCGCTAGAATCGCGCTAAACGCAAGTGCTACAGATTCGATGAATTTCATGCAATGATCCCGTTACCCGTTTTGCCTTGAATTCCCCAAGTTATTAGAACGAGATTTCTCGAGATAAGTTCACGTCTTCTCGGATGAAACCCTCCCGTAAGTCTATACGTGCGCCAGATTGGGCGGGGGTGCACCATACCAATAGACAAACGTGACTAACGCGCGCCCTATTAACAATAGTTCCTCGGGGATTACAAAAAATTACGTGGAGCTGGACAAAAATAACGAGGTAGTCACGCTGCGGCTCGATTGGAGCGATCTCAGGCAAGTGGGCCGGGATCTGTTTGGAAAGCTGAGAACCTGAGACTCAAGCGCATCGAGGCAATCAAGTTCCTTGCGCATCAGTCTTGAAAGGACCCGATCTCGAGCAAGCGAATGGCAACAATGACTGAAGCCGACTCTCGATCATCCACCGCATCACGCTGCATAGATGTTGAGAAGGTGAGTTGATTTGCTGTTCGATTGAACAAAGCTCGCGCACTTACTCAACTCAACGCGCGACTGTAGCGCGAACTGCTACATCCGAATCGTCACAAATTCACCTAATCCGCCAAGGTTTGATTGAATGCAGTATTTCCACTCCCGGTATTAACGCTTCACACGTAAGGATTGCGGTGTAGCTGCCGGCGCCAAGCCGCGATCAGCTACGTCCCTTCCACCATCAATCAAACCATTCAACTTTTCAGGATAGAACGTGCTCCGTGTGATGGCACGGTAGTTGTCTGAGTTTCTGTTGTATTTGTTACGAAGAAGACAGCATCGCCACGCTGCGTTTGGTGGCTTCCTGGTTGGTGGTCGCTCGTCAAGTTGTCGCTGAAGAAAAGATGTCTCATCACCCAGGGAAGATCTCGGATCAACGGAGAGTTGCCTTATGACACGAACAACCAAATGGAGGCTCATGATCAGACAACGATTTGCCTTGATGGTTCTTGTCGGCCTGATTGAAATGGTTTTGTCATCTTCTGAAGCAACGGCTCAAACGGTGATCGGCAAGGCCAGAATCGGCGGCTACGCGGAGGACATAACCTTTGTCGCATCAGGTCCGCTGAAAGACCACATCGTAATGATAGACGGCTTCGATGTAGTTGCGGTGCCGGTGAAAAAACCTAAGGACCCGCTCAGGACTGTCTTCAGTCTGAAGATTCCGGAATTGGATGTGCTCCCAACAGGACTTACTTACATTGAATCTGAGGGTCTTTTTGCATTTGCCAGCGACACCAATTTCAAGAAGTTGTTTCTTTTTGATGGCGGCGGAGCATTCATGGGCACCCGCAACATTCAGTATCTCAACAGCGCGTATTCGCCGCAGCACTTCGAGGGTATGGCCTACATTCCATCAAGCTCGCCGACTTTCCCCGATCATCTGATCGTCGTCGTCTGGGATGACCTGGTTGGAGGGACTGCGCGCCTGGAGATAATGCGAAGAGACGGTGTGGTGGTAAGCGAGGTATTCAGACCAGACTGGCCCTCCAGCTTTTTCGAGTCCGTTCTTGGCGACGTTGCCTATCTCGCGCCCAACCGGTTGCTCGTCACGCCCTATGGCGCCGGCATCTGGACGATGGACTTCAGCGGCAACATCCTTTCAGGCCCGGTGACAATGTCGGACGGTGTTGGCGAGGGAATTGTTCAAATGAGCGACAACCGCATCGTGGCCACGGACTACCCACAGAGCCTCCTTTTCTTTGACAGTAATCTAAACCGCGCGCCCGCAAGCGACCGCAATGACATCATCGGTCTGAATCTGAACACGCCCGGAGGAGTTACGTGGAATCCCGACACCAATCAACTCCTGGTGACGCACGACATGCTGTCGAGCACGACTCCGGCAATATCATCGGTGCCGACGTCGCTCGACAGCGCGACTACAGTAGTCAATTCGAGCGGGTTTCGAAGTGGGAACCGGTTGACATATCTACCGGCCGAACATTTGATTGCGATGACCCACGGCAACCCCAGGGCAATCGTGCTGTTCAACAGCAATGGCACATTCAATAGCCAGATCGCTCTCTCGGCTGCCGCGCTCGGCCAGAACCTCGGAGCTCCGGCCGGTATTGCCTACATTCCGACAACAAACGAATTCGCGCTGGCGTTCCAGGGCGCTGCGAACGATCCCAACCGGGCGGTGGTGCGGCGAACACTGTACGTTCTGTCGCGCGGCGGCGCTCTTGTTCGCACTCACGACTTGACCGGAACAGGCGCGGGAGCAATTGGGGGCCTGGATTACTATGTTGATCCCGCCGGCAATGAGCGATTCATCATTCTAGCTTCCTCGGGCCGGGTCATCATCACCGACCTCAACGGCAATTCGCGCAATGCGAGCGGCTTCGTAATATTTGAGTTCAACAGCCGGGTAAAGCTGGGATTGCCCGCCAGAGTAGACATTACCGCGATCACTACAGGCCCGCTTGCGGGCGCCTTCGCGATAATTGAAAACAGGGGTGGTGAGATTGTCATCTTTCGACTGGATTGAATTCCACAGTTAACAACTGGACTATGAAACAAGACCGTTGAGTGGAGGACTAATAGATGAAGAAAAGAATGCTAACAGGTTTATCATTGTTGCTAGCCGCCTCTGTTGGGCTGATTCTGGCAATGCCACAGCGGGTTCATACTCAGGTGCAGGATATCATCCCGCC
>DASRIZ010000400.1:0-15214 GCA_035649735.1 Blastocatellia bacterium | reverse complement strand
GATGCTGAAGCAGCACGCGGCTGAGGTCGCTTAAGGAGCGGACGAGGCAGCCAACTCGTCTGCTTCGGTTGACCGCATCTGGTCACACATCGCATCGTAATAATCGACCACCGCTTGAGCGCTTCCACTTGTGACTATCAGGCCTCCGTCCAGTAAAAGAGCTCTCTGGCAATGCTGCGTAACCATTCCCAAGCTGTGGGTTACCAGTAAAACGGTTCTGCCGCTTCGAGTCACGTCGTCCATCTTCTGCAGACATTTTCTTTGGAAATTGCCGTCGCCGACCGCAAGCACCTCGTCGACTATCAAAACTTCCGGATCCAGGTGGGCGGTGACCGCGAATGCGAGCCGCAGATACATCCCGCTCGAATAATGCTTCACGGCGGTGTCGATGAACTTCCCCACGTCGGCAAATGCAACTATCTCGTCAAATTTCGATTCTATCTCGCGGCGCTTCATCCCAAGTATCGCGCCGTTCAAAAAGACGTTCTCGCGGCCGCTCAGATCAGGATGAAACCCGGTGCCAACCTCGAGCAAGCTTGCCACTCGACCGTAGAGCTCTACACGCCCGCTGGTTGGTTCGATGATTCGCGAGAGGATCTTTAGCAGCGTAGACTTGCCGGCGCCGTTTGGTCCTATGATGCCCATCACTTCGCCGGGCATCACCTCAAAGGTGACATCCCTGAGCGCCCAAACGGTCCCATCGCTTCCACCATTCATGCGATTGCGCGCAAACGGAGACCGCGCCATTTTGACCAGGGATTCTCGCAGTGTGGGGTATCTGACAGACGGCGCTTCGCGCGGCTGAATGCGAAACCGTTTGCTGATTCCTTCAACTTTGACTATCGGTCTCACAGTCAGTCTTCTCCTAAATCAATTCAGCGAAGGTGCGTTCCATCCGGCGGAACGCGTATGCCCCATACGCTAGCATCACCAGACTGAATACAAACGAATACCCCAATGGCGCCCATAGAAACGGCCGGCCAAACAATGCACATCGAAAAGCTTCAACGATCCCGGTCACCGGATTCAGCCACATCGCCCACCGCCATTCTTCCGGCACCAGGCTTAGAGGGTAGATTATCGGAGAAACAAACAACCACATCTGGATCAGAAACGGCAACGCGTATCGCACATCCCGGTACTTTACGTTTAACGCGGAAAACCATATCCCAACGCCCAGCGCCAAAACAGTCGTGAGCCCTACCAGCGGCAGAAGCATCAAATAGCCCAAGGTCACAGGAAAGCCGTAGTAAACCAGCAATCCAATGAGCAGAATCGATGCGATTGCGAAATCAAGCAATCCGGCTCCAATTGCCGCCGACGGAATGATCAACCTTGGAAAGTAGACCTTGGTAATCAGGTTACTGTTCCCAATAAGGCTGTTCGCTCCGCTACTCACGCCGTTGGAAAAAAAAGTCCAAAGTAACAATCCGGTGTAGAAAAATATCGGGTACGGCACTCCATCCGTCGGCACCTTCGCGAGCTTGCCGAAGAAGTAAGTAAAAATGATCATTGTCACAAGCGGCTGGATGACTGCCCAGGCTGCCCCCAAAACCGTCTGTTTGTAGCGCACCTTGATATCGCGCCACATCAGGAAATAGAGCAACTCGCGGCAAGCCCATAAATCGCGAAGATTGAGGGGAACCCAGGACTTGCGGGCCTCGATCGTTAACAGTGGCTTATCCGGCAAATCATACAGCACATCGCTCTGCTCGTTGTTACGATCGAGTGAGGAACGGTTGGTTGTCTTGGTGGCAAACAAAACTCTTTCACACCCTGAAAGGAAAGTTACTCACTATTAAACGCTGTTAATTAAGTTTCGAGTCTAGTTGGACGTATACATGCTGTCAACGAGTCTTGATTTCAGATTCTAACCAGAATCAAGACACACACCGCGCGAACCTTATTTTACCTCGCCGCTATCTCCATCGGAAACAGCTGCTGCGTAGTCAGAATTACGGTCACGATTCTCAGCCTTAATTGAATCCGCTCTCCAAAGTAAGAACAATAGTGAGCCGAACATTCCAAAGGTGAGAACTCTCTCTATGTGTACAGCAGCAAACAGAAACGTCGATCCGGTGATCGTTTCGGCAGCAATACCTAACCTGGAGGTAAGAAGACCAGGTATGCTGAGGATTAACAGACCTGTCGCTGCAAGCCAGGCCAAGCTGAACGTTATGTACTTTCCGCGAATCAAGAACTCAATGAGCAATGCGATCGGTATGATATACAACACCGAATCATACGTTCGATGGTAAACCGCCCATAGGGGGAACAGGGAAAGTACCGCGACGTGCATGTGCTTAGCTTGTGGTCTGCGTGCAAAGACGAACGCCATAATAATGATGGACGAGATCACCAACATGACCCACAGGGTATTGGACCAAACATAATCTCCACCGGTCATCCAGTAAAGCAGCGGTTTAATCTCGGTCGAACCGACAAAGGCGCTCGTCTGTGTCAAGGAGAGCTTGCTCATAACGGTTACGTAGTCGCTGACTACCTTAATCGGCGATAAATGCAATCGAATAGCATATAGCTGAGTAAGGACCAACATTACCGACGTGGCAGCAGCCACAATCTTCCACTCTTTCTTCCATAAGAAGTAAAGAAAGAACGGAAAGCTTAGAGTAAATTTACACAATGAAACCCCAAGCAGAACGCCCGCTAAGTACTTTTTATTCCGGCTTTCGGCGAGAACCGTACCCAAGAGCAGCGCAGTTATAATCAGGCTCATCTGCCCTACGCGAAGTGTGACACGCAAAGGCGCTAAGCTCAGGACCAGCAGAACCAGATAAAACTTCGCCTTGGTTGGCCAGCCCTTGAAGTAACCGAGAACAAGATAAATGCTCACACCGGTCGCAAGTAGATTCAGCCCAAGCCATAAAAGACGGGCTCGCTCGAATGAGATTAAGGCTAATGGTGAGATCAGCGGTATGGTAAACGGGGGATACGTAAAGAGCGATCCGGCGCCATCACTGTAGTTCCCCTCGATCCACTCGCTTGCCCCTTTATAGTAGGTGAGAAAATCAATTCCATTCTGAGGCGATGTAGCAATGGCGTAAGTCAGTGAGAGAATAGCGACGAGCAAAAAGATAGTATCTAAGATTCTAATCAACTGATCTTACTCGCGGGCTGGACGCGCCTTTAGTGCGATAAACTCGGCGCCGGAATTGTTGGGGGAAATGCATATTTGCTATCGACACGATTTTTGATTTCGGCGGCGTGGCGTGGCTCAGCGACATCGTTGCTGACGCTAATAAAACGCCGTTCATTGCGCCGCGCATTGCTGAAAAACAAGCTCGACCGTATCCGCCAGCAGTCGCTGTTCCATCGACTTGGGAATCCCGGCCTTAATCCTCGCCAAATACGGACGCGCCTCCCGGCACGCACTCTCAGTCGGATAAAGATCGAGTACTTCCCGCAGCGCGCTCAAGGCCTCGTCGTATCTCTTGTCCTCTACAGCGAGAGCCGCGAGACGTACGCGCACCTCAAACGCTAAAGGATTGACGCTGACGGCTTGTCGCAGAACACCCTCCTCCTTGTCGCGATCCGAGTTGTGATACAGATTAGCCAGCGCTTCGTACGGACTCGTGTTCGCGGGGTAAATGTTGACAGCCTCCAACAAAAGCCGCTCGGTGGCTTCACGATCTCCCTCTTCCCACTTAGCAGCCGCCAGCGTAGTTGTAAACTGCGACCTCAACAAGGACGGGTTTCTTAGTACAAACGATCGTGTCCTCGTGCCGATCAGATCAAGGCCCCGCTGTATCAAATCTTCGGCTTCAGGAATCCGCTTGCGAGTAACATATAGTTTCGCAAGGGCAAGGTAAGCGGGCTCAAAAGTCGGATCGCTTGCTATAGACGCCTTCAGCAAACTCTCCGCCTTTTCCGGATTCTTCACCAGGTACAACCCGCCCAGATTATAGGACGCGCGAGGTGAATTTGGCACCGACTTGTAATTCGCCTCCCAAACCGAGAGCTCGTCTTTCCAGTCATTGTTCCGAGACACGGTTATCCCGGCGAACGCCACGATAAATATTCCAACAACCCCATACGCGATCAGCCTTGGTTGCCTTCCTTTTTGCGCCACCCGGTTCACAACCAACGCCACCAAAAGACCAAAGCTCGCGATTGGCAAGTAGAGATAGTGATCGGCCATAAGCTCGTGATGAGGAATGATCTGACTGACCGGAGCCAACGCAGCAAAATAAGAGAACACGGCAAACGCAATCAACTTCTCTTTCTTGAGCGAAACCGCGCCAGCGATCAGCACGCCCCCAACCAGCGCAATCGCCCCCACTACGCGCCAGTCCAGGAGTGAGGTCGATATATCAAACGCTCCAAAGTACTGAGCGATCGGTGTGGGGTAGACGAGCTGCTTCAGATACCAGGCGTGTACCCGTGCGACTGTGAGCAACGTCGCGTAGACGCTTCCTCCCCAATACTCAACGCTGGAGCCGATGGCTCGTCCGCTCGCACGTTGAATGAAGATCGCGTACACACCAAATCCCAGAGTGGCGGCGCCCAACAACGCGTAAAGCCATTTGTCTTTTATGAGGGCCCGTTTCGACGATTGAATGAATCGTCGGAGCCAGGAGCCAGTTACCTCACCCCATCCGTCGCAGACGTTCCAGAGGAAAATGACCGGCGGCAGGCTAACCGCCATCTCCTTGGACATCAGGCTCAACCCCCAGAAGCATAAGAACAGTACGAACCAGGTACGCGACTCTTTGGTGCGATAACTTAGGTAGGCATGAAACGCAGCCAGGTAAAAAAGCGTGAACAGTACGTCTCTTCTGCCGGAGACGTAGGAGACCGAGTCAGTTTGAATCGGGTGGACCGCAAAGATCAACGCTGCGACGGCCGCGGTGCTCAACTTCTCCGAAAAGCGCCTGATCAGCAGGAACAACATGACCGCATTTGCCGCGTGGATTAAGACGTTTGTAAGATGAAACCCGAACGGCCGCAGTCCCCATAACAGAAAGTCAATCGCGTAGGATATATTCCTGACCGGTCTATAGGAGTCGAGTAAAGTCTGAACGAGTTGAGATAAGTTCCGAACGCGGCTATAAGTTGGGACCAGGAACACGTCGTCGAAAACGAAATCGTTTCCAAGGCTGTTTGCGTAGCAGATAAACACAACTACAACGAGCATCGCTGCTACGAAAACGGACTCTCTCTCCCAACGCAATTTCTCTTTGCGTTTCGGTGTTGAGCTGGCGGGACTCGCCTTCGATTTGTCCTTACGCGCGGTAGCTGCGTTTTTTTTCATCCCTCTCGTGGTTTGCCGCAATAGATCCGCGTTCGATCATACTATTCGAGTCGGCCCGTGGTTGAAAAGTCTGTTTTGTGAACGCGAATCAGTTTGTAATCAACGTCTTTTCGCTATATCTTAGCAATGATTGTTCCTGGTTGACCCTCATCGGGCTCGGATGAAAAAGACGGACGGATAACCGTATGAGTTCGAGACCAATTTCGGTGGTTGTCTCTCTTTACAACGAGTGCCCGGCACTCGATGAGCTTTGCTCCCGGCTGACAACAGTCCTCAACGCGCTCCAGCTAACTTATGAAATCATATTCATAGACGATGGCAGTACCGATGGCTCGATCGAAAAGTTGAGAGAGTTCCGATCGATCTACCCGGCAGTCAGGTATATTCGGTTCAGAAGGAATTTCGGCAAATCGGCAGCGCTTGCCGCCGGGTTTCGGGCAGCGCGCTACGACATAATTGCTACGCTCGACGCAGACCTTCAGGATATCCCCGAGCAGTTGCCGCTGCTTCTCGACCAACTCGACCAGGGCTTCGATTTGGTTTCGGGTTGGCGCTATCAACGACGGGATAAGATCTCACGCCGTATTGGTTCGAAGATCTACAATCGGGTCACCTCCGCCCTAACCGGAGTCCGTCTGCACGATATCAATTGTGGGTTCAAGTGTTATAGGAGAGAGGTGCTGGACGAAGTGATGGTATACGGCGAGCGGCATCGCTACATTCCAGTCCTCGCGAGCTATCGAGGCTTTCGGCTTGGAGAGGTCAAGATTGAGCACGCTAAGAGAGAACACGGTACTTCCCGTTATGGCATGGAAAGAGTCCTCGGGGGGGTCTTTAGCCTGCTGACGGTCATTCTAATGACCCGCTACACAAACAAACCTCTCCATTTTTTCGGACTGGCCGGACTGGCACTTGCAGGACTCGGCTCCGCGATTGATCTATACCTCATTACGATTCGGGTTTTCTTTAACCAGTGGCTGAGCAATCGTCCTCTTCTGATAATTGGCACCTTCCTGATCATCGTTGGGGTTCAGTTGATTCTGTTCGGGCTTTTAGCGGAGATGATCGCATTCTCCTACCGGAGAGAAAGCGACTACTCGGTGGTCGAGTATAGCGACGTGGAGGCTCTCGGGTTTGTCGCCGAAGAACCGGCGGTTGGAATCGGTCGGGGTAAGACTGCTGAATGAAAATCAGCATAATCGGGCCGGCCTATCCGTTGCGGGGCGGCATCTCGCATCACATTTTTTGGCTCCGAAAAGATCTGATCGCCCGCAGTCACACGGTTCAAGTAGTTTCCTTCCGCAAACTGTATCCTCGACTTTTTTTCCCCGGGACGTCGGAGCTCGACACCAGTGACTTAAAGCTGGATGCCGGCGCAGTATCAATTCTGACGCCGCTGAACCCGGCAACCTGGCTGAGCGCCTTTCGACAGATAAGAGCCTTCTCGCCGGATTGGGTCATATTCGAGTGGTGGCAGCCTTTCTTCGGCCCGCTTGTTGGAACCCTTGCGAGATGGCTTCGAAGAACCGGGGTGAGATGCATCATAGAATGTCACAACGTTTTTCCACACGAACGCAGCCCACTGGACGGCATGCTTTTACGTTACGGCATTTCGGCTGCCGATTATCTCATCGCTCACTCGGCAAAGGACCAGGCGGACCTGATCTCGCTCTTTCCACGAAAACAGATAACCGTTGCGCCGCTTCCCGAACTTGACGAATTCCTGGCTCAAAGTAACAGCTCCCGCAGTGGCCGAACGATTCTGTTCTTTGGAAAAGTGCGGAAGTATAAGGGGCTCGAAGTATTGCTTGCAGCTATGCCGGCCGTGCTATCCAAACTCGATTGCAAGCTGGTAATAGTGGGTGAATTCTACGATTCGATAGAGAAGTATGAGCAGCTCATTCGACGACACGGCATCGAGAGCCAGGTTCAAATTGACAATCGCTATGTTCCAAATGAGGAAGTACCGGCGGTCTTCGAGCGAGCGGCCGTGCTTGTGCTGCCATACGTGAGCGCCAGTCAAAGCGGAGTGGCTCGGATTGCATTATCAAACAATCTACCGGTGATTGCATCGAGAACCGGGGGGCTCTCAGAAACGGTGATTGACGGGTTAAACGGGTTGTTGTTTCCACCCGGAGACTCCGATGCGCTTGCGAAACAAGTTGTCAGGTATTTCCTGGAGAACCTCGGTCCGACCTTTTCCGAGAACATCAGGAAAACGCGGCAAAAGGATGCGCATCGCCAGCTTGGGGATGTGATCGAAGAAATATGCCGGAGCTAGGCCGTCAACGGAGTTCGACATTTGGAGTGCGCCGCCCTCTTCCGCATTCAGCCACATTCGGATGCGTGGCGGCGCTTTCGTAGTGTGGTGTAAAGACTCAGGTAACTCTGAAAAGTTGCAGTGAGCGGGGGATAAAGCTCTGGGCTCGAAGGCGACTTGAAACGGGCGGCCCGCGGCGAACCGCTATAGTTTGCCTGGCACCTTACACCACACTACGAAAGCGCCGCCGCGCATGCGAATGCCGCTGAATGCGGGAAAGGGCGGCGCACTCCAAATGACGTGTCGAATTCGGTTGACCTTACGATCCCTTCGCTCCAACCAACAGGCACGCTTGCCTCAGAGCATTCAGTTGTTCCCCAGCAATTTCGCGCCGATTGCGGTCGCTCAACAGAAAGCGTTTACACAACAACACCGTCTTCATCACGATTCTGTAGAGAACCGCCGAGCGCCGCCCTCGATGCTTTGTCAGGAACAGCATCTGACTTTGATAGAAGTGGCGCAACATCTCATTCTTACGTTGCCGGCTCGACCCCGCGCCGTGATGAACAGCCGTACCGCCGCCGCAAAAGCAAACAAGCCATCCCCGTTTCCGGAGCCTCAAGCAGAGATCTTCATCCTCTGAATACATAAAGAACTGCTCATCGAAGAGCCCGGATTCGTCAAGCGCGGACCGCCGTAGCATTAGACAGGCCCCCTCGATCCAATCAACTGAACAATCCACAAGATCGCCGTTCGGATTTGGAAGACGAGTTCTTCCCAACCGCCCGGATGCGAATGTAATTCCGGCAAGCTCGAACGCTTGATTCAGCCCGGTGAGGAAGTTTCTGGTGTTAATCACCTCGACGCCCGCCGGGTCGACCAATCTGCAGCCCGCGGCCCCGCAACGTCGATTCTGCTCTAAACAATCACACAACGATTGGTAAGCTTGCGGCGTCAGGCGTGCGTCGCTGTTGAGCAACAAAATAAAATCCGAACGCGTGGCTCTGATCCCCTGATTGCAAGCTGCGCCGAACCCGAGATTTGTGTTGTTTCGAATTGTCGTCGCTTCAGGATAAGCATTGCGAACCGCCTCGTAGCTGCCGTCCTCCGACGCGTTATCTACGATGACAAGTTCGATACTCCGGCCCGTGGTGCTTTCGAATACTGATGAAACGCACTTGAGCAGCAATTCCCTCGTGTTGTAGCTCACCACTACGACAGCAACTTGAACGTCCATTCGCAAAAAGCTATTTCACCGGGTCACTGCTGTCAATCTTGCTTAACACTAGTCAGGGCGATATACCTAACCCGAGATGGTGCCTTCAAGTCAGCCCGTCGTATCGGTCATCATACCCTGCTATAACTCCGCGCAGACGATACGGCGTTGTCTCAACGCGATATTGTCTCAGCAGACTGATATTCCGTATGACGTGATTGTTGTCGACAGCTCGATTGATGACACACCGCGAATCGTTGAAAGCGAATTCCCTTCGGTGCGGCTTATTCATCTTGAGCAACGCACTTTTGCCGGCGCCGCGAGAAACGTCGGAGCTCGCTCAACGTCGGCCGTCTTCTGCCTGATGATAGACTCAGACTGCGTTGCGCAGCCTGATTTGATTGAACGGGTGTTCGCGCGTCACCGCGAATCGGATTACGCCGCGGTTGGAGGCTCGCTTCGCAACGGCACACCAGGAAGTCTGAGCGGTTGGACCGGCTACCTGCTCGAGTTCAAAGAGTTCATTCCACAAGCCCCGATGCGACTCGTGAATACCGTCCCAACCGCAAATGTTGCCTATCGGCGCGAGGCTCTCGAACGCATCGGGTACTTTGATGAAGATATGTGGCTTGCAGAGGATGTGCTCTTGAACTGGAAGATTCACAAATCCGGTGGGCGGATCCTGTTTGATCCTGAAATCGAAGTAACTCACCTGAATCGAACCGGCTGGCGGCAAGTTTTGTCCTATCAAGTCAGCCTTGGGAAGTGGTCCGCGGAAGCTCGAAGGCGCGGGGGATTGCCAGGCGATGTCTTGCTTCGAAATCCTGTTTTGATTCTGCTGATGCCGTTTGTCAGACTTGCTCGGGCCGCCGTCTGGCTCGCAAAGACCGGCGGACGAGCATTCCCCGCGTTTGTTTTGATCTCGCCGATGTACCTGCTCGCTGCCTGCTACTGGTCATTCGGTTTTTTTCAGGGCGCCAGAAACGCGATGATCGAGAGGCCGGCCGACGGTTAAATCCTCACCTGAAGGCCGCCACGTCAATCCCGAGACGCCGGATTTTCATGAACAGCGTCGTCGGCTTTAGTCGCAATAACTGCGCGGCCTTATTTTGAAGCCCATGGCTTTGTCGAAGCGCGCAGCATATCAAGTCAACCTCGACTCGTCGGACTTCATTTTCGAGATCTACGCCGGAGTCTGGAAGCAGGCACTTAGCTCGGATCGGACCGGCCAGATAAACCGGAAGCTGCGTGACATCAATGCAAGGAGGGCTCGCGTGCTGGACCATTTGACTGACTAGTGTTTTTAGTTCGGTCACGTTTCGAGGCCAATCGTATGCACGCAGCGCTTTCATAGCTTCGTTAGATATCTTCCTAAACTCCTTTCCGGCGCGTTCGCACCGCTCTCTGATAAAGTGTACTGCGAGCGCTTCAATATCATCAGGCCTTTCGCGCAGCGGCGGTATCAGGATTTGTTCGTAATCCAAACTAGCGCTCGCGTCACTAGTTGAAGCCGAGCGACAAGGCTCATTGTTGACGCTACTCCCAAGAAGGATGCGAACCGGCCGGTCACCGTTTCTGTCAAAGTTTCCCCGTTGTGCAAGACCAACCACATCGTTCATCAACGATGGCGAGAGCCGGGAGATCTCCTCAATGTAAAGCGTGCCGCCCTCTAACCGGTGGGCGAGGCCCTTCTCGCCGAGGTCGCTCGTTCGGGGGTTCTCCGGCCCAAACAATGCCGCACGAGCGACCTCATCGCTGATTGAACCAAGCGCCAACACGACAAACGGGCCGTTCCGGCGCGCGCTGCACCGATGGATCAACCTCGCTAGAAACTTTCTTCCAGTGCCGGTCTCGCCTTTTAGGATCACCGTGCTATTGTGCTCGGCGTGGACGGAAACCAACATCCTCGCGGTCTCCGCCCACCTACTGGATCCGATCAGCGTTTCAAAGGGATCCGCTGATTCGTAATGTTCAGAGGTGAGACTAGAGATCGGCAGTCCCGGCGCATTGTGACCAAGCCCTATTACCTGCATACCCGCATCCCCCAGACAACATCAATCAAGACCCAAAATTGGTGTGGTGGCCTTGAGCGCCCGCGTCGACCGAACGAGCAACGTAGGTCGGCGCCTCCGCGAGTGCTTTAGGCTGCAATAGTTTATGACCTGTCACCCAGGCTGAAAATGGGTTTGGGACAAGCACCCAATGGAGCGTGACGAAGTGGCCAAAATTCCGGACGAATCGCAACAGTTCGACTAGTTCGGCCAAACAGCTGCGCTAAACGCCGCGATCCATTAGACTAGCGGTGTTCCTTAAAGCTAATGCTCTCAGGCTTCGTTTTTTCTTTAACTCAATTGAAATCTTGTCGTATTGGTCTCTAGCTGCGAAATCAAGAAGCGGCTATCCTCTGATAAGACTGGAGTGACTCGATATGGAAGCATCTACACCACAGATGACGATGGCCGAGGTCCTCCGGCTGAAACCGGTCCGGCGGCTTTGGATCGCGCAGATTGTCAGTGTGTTTGGAGATTTCCTGGCGATCTTCGCTGTGATTAGCTATGTCTCGTTCAAACTTAACGCATCCGCCGCTCAGGTAACCGGTATCAGTGTGGCATTCATGATTCCATTCGCGCTGATCGGGCCACTGGCTGGCGTGTTTGTGGATCGGTGGAACGTCAAACGCACAATGATCGCCAGCGATCTGATCCGTGCCGTGCTGGCGATTGGGCTGGTTTTTGGCGCGACGCTGACTCAGGTGTACGTAATTCTTTTTCTGCTAAGCGTAGTGTCGGCGTTCTTCATGCCGGCGCAGACAGTCACGTTGCGCACGATTGTCCCGCGCGAAGGTCTGTTGGCGGCAAATGCGCTGGTACAGCAGGCGTTCCAAATAATGCGAATCTTCAGTCCCGCACTGGCTGGCGCGATGGTCGAATCGTTTGGCGCCAGTTCTTGTTACTACGTTGACAGCGCGACATATCTTTTTTCGGCGTCGATCGTCGCAACCCTGGTAATCGCGCGTGAGCCTGCCGTTCGAGCCCCGGACAGTCATCCCATCAAATCGGTCTACACCGATTTGATGGTAGGGGTGAAATTCATTTTTACTCACGCAACGATCTCGTTCGTGATTCTGGCAATGGCTGCGGGAATGTTTGCGATTTCCTGTTTTGGACCGTTGATCGCGGTATATGTCCGCGATGAGCTGCACGCTAATTCGACGGCGTTTGGAATCATCAACGCGTTGATTGGGGTCGGAATGATCGGCGGAACATTGTTGATGAATGGTGTAGTTCAGAAGGTTTCCAAAACTCATCTGGCGCTTTGGGGTTTGTTGACGATGGGGGGCTTTGTAGTGGTTCTCGCTGCCTTTAAGAGCATTTTGGCGGCTTCAATCAGCATGTTCGGGGTTGGCGTCGGTGTTGTTTTTGTTTTCGTATCCGCGCAGACATTGATGCAGGGGCAGACACCGATGGAGTTGATAGGGCGAGTCAGCAGCAGCGTTATGTCGGTGCTGTCGATTGCTCAGTTGGTGGGCCTGGTTTTTTCTGGTTCGCTTGCGCAAACCCTCGGCATCCGGAATCTATTCTACGCAAGCGCCGTATTGCTGCTGCTTATCACGGTGTTTGGATATTTCCGCCTGCCACAGCAAGCGGCGGTCGTCGTAGAACCGGCGGAAGCAAAGTCATCCAGCTGAGGTAATCCCCCAACCGGGAGGTTGGGGATACTTCACGCCAGCCTACAGCGGACGAACCGGCGCCACTCCGGTAATCCCCCAACCGGAAGGTTGGGGATACTTCACGCCAGCCTACAGCGGACGGACCGGCGCCACTCCGGTAATCCCCCAACCGGAAAGACTCGGGATTTCGAACAACTCAGTTTATTCCTGCTAATGCATCAACTTCACTCGAGAGTCGCGCCGCTTGCGTGAGAAGATAATTGCGCTCCGGCAGGCTCGCCGTTTTGCCTGCCGCCGCCCGGTAGTGGCTCACAGCACTCTTTCGATCTCCAGCTAGTTCCAACAGATGCGCTCGTACTGCGTCCAACCGGTGATGATTCGCGAGACGCGGGTCAGCTTTGAGGGCGTCCAACAGCTCCAAGCCCTTCGTCGCGCCGTGGACCATCGCCGCTGCTACTGCGTGATTCAGCCTGACCATAGGGTTGGCGGACAGGCGGCTCAGCAGATCGTATAACGCCAATATCTGCGGCCAATCGGTGTCTTCGGCTCGAGCTGCTTCGTCGTGAACCGCGGCGATCGCCGCTTGCAGTTGGTACGGTCCGACCGATCCCTTTGGCAACGCGGCCGAGATGAGCGCGATTCCCTCCTGGATCTGTTGCCGATCCCACACCGATCTGTCTTGCTCCGCGAGCGGGATCAACTCGCCCGCCGGGGTTGTTCGAGCCAGCCGCCGAGCATCTGTTAACAACATGAGCGCCAACAATCCAGCGACCTCCGTGTCCGCTGGTTGCAGACCATGGACGATCCTCGTCAATCGGATCGCCTCTAGAGATAGGTCGCCTCGGCGCAGCTCGGCTCCGGCGCTGCTCGTGTACCCCTCGTTAAAGATGAGGTAGAGCACGTGAAGCACGGCGCGCAAGCGCTGTCCCCGCTCCTCACTAGTTGGCAAACTGAACGGAATGCCGGAATTCTTGATGCTTTGCTTTGCCCGACTGATCCGCTGGGCCATTGTCGCTTCGGGCACAAGAAACGCGTGAGCGATCTCCGCCGTGGTCAAGCCGCCCACCGCACGCAACGTCAACGCAATCGCCGAAGCCGGAGTCAAGGCAGGATGACAACACATGAACAAAAGTACCAGTGTGTCATCTTCCTGTGGTTCGGTTTCGACCGATTCAGTCGTGTAAACGGTCTCGAGGGCAATTTCGGTCTCACGATGGCGGCGAGCAGATTCGCTGCGAATGTGGTCAGTCATCCTCCGATAGGCGACCGTGGTCAGCCACGCGCGTGGATTGTCCGGCGTTCCCTCCCGAGGCCACTGCACGGCGGCGGCAAGCGACGCCTCCTGAACGGCGTCCTCGGCCGCGGCAAAGTCGCGAAATTTCCGGACAACAGCCCCGAGCACCTGCGGCGTCAAGGTCTGCAACAGGTGCTCGATAGAAACATTTGAGGGTTGGTCAGTCACAGCGATTCTTCTTACAGATCTTCCGGAGGCCTGCTCATTACTTGCCTCACCTCGAGGGGCATCGTTCCCGGAGTTCCCTTAGGCGCGGGCGCCAGCGAAGCGCGCGCGGCGATTTTGTAAGCTTCTTCCTCGCTTTCAACGTCAACGATCCAGTATCCGGCTAGAAACTCTTTGGATTCCGGAAAGACTCCGTCGGTAATGGGCTCTCCGTCGGGTCCGGCGCGAACAATCCTGGCCTGGTCGGGCCACGCAAGGCCTTCGGTGGAAACGAGCACGCCCTCGTCCTTGAGTTGCTTGTTGAAATTGCGCATAAAAGCGAAATTTGCCTCGAGGTCCTCCTTCGGCCAGTTGGCGAACCAGTCAAAGACGTCTCTGGTGGCGTTCATCATCAGAATATACTTCATGTCCAATCTCCTTTCGGTTTTGGCGCCGACCGATTTTAACACCGGTAAGCGCGGCTGTAGCTTCGCGATGGCGGTGCTTCTGTGTTTTTTCATGAGGTAGTCGGATCGAATTTATGGTTCTCGACAAAGCTCTTATAGTTTTTTGTGATTCTTTTCGACTCGGGGCTTCCACCGGAAGTAGTCGCGCATTCCCGATTTGCCGACCGGCCTAAGGACGTCGGCCCTATTTAATTAGGGATTGACTAATATATTCACGATGCTGTAGTCTTCGCCAGACTCGAGAGAACATCTCGGCTGGCAGGTCCTGGGTTCCATTCCAACCGACAATATAGGCTGCGCGTTCGTCACTCCGTCTAAGTGCGCTTGCTTCGTCGCGCTTATTTTCGGATTGTCGAGAAACTCAGGAGGATAACTATGAGCGAACTGAGACTCAACATCATCGACGCCCGGGACGCGATTCACGGAACAATTCACGGCAGCGTAGCCGATGCTGTCATTGCCGCATTATCCGCTGAGCCAGAAACAATCGCGGAGCTCGAAGCTGCTCTCGCTCGGTTCAATAAACCAACCGACGATCACACTCCATTCGCTTCGTTCGTCGCCGGAAAAGACACCGAACCCTGGGATGCAGGTATAGTTGTCGTGGATCTGGCCGCGCGGATCGTCGCGTCTGAATCGTCATATAGCTGTCCGCTGACTCAGGGCGAAGTCGAATATCATGATGGCAGCGATGCCACCGACGTATGGCTACGATATCGCCTTCCAGATGACTGGCTAATCCTGTTCTCGGTGATCGATTACGAGGCCATGCGCGACGAGCGGCTAGCCGTAAGAATTGCGGAGCCAGTAATCGATACCCGTCAAATTCTCTACGGCAAACCATTGTTCGAATTCTTAGTTTCAGAGTGTTTGGGTGAGAGCGCTGGTATT
>DASRIZ010000399.1:0-5385 GCA_035649735.1 Blastocatellia bacterium | reverse complement strand
TTCCGCACATCGAAAAGCCTGCCCCCGCCGATGTCACCATCACTGTATATTCGCCGTTTGAAATCAACTGCGTGCGTGGCGTGGGCAAGTGCGGCGAGTCGTAACTGACGGCGAGTGGGGCGATCAGGGTTTTGACGATACGCCCCCTCAACACTTCTTCAGTCCGGAACTGCGCGATAGGCGCCCCCTTTGGGATGCGCTCTTGTAACAATAGTTCTGTCGCTTGAATGAGGGGATCGGCATGAAAACGCCTCTGCATCACATCTTCATGCAAAACGTTATCAAGCGCGACGAGGCTCATGCCCTGATGGTGCGCCATGAACGAATGAATGACGACGTGCTTTTGATTCTTCGGCACACGCTCCGGCGTGTAATCAATCGCATCGTAATAACCGTAACGCGCAAGCGCGCCGGTCTGCGCAAGTCGTTGCATGTTCTGCAGCGCGGCCCGAGGCGCGACCATCGCTGCTAGAACCGTCGCATATGGCGCGATTACAAGGTCTTCGCTCAAGCCGCGCTTCAAACCGAGGCCTGGCACGCCGAACGGTCCGTATTGATAATTGAACTGCAGATCGCGCGCGTTGTACGCTGACTCGGAAACGCCCCACGGCACGCCGTGTTCGCGCCCATAGGCGATCTGACGAGCGACGACGGCTTTGTAGGATTGGTCAAGCAACGTCTCAGCGTAGTCGCGCGTGACGAGGAGAGGCATCAGATACTCGAACATCGTCGCCGTCCACGACACGAGCGCCCGCCCTGCGCCGTCAATCTGTGTCAATTGTCTGCCGAGACGAAACCAGTGCTCCTGTGGCGCATCTCCCTTCGCAATGGCAACGAGACTGCTGAGCCGCGATTCCGATGCAAGCAGGTCATAGAAAGAATTATCGCGGCGACCGTCAGAGACGTTGTAGCCGATAACGAACATCTCGCGCTCGTCGTCAAACAGGAAATGAAAGTCCATCGCTTCGACGATCTCATCGCAGACCTGAGCGAGCGCGCCTGTGCGTCCCAAGAGTTCTATCGCCGCTTCCAAAGTTCTTTCGATTGATGCAGCTAGCATGCCGAGTCCGCTGCCAAGCGCGGCGCGTTCGGAGACTTCAAGCGAGTCGAGTTCGCTTGAAAGCGATTTGATTCCGTCCAAAGCCTCCGCACAGCGCTCAGGGATTTCTCCAACGATTGGCATGCGACTGAATGTTTCGGCAATGTTTTGCCAGCGCGTGACAAATTGGGGCGCGGAGCGTTCGATGAGCGGTGTAAGATGTCTGGCATGCGACGCTTCCCATGGAATGAGCGTGTTGAAATCGCGCCGCGCCGCGCGCATTTGATTGAGGAGCGAAGCGATCCAAAAATGGAACTCCGCGAAATTCTCCGTCGTGTCCGGCGCCTGCTCCTGTTCAAGCGCGTGTGCGATATCTTTGACTTCGCCAGCGCGCGCCGTCAATTCACCGAGGAATTTGGCCCAATTACCTAAATTATCCGGATCGCCTCTCATCCCCTCAACCAGTGAGACACACGCTTCAAGCTCTCGGTTCAACTGCCTGACGGTGACAAATTGCGTGCGCTCTTTGATCGTGTCGAATCGTTTCGCCTCTTCGAAAAGGAGCGCTAGCGTATCCGTCAAGCCTTGCAGTAGGGACAGATCAACTAGTGTTTGTTCTGGTAGCTCAATCGCCGCCTGTTTGACGGCGATCAAATGAGCCGCGAGATTGCCGCTATCGACTGTCGAAATGTACTGCGGCGCGAGAGGCTTGAGCGTCGCCGTGTCGTACCAATTGAAGAAATGTCCTTGAAATTTTTCCAGACGCCCGAGTGTCCGAAAAGTCAGTTCAAGGCGTTCGACGGTTTCGAGCAGACCGACATAACCGAAATCGCGCGCGGCGAGGGTCGAGAGCAACAGCAGGCCGATGTTGGTCGGCGAGGTTCGGTTAGCGATGATCGGGCGCGGATCTTCTTGGAAATTATCAGGCGGCAACCAGTGGTCTGCATCGTTGACGAATGTCTCAAAGAAACGCCAGGTGCGCCGCGCAATTAATCGCATTGTCTGCCGCTCTGAACTACTCAGCTCACGATTCGACTCCTTGAACGAACGACCTGGGCGACTGATCAAGTATGCGAGCAGCGGCGACGCCACCCATGCGATCAGAAATGGCAATGCAATCAACTGTGCGCGTGGTCGAAGCAGGATGAGGGAAATGGCGGAGACGATCGCGAACAACGTCACGGGGTACATCAACCGCCAGAACGCCACAAGGTCGTGTCGGCTGCCGCTTTCCGCTTGAGCTGCTGTCACCCATTCGAGCAGACGCTTTCCCGAAATCAGCTTGCGGTAAGCGACGCGCGCGATGGCGTCGACCATCATCCAGGCTTGATGCGGTAGAAACGCAAGCATCAACGCGACCTGTTTCGTGTTGGAGCCGAAATCGCCCCAGATGTGCCAGAAATAACTCGTCCACGGAACGCCTCGCGGATGCAGAAACAGACTCGTCGTGACATGCGCGTAAACAGGAAAGCTGACCGTCAGGATAGTAAACAACGTCCACCAAAGAGGAGAACCCGGCAGGAAGGTCCATGCCCCAATGAGCCAGAACAGCAGCGCCGGCGCCACGAGGCTGCGCCGCAGGTTATCAAAAATCTTCCATCGTGAAATCAGCGGCAAGGTGTTTGGCTCCGACCGTCGTTCAGCGTTCGGCACGCGCGGCAAAAGCCAGCGCATAATTTGCCAGTCGCCGCGCGTCCAGCGATGCTGACGTTTCGCGTAGGTGTCGTATTGCGCCGGATAATCGTCGAGCAGTTCAATGTCCGATACGAGCGCGGCGCGGGCATATAAGCCCTCAAACAGATCATGGCTGAGCAACGAGTTATCCGGCACTCGGCCTTCAAGCGCCGCCTGAAAAGTATCTACATCATACAACCCTTTTCCCGTAAAACTTCCTTCGGCGAAGAGGTCCTGGTAAACATCGGATGTGGCGGCGCTGTACGGATCGACGCCGGTGTTGCCGGAGAAGATGCGCGCGAAACGCGAACGCGCGCTGCTTTCAAGCGTGATGCTGACGCGCGGCTGCAAGATGCCGTAACCGCGCACGACGCGTCGCGTGTGCGGATCGAGCTGCGCGCGGTTGAGGGGATGTCTGATTGTCGCGACGAGTTTGCGCGCCGCATCGCGCGGCAATTGCGTGTCGGAGTCGAGCGTGATGACGTAACGAATACTGGTGAGTAGCGCGGCGTCAGCGTCGGCGCCGACGAAACTGGTGTCTTGTGCGCCCCGCAACAGGCGATTGAACTCTTCCAGCTTTCCGCGCTTGCGTTCCCAACCGATCCATTTGTTTTCCGATTCGTTCCACTGGCGACGACGATGAAACAGGTAGAAACGAGGCGCCGCCGCCGCATCTTTTTGGTGGTCCGGCGCGTACCTGGCATTTAATCTTTCAATCCCTTCAAGCGCGGCGGCGAGCAACGCGCCGTCGTTCGGCGCCTCTGCGGCGGGCGCATCGGCGAAGTCGGTGAGCAACGCAAAATAAAACTGCGAGTCCCGGTTGGCAAGGTAGTGGATTTCGAGTTTTTCAACCAATGCCGTCGCGACCGCCTCGCTCGTCAACATCGTCGGTACGACGATCATCGTGCGCGCTTCGATCGGAGTTTCCACCTCCGCGCTCATCTTCGGCAGGACGCGTGGATTGAACGTGTGGGTCACGTCCCAATTGAGCACACTAATCGCCATGTCGGTTGCGGGAATCAATGCGAGCAGAGCGACGGTGATCAGACCGAGTGGCGTTGCCCCTGCCTGGTAAGCAGTGTGAACGAGCATTGTCAGAATCAGCCCGGTGAGGAATAGAAAGACGCCGAAATAAAAAAGCGCCGGATGATTGAGAGCGATGCGCCTCGCGCGTTCAATGATCGAAGGGCGATACCTAAACTCACGCTCCAAATGGGCGAGTCCGTCGTCAATCAAATAATAGCCGACATGCGCACGCGCGCAAATCTGCGGATCGCTCTCGTGAGATTGCCTTGCCAGGTTGATGGCGCGATGCGCGACATCAAGCTCACTGGCGCGCGTCCGCCGGGCGATCCGTTCCATCACGTGTCGATAACGGTCGCGTGTCGCAAAGTCCATCTCCGCGTATGCGCCCGCCGGATCGGCGCCAAGAATCGGTTCGGTGAGACTGACGCTTTCGACGAAACTCTGCCAGTTGATTGTCGAAAGCAGCCTCATGCTCGTGATAATGTTACCGACCGTCACTTGCGAGGCGGCCTGGCGCTGATGCTCAATCTGAACAATCTGGTCGATACTCTGCCACTGGCTTTGCGCCTCGCGCTCGATCCATTCGATGAGCGGCAGCACGTCAGGGTCCTGGTCGCGCAAACGCTGTGTCAACTGAACAACAAACGCGCGGCCTGTCTGTTTCCTTTTTTCAAGCTGTTGAATGAGGTCAGCGACAACAGATCTCTGCTCTTTGTCCGTCGCCACGAGCAGGTTATCGGCAAGCCGGTCGGCTTCTTCACGCTCTTCACGGGCAGCCACAACGCGCACGGTCAAACGCCTCAGATTTTCAACCAGCGCAAGCCGCAGCGTGATCGCCGCGGCCCACATTTCGCCGATAGTCAGCGGTGTTACATGTTGATATGCCCGGATGAACCGCCGAAGTGAGTCCTCGTCGAGACGGCTATCGGTGCGCGCGATGAAGTTGATTGCGATTGAATAGATACGCGGGTAGCCGCGCATACCGCCAATAACTAGCTTGGGCAGTTCGTAATAGTAGCTCTTCGGCAGATCTACACGAATTTCGCGTATTTGATCTTCGACGACATGAAAATTATCGATCAGCCACTCGGCGGCGGGCGAAACGCCCTGCCCCTCGAAAACCGCTTTCGTCAGCTTACGATAAGCTACAATGAGATAGCGTCCGTTCTCTTCAAAACGCGGCAGCAAAACTTGTCCGCGCTGTGGTCTTTCACTAACCTGATGTTCATCCGCCAACATTGCCGCGTACTGTTCCAGCCGCTCGATGCTGAATAACTCTTCACGAATCGGCTCTTCATCATTTACTCCCGATGTTTTTGACCAATCTCCATTCATAGATATAAGGCGCGCTTTCGAACAGCGCGGATTCCGGTAAAAGGGCGCCCTCCACGATTAGAATTGCATCCGTTTTAATTGCGTTTACCATTGATGCTCCCGCTTAATTTGCTTCCTTTACCCGGTTTATTTGCTTCGCCGAGCGCTTCCCTGACGCTTTTGCCGGAGTTTATCGCTCGTTGCGCCAATTTGGCGGCGCCCATAAAGCCGAGTTCCTGATTATGCAAGGCCGCCAGCCCGACGGTGCGCTCGGCATACATCCGGCAGCGCTCCCGGTTGGCCTGAATGCCGCGCACGCATTTTTCCTCAAA
>DASRIZ010000398.1:0-4517 GCA_035649735.1 Blastocatellia bacterium | reverse complement strand
CTGGACAGGGCTTAAACAAAAAGTCGCCTGCAGCCTCAGGCCGCATTGAACCGCTTCGAGTAATAGGCGGCGAATTAGACGGCGGCACGGTGACTGGACAAGTCAAGCAGGGCTCGCGCGCAACAACCTTTTCTTTAACTCTTACGAAAGCTGAGATGGTCAGCGGCAAGTTGCGTCTGTCAGGCGATTTCGCGTTACAAGGCGCATCCATAAAACATCAAGTGACCGCGACTGTTGGTGGTGTCATGTCAAACGCTTCGAATCCATGGCCCAACGCCAGACAGGAGAGGGAGAGCGTCAGGAAGTCAAAACAAGAAGAGGCGAAAGCGGGCGAGCAACAGCAAGGGCGCGCGCCCAAATCTCCTGAAGCCGCCGCCCAACTCGGGCAGTTAGCGCAGTCGACGCAAGACTCAGCACGCAAAACACCACCGGCGCCGGGCGAGAAGACCGAACAAACTCAATCTCTTTACGCGCAGTCTGAAATAAGCAGCGCGTGCGGGGTTCTGTTTCTGAGATTGACGTTGCCTCGACGATTGCAAGGGAGGATCGGAACGACCTCTGAACCTCTGCAACTGGGTGTCGTTCTCAAGCCGTTTGATAATCAGCGCGGCGAAGATATTGTCAAACAGATATGCCAGCTCAACCAAGTATCGAAGACTACCAATCAATCAGCAAACCTCGATCAACTCAATCGTCTTCTTGCGCGGTCTAAGCAATAAATTTAAGCACCCGTGATCACCTGGCATAACCGCGTAGCGGTGTCCTGTCGGTAGCATGCGTGGTTGGCAGTACCCCAGGGCCGCGTAGCGGTTACCTATTTTGACTATGAATCGAGTTTGACGCACACAGGTAACCGCTACGCGGCCCTGGGGTACTGCCAACCACGCATGCTACCGATAGGACACCGCTACGCGGTTATCCTTCTGTTTTTGAAAATCGCGAGCGAAATGTCTAAACTCCACGCCGCAGACTAGACAGTCTACGGTACAGCGCGTTTACGAGAACGCCGATGAAATACTTCTTATCAGGGCTGTTCGCAACATTGCTGTTGATGACGAGTCCGGCGGCCGCTGAAACCGGATACCGCGCTTGGCTTCGCTACGCCCCGACTGAGAACCAAATCACTCTAAGAAGCTATGACGAAATGCCTACCAGTATTTCCGCGCTCGGCAACTCATCATTGATTCAAAACGCGCAACGGGAATTGATACTCGGCGTTCGAAGCATGCTCGGCAAGACGTTGCGAACCGAGGCCCGTCCAACCAACGAGAGCACTATCATTCTTGGAACGATCGACTCGGTTAATCAACTTGACCCGGCACTTCGCTTCTCCGGCAATCTTGGCGAGGATGGTTACTTGCTCGAGAGAGTGACGTTAAACGGACACCGTAGCATCCTGGTTACCGCACCCAATGACCGTGGAGTCCTTTACGCCGTTTTCGCGCTTTTGCGAAACATTGGTCTTGGCAAACCAATTTCCGAGATCCAGGAACGGCAAATCCCCTATGCGTCATTACGCATGCTCAATCACTGGGACAACCTCGATGGCACGATCGAACGTGGGTATGCCGGACCGTCAATCTTTTTTGACAAGAACAATGTGGTATCGGATCTCTCCCGCGTGCGGGATTACGCCCGTTTAATGGCGTCGGTCGGGATCAATGCCTGCTCGATCAACAACGTCAATGCTAATCCGCGGGTCATAACCAGCGAGTTTCTGCCGCAGCTGGTGCGCGTGGCCGAGGTCTTTCGCGACTGGGGCGTCACTCTGTTCGTATCAATTGACTTTAGCAGCCCGCAGAAAATTGGCGGCCTCGCGACTTTCGACCCGCTCGACCCAAGTGTCACCGAATGGTGGAAGAAGAAGGCCGACGAAATCTACCGCGTCGTTCCAGGGTTCGGGGGCTTTGTCCTCAAGGCTGATTCCGAAGGACGACTCGGCCCGTCAGCCTACGGCCGGACGCATGCCGACGCAGCAAACGTGATCGCTCGCGCATTAAAGCCGCACAACGGACTGATCTTCTATCGTGGGTTTGTCTACGATCATCATATGGACTGGCGTAATCTGAAGAACGACCGGGCTCGCGCAGCCTATGACAACTTGCAGCCGCTCGACGGTCGTTTTGACGATAACGTTGTGTTGCAAATCAAGCACGGCCCAATTGATTTTCAGGTGAGAGAACCAGCCTCGCCACTATTCGGCGCTCTGGAAAAGACCAATCAGGCAATCGAGCTCCAAATCACCCAGGAGTACACCGGACAGCAGCGTCATCTGTGTTTCCTCGTCCCAATGTGGAAAGAGGTGCTCGACTTCGATATGCACGCAAAGGGCGCCGGCACGCCGGTAAAAGATCTCATCGCTGGAAGGATTTTCAATCGTCCGGTCGGAGGTTTTGTCGGTGTCTCGAATGTTGGGCGCGATCAGACCTGGCTTGGTCACCTCGCAATGGCCAACCTCTACGGCTTTGGCCGCCTTGCGTGGAATCCCAATCTAACAAGCCGGCAAATTGCTGAAGAGTGGACGCGTATGAGCTTTAACGGCGATCCGCTGGTGGTTAGGACGATCGTTCGAATGCAACTCAGCTCCTGGCCGGCTTACGAAAAGTATACGGGGCCACTCGGAGCCGGGACGTTGACCGACATCATTAATATTCACTATGGCCCGGCGGTCGAGTCATCGGAGCGCAACGGCTGGGGTCAGTGGCACCGCGCTGACGAGAGCGGCATCGGCATGGACCGCACTGTGAAGTCCGGCACTGGATTTACCAGTCAGTACCGCAAGCCGGTCTCAGAGTTGTATGAATCCCCAGTCAGCTGCCCCGATGAGTTGCTGCTCTTCATGCATCACCTGCCTTATACTCACGTGCTTCACTCCGGAAAGACAATCATCCAGCACATCTATGACGCCCATTACGAAGGAGCGGAGGAAGCAAATCAACGTGTACAACAATGGGAGACGCTCAAGGGCCGTGTTGACGAACAACGCTACCAGGAGGTGCTGAATCGGCTTGATTATCAGTCCGGCCACGCCCGGGTTTGGCGAGATGCCATTTGCAACTGGTTTCTGCGCACATCGGGCATTTCAGACGCTAAGAGGCGCGCCGGAAATTTCCCCGGCCGGGTTGAAGCCGAATCGATGAAGTTAGAGGGCTATCAGATTGAAGAGGTCCGGCCCTGGGAGACGGCGTCCGGCGGCAAGGCGGTCAGTTGTTTGAGCCCGGGAGGGCGTTGCTCGGCGAACTTCCGCTACGAGGGAAAGCCCGGTCGCTATGACTTAAGCATTCAGTACTTTGATCAGAACAACGGTGGCTCGCGTTTTAAAGTGTTCGTGGCCACAAGATTGGTAGCTGAGTGGATCGCAGATGAGGTTCTGCCGACGAATAAAATCGACGGGCACTCATCCACTCGGCGCCGGCTCAGGGCATTGTCGCTTCGACCCGGAGATGAGATTCGCATTGAGGGTTTTGCGGATGGGGGCGAGGGTGCGCCCATCGACTACGTTGAACTACATTCAACAAAACGCCGATAGTGGTCGTCCCGGATTATCTCGGCCCACCCTCGACAACCTTGATGTATTTGTTAACCGGCAAATCGGTGAGTTTATCCACTCGTCCGCTAGGCCATTTGATCTCGAGGCTGTCGATCTTCGTGGCCTTCCCTGCCCCCAGAATTTCACGTGGATCGTGCGAGGAGAGATAGCTTCCGCCGCTTGTTTTAAGCTGTCTTCGCTTCTTTCCCCCTGCTTCCCAACTGATAATGGCGCCGACCGCGCCCGGGTTGCTTCTGGTAGCTACAAGCTGCAACCCAAGCCAATTGTTACGATTGCCACCTTCATTCTTAAGAAGCACCGGCGCTGCGCCGTTGTTGATGACCAAAACATCCAGATCACCATCGTTGTCGTAATCGCCTACCGAGAGACCACGCGCCGGGAAATCCTTCGTGAACACCGACCCGGCGTTCGCACTGACGTGCTTGTACTTCCCATCGGTGTTCTCAAACAGCAGCAGAGGTTCTTTGTATTTCACCCTGAGCGACTGGATCTCGACCATATCATCCGGATGACCGTTAGCCAGGATCAGATCCGAGTCGCCGTCATTATCATAATCGAAGAACTTGAGTCCCCAGCCGCTGAGCAATCGGGTTGCCGGCCCGATCTCGCCCGGCTTGTCGATAAACGTCAGATCTTTCTGATTCTGGTAGAGGCTGAACAATTCCTGGTCAATGTTCGCGACAAATAAGTCCTGCCACCCGTCGCCGTCATAATCGGTGGCGTCCACACCCATTCCGGAACGAGGGCTTCCAGAATCGCTGTATGCAACTCCGGCCTCGAGACCAATTTCCGCGAACTTACCTTTGCCTTTATTGAGGAAGAAAAAGTTGGCGACCGTGTCGTTTGCCACAAACAGATCCATCAAACCGTCGTTGTTTATGTCGGTCGCCACGGCGCCAAATGATTTACCCAGAGACGCAGCAATTCCTGATTCCTTGCTGACGTCGGTGAACTTGCCGCCACCATC
>DASRIZ010000397.1:0-5141 GCA_035649735.1 Blastocatellia bacterium | reverse complement strand
ATGACCAATCTAGCGTTTGCTATTTCGTTTGAGTGCGTTTACGTCTCTAATCACACCTTGCAAACCGATTTGATGGGCGGTCGCCAGTGCCTGATCAAAGATTTGATGTGCCTTTTCGCGGTCGCCGGGATTGTCCCGCTTTAGCAGCATAGCCCCGTACTCCTGTTCTGTGAGCGCCACAAACGGAATAGCACCGATCCGTCTGTTCATTAGTAGGCCGCCTTCAAAATGTTCTACTGCATCGTCCCATCGCGAAAGCGTGGTCGCCAGAATTCCCAGGAAACGCAGGATCGAACCGGTGCCAATGGCTGCGCCGCCAATTATCAATTGCCGGGGCGCAAAGGGAAGGAGGAAACCATACAAAATGCCAGCGCGCCGAACGTCGTTTATGTACGAGCAGATATACGCAAGATTTGCCATGGTCACCACCCAGCTTGCGTCACGCGGAAGATTGGCGAAGTCCTCCGCGGCCACTTGATCAAATTCCCTCAGTGCATCCTCCCGCCGTCCGAGTCTGAAATATAGATTTGCCAGAGTTGCGCGGATGCTGGGTATCTCCGGGAAATTCTCGATATACCGCTTGATCGCTTCCTCGCGGTCGTCCACCTGTCCCTGAACCATCCGGAGCACGTTCATCAGGGTTTCGTACAGCAGCGGGGCAGTCGGGTCTTGCGCTCGCTGTCCGATTGCAATGGCCTGGCGTGCCAGTTGCGCGCACTCCTCAAAACGCCCTTCGGTAAGCGCCCGCGATGCCTTGAAGTAGGGGATAAGCCATAAGTATCGCGGCTGCCGTAGCTCCTCGGCCAATTTAGTAAAGGATTCTATCTCCGCTTGCATCTCTGCGACTTCCGGTAACTCCATCAGATCCAGAATGCGGCGATAGCGAACTTGCAGCTCGGTTTCCTTGTTGCCTCCCCGCATCGCGATCCCAAGGATCTCGGTCGCGACTTCGAGCCGTTCTTCAACACTCGGCGTCCCCTCGAGGATAACGTGTCTACCGTAGAGCGCGGCTACTATCGCGGCGGGATCGTTAACACGCCGCGCCATCTCGACGGCCTGGCGGTTGATTTCATTGCGAGGCTCAGGTGAGTAGTAGAGCGCCAAAGAGAGCTGCGCCAGCAACCGTGCCCGCAGGGCCGAGTCCTCTTCGCTCATTGCTGCAAGTGCTTCCTTCAAAACACTCACTTGAAGTTCGTCAACCCTGCCGGACGCAGCCATACCGGTTTCGAGCCCCAGCGCGGCGCGCGCGAGTTGTACCGGCGCCCCTCGTCTCCTGGCAATTTCGACCGCTCGCAAGAATGCTTCTCGTGCTTTGGCGTTGTTGCCGGCCTTCTTAAAAGCGTCGCCCAGCTCGAGAAACAGCTCAGTGCGTTGTTCCTGATCTATCTCGTCTTGAAGATCCACCGTAGCGATTGCGCGCTCGTAGTGACCCGCTGCGTCTTCATAAGCCAATAAGCTGATCGCCCGTTTGGCCGCCCGTACAGCGTAGTCAATTGCCTTATCGCCGCATCCGCCCGGCGAGGCTTGGTAGAAATGATAGGCCAGCTCGGTCAAATGCGAGTCGGTGCTATTGGCGTAAAGCTTCTCGATCGTTTCCCCGATGCGACGATGAAGCCGGACACGGCGCGCCGTACTGATCTCGTCATACAGCGTCTCTCGTATGAGCGCGTGCACAAAACTATACTGGCCGACCGCTCGAGGCAGTTCGCTTATTACTCGAGCGGCCATTGCCTCATCCATTAGTTCCAACACCCGGTCGGCTGGGACATCGCAAAGCGGCTCGAGGGCCTCGAGCCCGAACTCGCGGCCTATCACCGAAGCAATCGTAAGAATGCGATTACATTCATCCGAGAGCCGGTCCAGGCGGCGCCCGATTACCTCACGGACACCTTCCGGGATCCGAACCGCCGATGACGAAGAAACCTGTGGACGCTCCAGCTGACCTTCAACCACCAGCAGCCTGACGATCTCGTTTAGGAAAAACGGATTGCCCTCCGTCTGCAGATAAACAGTCTTTACAAGTTTCTCGTTGGGCTTGATGCCCGCGGTCATCTCGATGAATCGCGCGACATCCTGTTCCGTAAGCCCACGCAGCAGAATGCGCGCGCTGAGGCCCTGTCGTGACAACTCTCCGAGCGTTTGTGAAAGAGGATGCTGTCGCCCAAGTTCAATATCACGGTAGGTGCCGACGACCAGAATGCTCGCGTCCTTCAACTCACGAGCCAGGAACTGAAGTAACAGTAGCGACGGCTTGTCGGCCCAATGCAGGTCGTCGAGAATAATAACCAGAGGCTTACGCTTGCTTGCGTTCTTAAGAAACGTTGTGACGCTATCGAACAACCGGAACCGCGCCTGCTCGGGCTCTAAAGTTGGAGGCGCAGGCAGCTCGGGAAGCCGCTCCTTGATATCAGACACTACCTGGGCGATGTCCGCCGCGCCCGGCCCCATTATCGAGAGAAGGTTCTCAGGTTTCAACTCTTCCTCTTCGGTATAAGAACGAATAATCTGCACCCAGGGCCAAAACGCAGGGGCGCCCTCGCCTTCGTAACAACGGCCAAGAAGCGGCAGCGAGTTGCACAGCCGCGCATAGGTGGCCAGTTGTTCGGTCATTCGGGTCTTGCCGCTGCCAGGCTCGCCCACCAGCATAAAAAGATGACCTTGGCCAGCAATCGACTCATTGAGCGCGACCCGAAGTTCCTTGGTTTCGTGTTCGCGGCCGATGTAGACGCCCCCCGCTAGACGGGAAAGCGACTTCGCGTCGTGGGGAACTGCTCGATCAGCGGCGTCCGCCGCCGAAGATCCTATGGACGCCAGCGTTTTAGCCACCTCGGCCGCATTGGCGGGACGCTCGTCCGGCGACTTTGAAAGGAGGCGCAATATTAGAGCCTCCAGTGCCCGCGGAACATCGGGGTTGTGCCAGGAAGGCGCGACCGGCGGCGAGTTTATATGTTGAGAGATGATTGCGACGAATTGATCCCCCAGAAACGGCGGCCGGCCGGTGACCGCTTCGTAAAGCAGCACTCCCAGGGAATATAAATCGCTTCGGGGCTCTGCCTGATGGCCGAGCATGATCTCCGGTGGCATGTAGACTACAGTCCCGACCAAAGCGCCTTCGAGGGTGATTCTGGAAAAATCCGCGCTTTGGGCCAATCCGAAATCTCCGAGCTTCGCGGTTCCGTCATGTGTGAGCCAGATATTGCCCGGCTTCAGATCGCGATGGATGATACCCTGGCCGTGGCAATGCACCAGCGCCTGACAAATCTGCGAAGCGATCTTAATGACCTGGTCAGCAGGCAGCCTATGCAGTTCAGCGTTTTTCAGTAAGTCGGATACCGACCCTGATTCCACATACTGACTGACAATAAAAGGTCTGCCGTTTTCGTCCCCAATGTCGTAGACCGTTACGATGTTCGGGTGACTGCCGAGTCGGGCCATTGCCTGCGCTTCACGGATCAGGCGGGGAACACTATCTGCGCTGAGATCATCGGTTTTGATAAGAGCGATCACAACGTCCCTATCCAGGCGTTCGTCTCGCGCCAGATAGACCTTTTTTTGACCTCCCTGTCCGAGCACGCGGCGGACGAGATAACGCCCCGATGCGAATGCCGTTGGCATACTCCAGGACGACTGCGATTCGCTACTCGGAGTTATTGCCAATGTATCTCGATCGATGGAATCTCGGTCGTTCATGGCCAGGTTTTCCTTATCAGTCCGGCTCCGATGATACTAAGGCTCGACCGGCGTAACAAGATGGAGAGCGTCCAGCTTCTAATGACGAAATTGAAACGCTAAGCCGTCCGTTGACGGAAATTAAAGACCCCACAACTTCAAGGTGGGGGTGTTTATGGGGGTTTTGTACGGTCAATTACAGGACCTGAACAATCGCGTCGTTCACTTTACCTTGCCAGGTCCCCACAAAGCGCGGCCCGGTCTTGCGTCGGTGTGCTCGCCGTCCTTCAGTACTTGAGTGCCGTTTACGAAGACGTGTTTCATACCAACCGAGTATTGATGGGGGTTCTCAAAAGTCGCGCGGTCTCCAATCGTCCTGGGGTCAAATACCGCCACATCGGCGAACATTCCCACCTTGAGTAAACCCCGATGATCGAGCCCGAGATTAGTAGCCGGCAAACTGCTCAACCGCCGAATCGCGTCCTGTAGCGTGATCACTTTTTCTTCTCGGACGTATTTACCCAAAAGCCGCGCGAAGTTTCCGTAAGCGCGTGGATGAGTTGAAGATCTGATAAATGCGCCTTCGGGCGCCATTGAAGCCGCGTCCGATCCCAGCGACACCCACGGCTGCCGAAGCTGCTTCTTGATGTTTTCCTCACTCATCATAAAATAGACCGTCCCGACTCGCGAGCGGTCCTCATAAACCAGATCCATTATCGTTTCGATAGGATCCTTGCCGCGCATTTTTGCGACTTCGCCAAGCGTCTTTCCAGTAAGCGGTTTTAACGCATCGGACCTGAACCCGACCAGAAGGATGCGATCGGGTGAACCGGCGAGCATATACAAATTCTCCCAGTCGTTGCTCGGTGTGCGAATGGCGTCGGCGATCTTTTTGCGAGTCTCCGGGTCCTGCAATCGTTTGTTAGCGGCTTCGCGACCGCCGTCAAATACCCACGGAGGCATCGAAGCGTCGAGGCCGGTCGAGCCTGCGGTGTACATGTACATATCGGCGGTGATCTTCATGCCTTTCCGGCGAGCCTGATTGATCATCGCGATGACCTTGTCCATCTTGCCCCAATTCGATTCGCCAGAAGTCTTCAAATGATAGATCTCCGCGGGCAGCCCGGCCTCGCGGCTGATTCGAAGTGTCTCCTCGACGGCCTCGATCAACTGGTTGCCTTCGCTCCGAATATGAGCGATGTACTTGCCTTTGTATTTCGCTGCGACTTTGCAAAGCGCGATTAACTCCTCGGTCTTTGCGTAGAAGGCCGGCGGATAGATCAACGCGGTGGTTACGCCCAGCGCGCCCGCTTCCATCTCCTGCCGCACAAGCTCGCGCATGCGATCGAGTTGCTCGGGAGTGGGCGCCTTATCTTCGAGCCCGATGACGTTTTCCCGGATTGTTGTCGCGCTGACAAATGAAGCAACGTTTTGAGAGACACCACGCTTCTCGAGGTGGACCAGATACTCTG
>DASRIZ010000396.1:0-9637 GCA_035649735.1 Blastocatellia bacterium | reverse complement strand
AGCGGGATGCCTACGCCCAGTTGCTGAGCGGTCTTGCTCTCCACAATAGTCTCACCAGGACCAATCGCTCCGGAGAGTATCGCCCCCTTGATGGTCGAGACGACCTGGTCCCTTTTTGAAATAGGTTCAATCAACTTAAGCATATGACATTCCTCGCGCAGGTTCTGAAGGCGCTGACCAATCAGAGCGGATTCCTGGTGCTGGCCGTTTTTGATGCTTCGCCCCCAAAGCCCGACCGGGAATCCTCGACCCAGACGGAGCGGAATCTCGCGGCCGGATCACTATAGCATCTTGTTAGCAGATTGCAAGATCATCTTATGATCATCTTTCTGAGAAAGGTCATGAGAGTACGAATTGAGTCAGCAGCAGGCAGCGACTCATTCATTGTCTTTGGAAGGCCATGGTGCTATGATGCGGGCGCTAAAAATCCTACGTTGTAAGTTCTTCCTCACGTCGTGTTGTTAGAAAAGGATCGCGCGCAACTCAATGACGCGCGACTTTGATCTTGTCGGCATTTTGCAGCGTTCTGTCCATCCCGGAATTTGTGATGACGGCACGCTGCAACCATCTGGGAAACGCTCCATACCGTCTTTACCGCTCTTTGCATATCCGCTTTACAAACCTTGGAGGAGGATGAAGAAAATGGATAAGCATACCCCGCAACTCGCACCAACCTTGAAAAGACGCAATAACCCGAATGCCAGCGAATCTTCGGGCCGCTTGAGCTCGAGACTTCTGGCATTGTTCATGAGCTTGTTTGTGTGCCTGTGCACATCAACAAGTATCCTTGCGCAATCCGACAACGCCCAGGTTTCAGGATTTGTCAAAGATTCCGCCGGGGCTGTGATTCCCGGCGCCAGGGTCGTTATTAAGAGTCAGACCAAAAGTGTCGAGCGATCTGCCGTAACGAATGATCAAGGCTACTATGTCATTTCGAATGTGCCGCCTGACATGTACTCGGTTACGGTGGAACAAACCGGCTTCAAGCGCTTCACCCTGGCGGATAAAAAGGTTGATCCCAATATCGCCACGACTGTCGACGTCTCTCTTGAAGTTGGCCAGGTCACTGAAGTGGTCTCGGTAGTTGCCCAGTCGGCGGTGGTGCAAACAGAGACTGCCACGGTAGGCAAGCTGGTTGAGGCTAAACAGATTGAGTTAGCCATGCTGAATGGGCGCAATCCCCTGTTTCTGGCGCTGCTAAAACCGGGCGTCAGTGGCGGCGCGCTTGGCGGTTTCAGCTTCGGGCTGACTACCGGTGGTTTGAACATCAATGGTTCTCGCACACAGGATAATCTGATCACTTTTGACGGCGCGGTTGCGGTTCGTACCCGATCAAACGGTACCAGCATCGGTGTCGCCGATGTAGACGCAACCCAGGAAGTTCAGATTCTGACCGCCACTTACGGCGCTGAGTTCGGGCGTTCTAACGGCGGACAGATCCGAATTGTTACCAAGAGCGGCAGCAGCCAGTTTCACGGAACGATGTACGAGTTCATGAGGAACTCAGCGTTTGACGCCAATAGCTGGACCCGCAAGCGAACAGGAACCGGGGACCGTCCTTGTGACCAGTTTCCCAAAGACACTGCCTGCCGAGCTGAGCCGTTTCGCTACAATCAGTTTGGTTACAGCCTCAGCGGTCCGGTGTTACTACCTTTTACAAATTTCAACAAGGGACGAGACAAACTATTCTGGCTATGGGGCCAGGAATGGGTCCGGCGACGTCGAGGTGTCACCAGGACCATGACGGTTCCGACGCTTAAGATGCGCAACGGAGATTTCAGCGAGTTGCTCACCGCGAACAAGTTCTTTCCCGGTCCAGTAACAATCAGAGATCCTCAGACCGGCCAACCATTCACTGGCAACATGATTCCGTTCAATCGTCAGAGTGCGAGTGGCATTGGTATGCTCAAGGCGTTCCCCGAACCGAATTTTGATGGCCCCGGTTCGACTAACTGGTTCGCGGAGCGCGGTGAGACGCAAGACCAGCGCAAGGATACTATCTCCATAGACTTCTACCCCACCGAAAAACACTCGGTGCGATGGCGGGCGCAGCTCTATCACTTTCTCGAGCTTGCCCCCTTTCCCTTCGACAATGAACCCGGGCTTGCACCGCGCATTTTTGATCGTCCCAATCAAACGACCTCGCTTAACTGGGTGTGGTCCATCTCCCCGACCTGGATCAATGAATTGTTGATAGCCGGGAGCCGGGATCAGGTGTTCATCAGCATTGCCCCCACCGATCTCTATAAGCGCAGCCTGTACGGAATCAACTACCCCTACATTTTTCCGGACCGAAAGGAGATCCCTGATAAAGTCCCGACGGTTGATGGTCTTTCTCCCTTCGGTCGGATAGATGGCGGGCCGTACCCGGCTCAATCAACAGGTCCGATCTACCAGATATCGGACAACATGACGAACATCCGGGGAAGCCATACCCTAAAGTTTGGTTTTTATTTCGAGAGAGCAGGAGAGAACGACTTCGATCAGATCAACGTAGCGGGCACCCCCGGCGGCACCAACAACCAGAACGGCCGCTTCGTCTTCAGCAACTCAACACCAAACGCAACCGGACAAGCGATTGCAAACGCGGCGCTCGGATTGTTCGATACTTATGCGGAGCTCGGTGCACGCTCGTTCACTCCCTACCGCGGCCAGATGCTGGAATGGTTTTTCCAGGATTCATGGAAGCCGACAACAAAACTGCGGCTCGAATTCGGTATCCGGCACAGCATAAATCAACCCTACTACAGCCTGTGGCGGAATATGGTCGTCTTTGACCAGAGGTTTTATGATCCTGCGATCGCGGTAACCCAGAATCCGGCGAACGGATTCATCACCGGCGGAAATCTACGAGCCCGTTACAACGGGCTGGTAATCCCGGGAGACGGCTTCACCGACGCGGCCAAAGGCCGTGTCCCGATCGCCGATACCGGAGAATTCGATTTTCTTTTCCGCGACGTCGGCAAGGAGTACTCCAGGATTCACAAAGGCAACCTCCAGCCGCGGGTTGGTATTGCCTACGGGATCAATGACAAGACTGTCGTTCGCTTAGGCGCGGGGCGTTTCTTTACTCGCCTTGGCGTAAGCGATTCGGTCTTTCTCGGAGGCAATCCGCCATTGCAGCCCTCCGCCTCGATAACTCGTGGACGTGTGGATAATCCGGGCGGTACGTCGGGCAATATTTTTCCTCTGGTCGTCACCAGTCAGGATCCGGTATTCAAGAATCCGGAAGCGTGGCACTGGAGCGCGACATTTGAGCGGGAGGTAGGATTCGCTACAGTGGTCGAGGTCGGCTATGTGGGACGACGAAGTTTACACGGACAGCGGGAGCGTAATATTAATCAGCTTCTGCCAGGAACCGTGCAAGCTAATCCAGGGATCAATCCTGATTCTCTCCGGCCGTTTAAGGGGTTTGGCGTCATTCGCGTCACCAACAACGACGCGAACGCTATTTACCATGGCCTTCAGATCGGCGTTCAACGGCGGTTTACCAAGGGACTGAGCTACGGGCTGGGCTATACGTATTCCAAGTCAACGGATGATGGTTCCGCCCAGCGCGATGTAATCCCAAATGCCTTCGATGCAAGCCCGTTGTGGGGTCCGTCAAGCTTTGACCGGCGCCATGTAATGGTGGTCGCAGGCATCTATGCGCTGCCGGTGTTTCGAGATACCTCCAAGTTGATGGGCAAGCTCCTTGGTGGCTGGACCCTTTCCGCCATCTCGCAGTTCCAGACGGGTACGCCGCTTTCAATCACAACTGGCGATGACTTTGCCGGTGTGGGACCCGGAAGCGGAGCGCAGTTCTGGATCGTCAATGGGAATCCAAGACTATCGAGGGGCGATCGGTCGTTCTCCAACAGCACCGCGGATAAGAACTTCTGGTTCAATACGAAGAACGCAGACGGCACGTCGATCTTTACCGCACCGCCAGCGGGTACCTTCAACACGGAGAGGGTGCGCAACTTCCTGTACGGTCCTGGCTTCCAGAACCATAATCTGGGTCTCTATAAAGATTTCCACATAAAAGAGGCTCAGAAAATCACGTTCCGGGTGGAAGCTTTCAATTGGCCCAACCATCCGAATTGGAACAACCCAACCACCGATCCTCGCAACGCTAGTTTCGGGAAGGTAACTACCAAGAGCAGCGAGCGCAATTTACAGTTTGCGCTACGCTACTCTTTCTAGAACGATTCGAGTCCAGATAACCTTGTCGAGAGTTCCTCAGTAGAGAACTCTCGACAAGGTATCAATCAAAAAAGAGAGAAGCGGAGCAGAAGGTTGATATTGCGATCGAATTACTGCCGGCGCGCCCTGGGAGAATTTCTCAGGGACCGCCTTTCGCTTGAACGAAAGGCGAAGCAATCTGGTGCCGTTCAGCGTGTACCGTAGACTGTCCAGTCTGCGGACCTTCCAGAGTTTAATCCAGCGGACAGCCGCAGACTGGACAGTCTGCGGTACATGCCCAAAGTGGGGTTCGTTGCAGAACGCTGCACCAAGTCCTAGAATTGACCCAATCTCAATTCCTACTTCAAGGGAGAAGATATGAAGAGAACAACGATCATCTTTGCGCTGACATTACTTTTCAGCAGTGTACAGGTCTGCCTGGCCGACAACCCGCAGATGGGTACGTGGAAGCTGAACGAAGCCAAGTCGAAGCTCGGCGCCGGCACCCCGAAGAACCACACCGTAATCTACGAAGCTGCAGGTGACAATACCAAGATTATCGTGGAGGGTATCGATAGCGCCGGCAAAACCGTTCGCCATGAGTGGACAGGAAAGTTTGACGGTAAATTCTATCCGGTAACCGGCGATCCCACTTCGGACACGCGGTCTTACAAGCAGTTAGGCGCCCGGACGTTGTCGTTTACCGCAAAACAAGGCAACAAGGTTACGTTGACGGGGCGCGTCGTCGTTTCTACGAACGGCAAGATTCGGACCGTCACAACGACCGCAACTGATGCGAAGGGCAAGAAGGTCAACTCCACGGCGGTATACGACAAACAGTGACGAAACGGCCGGTTTTCCCGTCGCTTCGTTCTTTTTTTGTTCGGCTGCGGTTTTGATGCTCGCCGCGCCGCTTGTTGGCGCTGCGGCTCCTTGAGCGTTCGGGCCGAGAGCGCCGGAATGCGCTCGCTTTCTCCGGATCACTTCGCAGTGACGGCCCCGCCGCTCCTGGAAGATCTCATTCACGGTGCGTCAGTGGGTCACGCCTACTTGCTCTTGCTCGGATCTCCTGTAGGTGGCGGGGCGTGATCCTCTTTCGCTGGCGGACCCAGCAACGCACTCAGAATCGGTTTTAATGCGTCAGCCCACACCTGATACCCCTTGACGTCCAGATGCAGTCCGTCCGAACTGGCCATGCCGTCGAGAAACTTGTCCTCTTTATCGGCCAGCTTGTCGTTGATGTTCAAATACCTGATCTTTTTCCCGTCCGCGAATCTTGCGATGTTGTCGTTGACCTGGTTGATGATGGACATTACCGCAATGTTGTCATTGCGCGGGGTGATGGCCATTACGACAATCTTCGCGTTTGGCGCTTTCTGTCGACAGACGTCCACGATAGCCTTGAGCCCAGTGGTGATGTCGACAACTCGCGAATCGCCGCTGCCTTGAGGAGCTGCGTTTCCAACATTGTTGGTGCCCGCAAGGATGACGATGACTTTGGGATTTACGTTTTCCAATTCTCCGTTGGTTAGCCGCCAAAGAATGTTTTGAACCGTATCCCCACCCCATCCGAAATTGGCGGCATTCCAGCCGAAGAAATTCCGGCGCCAGTTCGCCAGAAACTCGCCGTATTGTTTATCACTCGTGCCCCATCGTCTGGTGATCGAGTCGCCGACAAAATAAACGTCAATGCCGCCCTTCCTGGCTTTCTCCAACAACTGCGCATGCGCGATCTGAGAGTTCTGGTCGGTCCGAGGAATCGGCTGGTAGAAAACCTCATTGCTTGCCCCTGCCCGACGCGACGCACGGGGCGGGCGAGTTAGTTCCTGATTGGGCTTGATCACGCCGCCACGAACGAGCGTTCCAAGCCATTCCGCTGATCGGCTGGTATACGGGCGTTGCTGGGCCGGTGTAGCAAGATGGTTGTGGTGCGAATCGACCATTGGGACGGCTTCTTTTGGTCCTTTAATTTGATTGAAGGCAATCCATATCCCAACTGGCGGCGTGACTGTGTCGATGAACCCCATGGAAACCAGAGCGGGGGCTTTTATCCGCGGGGCGAAATTGACCGCGTCGAAATAAAGCGCGGTCTCCATGATCTTCGGATTATTAGAAGGCCAGTTCGGATAACCCGATGCCCGACCATGCAGTGGACCATTAGAGTCGCAACCTGCAGGTTCATTAACGATGACGTGGGTGATTGCTGGGTGAAGCCCGGCAACGCAGAGGCTCTGCTGTCCCCCCATACTGGTCCCCATCACGACAAGCGTCTTCCCATCCCAATCAGGCCTGCCCGAGATATATTCAACAGCGCGGTAATCGGCTAGATACATTTGCAGGAAATAGTTCTTGTCGCGATCGTCGCGACCTATTGTCTGATAATTCTTAAGCTCTTCCGGAAGCCTGTTGTAATACGACTGAGGCTGGTCCGGCAGCACGTCGTGAGGCTCTATATTCAGCGTAAGCCAGCCTTCGGCCGCGCGATCGGTCACCCACTGTTTCTGCAAGGGGTAAGGCGGGCTCGCCCATTGGAAAATAACAAGTGCCGGGAACTTACCTGGCTTCGCGGGCTTGGCGAGTTGGCCATAGACGTGTCCGCCGTTTATGTGGTCCATCCTGATCGTGGCGTACTCGATACCGGACCTCTCGCTATCCGAGGGCGTCAGAACTGCATTCTCTGGGATCTTCTTGAGCATTTTGATTTTGGATTCCCAGAAGTTGTCGAAGTCGCGTGGACGAGCAGCCGAAGGCCGCAGCTTTTCTGGCGCGACGGCTGCGCCGAGCGCGAGAACACTTCCGCCCGATCCCGCGCTGTTTGTCTTGAGCGAGATTTCAACATAGACCATTGCCGGCTCATTCATCGTAACCTCGATGGCCGCGCGGCCAGCCGAAAATTCGAGAGCGCCGGTCTTGATTACATCCCAATTGTTCCGTTTGATCGCGTACACGTATTCGCCGATCGGAGCGGTTCCCTGCGGGAAGGTGACCGTCCAGCCGATCTTGTCACCAATGCTGTAAATGCCGCTTGCTTTATACGGCGTACAAGTCAGCTGCTGCGCCGAGCACACGCGCGCGGCTGCCAGGAACAAGACCGCTGCGGATATCGTGGTTGCGACGAAATATCTCCGACGATTCATGTGTTTGCCCTATCTCACGTCGGGTTATCTTAGCTCGAAAACTTCGGACTGTCTGCATCCATAATCACCCGAATGTGCATGAGACGGGGCCAGCCTTGTTGGCAGGTTGACCCTGTGTCGATATACAATCCGATCCACTCACAAATTCGGCCGTTGACGCGAATTGATCAGCGTCTCTGCGCGCTCAGCTGGATCGTATGAGAGGAGGCAATAATCATGACCACGAACAAGTTGTTAGGCTTGCTATCGGCTGCGGTGATGTTCGCCGCAGCTCAGTCCGCGCAGGCACAGGCTCCGATTCCGGCGGCCAAGGTGACCGGCGGTGAAGTGCAAGGAGTGGTGAACGGCAATGTAGCCGCGTATAAGGGCATCCCCTTCGCCGCCCCACCAGTCGGCGAACTCCGCTGGAAGGCCCCGCAACCCGTCAAAGCGTGGAGCGGAGTAAAGAAGGTTGACGCATTTGCTCCGGGTTGTATGCAAGATGCTCGTCTGGCCACGATGATGGGCGGACCGCAGAATTTCAGCGAAGACTGTCTCTACCTGAATGTCTGGACCGGCGCAAAGAGCAAGACAGAGAAGCTCCCGGTAATGGTCTGGATCTACGGTGGCGGGTTCGCTTTAGGCGCGACCAGTCCCCCGCTTTACGACGGAACCAAGCTCGCTCAGAAGGGCGTGGTAATGGTGAGCATTGCCTACCGCGTCGGCCCTTTTGGATTCCTGGCACATCCGGAACTCAGCCGAGAGAGCGGCAAAGGCTCAGGCGTCTACGGACTTCAAGATATGATTGCTGCGCTGCGATGGGTTAAAGAGAACGTCGCACAGTTTGGTGGCGACACGTCTCGCGTGACTATTTTCGGCGAGTCAGCCGGCGGCATCGCCGTCAGCATGTTGGCCGCTTCGCCGGCAGCGAAGGGGCTCTTCCATCGTGCGATCTCTGAAAGCGGAGGATCCTTCGCTCCAGTACGAACTGGCAATGAAGTGGGTCAAATGGTTCCGGCGCTCAAGTTGGCTGAAGGGGCCGGCAAGACCTTTCTTGAGGGTTTGGGGGCGAAAGACTTAAACGCGGCGCGCTCATTAACCGCCGAGCAGATTCAGAAAGCGGCGGGTGGCGACCTCGGTCGTTTCTGGCCTGTAGCCGATGGAAATGTTCTGCCCGGGGATCAATACGAGGTGTATCAGGCCGGACGCTTCAACGACACACCGGTGTTGATCGGAACGAATTCAGATGAGGGTGCCTTGTTCGTGCGCACCGCGGTCACACCGGCTGCTTTTGAACAACAGATACGCGCGGGCTACGGTCCACACGCGGACGCAATCCTCAAGGCTTACCCTCACGCTACCGATAAAGAAGCGCTCAAGGCGACAAAGGACATGTTCCGCGAGTCAGCGTTCAGCTGGCCCACCTGGGCCTGGGCGCGGTTGCAATCACAGAAAGGGAAGGGCAAGGCGTACGTTTACTACTTCGACCGCCGAACACCCGCGACTCTCGAAGGTGCGAATCATGGCGAAGAGATGTCCTTTGTGTTCGGCAACGCCAGCCCCTTTAGCGGTGCGCCACAGCCTGGGGATGAGGACCTTGCGGGGCTGATGCAGAACTATTGGGTGAACTTCGCCAAATCGGGAGACCCGAACGGCCCGGGCTTGCCGGCGTGGCCCGTTTTCACCGAGGCGGAGCAGAAAACAATGTTCTTCGACAAAAGCTCGAGCGCCCGGACTATACCAAACCTCGATAAACTGAAGGCCCACGACGGCTACTATACCTGGAGACGGGAAGAAGCGAGGCAAAAGTCGAAGGCTACGAACTAGCGGCTAACTTCAGAATGTCTGATCGATTTGAGCCGGTGTTAGCGCCGGCTCATCTCGATCGCGATACGACCAGGGTCGCTTCATAATCTCGCGTTTTGATTCTCTCACCACTTTTAGGTTGTGGGGTTATACCTACCAGCCTAACCGTATATCCTGAGTACTCAATTTCCTTCGGCTCCATTCCGGTGTTGAGGCGCACTGTGAATGGCCTACTCTTGATCCCGCTTAGCTCGAACCTCGCCTTCGCGTTGCCCTGCCACACGCAGTTGACTCCCTGCGGACATCGCGAATCCTCGATCACAGAAACGAATCTGATCTTGAGCTTTGTGTCTGTGAGAGAAATCTTTTTGCCTGCTCGAAGGGAGAACTCCTGGCCCAGTAAAGCCTTTTGGGATAGAGACTCGCTATGCGCAGCTGGAAACGAAAGAATCAACACAACGCTCAAAGTGACGATTATTTGTTTCATTTAGGTTCTCCCTCTTGTTTTGGATGAAGACAAGGTTTACGGGAGTTGCTACGCGGGGCGCGAC
>DASRIZ010000395.1:0-16010 GCA_035649735.1 Blastocatellia bacterium | reverse complement strand
TAGCCGATAATGCTTTGGCCACTGATTTGTGAGATTCCTGAAATCTCGTTGCTATTCTAACCAGCCCCGACGGGATGAGCTAGCGAACCCACACCGTGATTAGCATGACCACCGACGACAATGCCTAGCCAAGCCACGTATGTTTCACGTGGAACAACCAGACGGAGAGGCCCGCCCGATGTTTCACGTGAAACATCTCTCCGACGCGCGCGGGGCGCGCTTTTCGTTTGGCGGCTCAGAATTATGTGGTATTGTAACCGCCGATGGCACGGATAATAGCGATTGCGAACCAAAAAGGGGGAGTTGGGAAGACCACTACCACTATAAACCTGGGCGCAACGCTGGCCGTTGCCGATATGAAAGTGCTGATTATCGATGCTGATCCCCAAGGAAACAGCACAAGCGGGCTAGGATTACGGGGCAAGGCTCGCAGAAGTCTGTACCACTCACTAATACTAAATGAGCCACTGGCAGGCATTAGCTTAGACACCGAACTCCCTAACCTGAAGATCATTCCTGCTGAGAAAACTCTAGTTGCCGCTGAAATCGAGCTTGTTGACCTGGAAGCACGAGAATTTCGGCTGAAGGGATTGCTGGACACTTTGGCCCAGGACTTTGACTATGTGCTGATTGACTGTCCTCCGAGCTTGGGATTGCTAACCCTAAATGCACTCGCGGCGGCAAATTCGGTGTTGATACCGATTCAGTGTGAGTATTTTGCTTTGGAAGGCGTTTCGGAACTCTGGGATACGCTCGTTAGAGTTCGCCGAACCATAAATCCCAACCTCACTGTTGAAGGATTCCTGCTTACAATGTTCGATGAGAGGACCAACCTCTCTACTCAGGTTATGTCTGATTTGCGCGACTTTCTGGGATCGCAGGTCTTTACCACTATCATCCCCAGGAACGTTCGATTGGCAGAAGCGCCGAGTCATGGCAAACCAATTATCCTTTACGATATTCGATCCAAAGGAGCGGAAAGCTACGTTCGATTGGCCAAGGAGGTAATAAACAATGTCAAGAAAGGCGCTGGGCAGGGGGCTTGACGCTCTATTTACGCAGACCGCATCTCTTGAACACGACCTGATGGACCTGGATATCGACCGGATTGAACCGGCCGACATCCAGCCGCGAGGTGTCTTCAAAGAGGATAAACTCGAGGAATTGGCTCAGTCTATCCGGCACAACGGTATCATTCAGCCCCTCGTCGTAAGAAGAGACGGCGATCGCTTCAAAATCGTAGCCGGCGAACGAAGGTGGCGCGCTGCTCAGAAAGCCGGGCTTCACAGAGTGCCGTGCATCGTTAAGGACGTGTCGCGGGATAATGTCTGGGAGCTCTCATTGATTGAGAACATTCAACGGGAAGAGCTCAACCCCATCGAGGAAGCCAATGCCTATAGAAACCTGCTCGAGAATCGAGAACTCACCCAGGAGCAGCTCGCCGAGAGAGTCGGGAAAGATCGCTCTTCGGTGGCCAATGCCCTCAGGCTGTTAAAGCTCCCGATTGAGATTCAACGATTGGTCGAAGAGAGCAAGTTGTCTATGGGTCACGCCCGAGCGTTGCTGTCGATTGACTCGACTGAACAACAGATCGCGTTTGCAAAAGAGATCATCTCGAGGGGTTTGTCGGTAAGAGACACTGAGCAGCTTGTAAGAAAGACTCATTCGGCGCCTCCGGCCGCGTCTCAAACAAAATCAAAAGCGACCAATCTTCCTGAAGACGCAAATGTGCTCGCGGCTGAAGCCAAGCTGAGCAAGAACCTTGGTGCACCGGTTAGAATTAAGCTCTCCAACAACGGCGGGCTGATCGAAATAAAGTTTTCCTCAAGCGAGGATCTCGCCCGTCTATTCGACACGCTTATGCAGACGGCGCGGCATTAGGTATTGGTGCCGGTAGCAGAGGAGCAGCAAAGTGCCAGCGAGCTGCCAGAAAGAGTCTCATGGGGGGGGTTGTAATGAATGCTACTTCGGCCCAGTAAGAATCTAGTCATGTCTACATCGGTTTTCCGTTTTTCATTTACTGAACGGATGCAGGATAGTGACAAGCTAAAATGAAAAAAGAAAAATAAAGAAAAATGGAAAATAGGAATACGTCCGGCCCTCTTACCCCTGGTCCTCCGACTCTGCACTCGAATGCTTCCCGCAGCACTGCCCCCTTTCCCGGGCAACCGTTTTCCTGTATAAATACTGGACTCAGAACTTTCGTCATTCCGCAAACGTAGAGTGGCGTGAGCTTGAGAAACGCTAAATACCTATCAGGAGAACCAAACATGCAGTCACGAAAGCTTACGACTCCCCTGCTCGTTGCTGTTCTGTTGACCTTTTCGGCGGTCGCATCAGCAGCCTCATTTAACAACTCGACTTATCAGCCTGGTCAAAACAAAGATACTTTGTCAGGCAAGTACGAAGGCGTGGCCAAGAGCGATCAACTTGGCGATATTCCATTGACCGTCGAAATTAAGAATGACAACGGTAAAGTGACCGGCAAGATTGAAACCCCACAGGGCCCGGCCGCGATCACCAGCGGGACCTTCGACAACGGCAAGATCGTTATGAAGTTCGATGCCGGCGGCAACGAAGGCACGGTCACCGCAATGCTTGATGGCGAAAAGATCACCGGCAAGTGGGAACTCGCGGGTCAGGGCGGTGCGCTGGAGCTCAAACGCGCGGCCATGGGAGCGAGCGCGGCGGCCAAACCGGCAGCCCCTCCCGCGGCCAAACCGGCAGCTCCTGCCGCGGCTGGCGACCCCATAACCGGGGAGTGGGATGGTGCCGCAGATGCCAACGGCACTGAGTTTCCATTCACCCTCAAGCTCAAGCTTGAAGGCGATAAGGTCACCGGTTCTTCCGACTCAGCTCAGGGGTCCGCCCAGATAAGCAAGGGTAGCTTTGTCGGCGATAAGCTAAGCTTTGCGTTGGACACCCCCAATGGAGCGATAACCTTTACGGCGACGCTTAAAGACGGAAAGATTGCCGGGGACTTTGATTTTGCGGGTCAGATGACTGGCAAGTGGAAAGCGACGAAGAAGTAGCACCGCAACTTTCAGGACTCAGGGCTGAGCTCATTCCTTGTGAGCTCAGCCCCAGGCTTGTTTATTTGCTGATGGCGTCAAAAACCGGCTCCCCTCCGATCACAGTCATCACGCATCTGGTCTTTAGAATATCGGGCTCCGCAATTTTCATGATATCGGCCGACAAAACTGTAAGATCGGCGAGTTTGCCAACCTCTATCGAGCCCTTGAGCTTCTCCTCGAACGCGGCATAAGCGGCCCACAACGTGAACATCTTCAACGCCTGTTGGCGTGAAACCGCTTGCTCAGGATGCCAGCCCTCTCCCGAATAACCCTTCTGGTCTTTGCGCGAAACCGCTGCATAAAACTCGATCATCGGCTCCCCACGTTCCACCGGGGCGTCCGACCCGCCGGCAATAATCGAACCGGACTTTATAAAGCTCTGCCAGGCATACGCGCCTTCAAGTCTCTTTAATCCCAGCCGGCTCTGCGCGAAGTGCAAATCGCCGATTGCGTGAGACGGTTGCATGGAAGGAATAATACCGAGTTTCGCGAAGCGCGGGATATCGGCGGGGCTGACTATCTGCGCGTGCTCGACACGCCACCGTGGTTCCCGAACCTTGCGTTGGTCCGGCGGCACCGTGTTGAGTGCTTTTTCATACCAATCAAGAATTGTCCGATTCGCCCGGTCGCCGATTGCGTGAACCTCTACCTGAATCCCCTTGCGAAGCGCCTCAATAAGCATCGGCATCATTTCTTCTTCTTTTTGGGTCAAAAGCCCCCGGGTATCGTAGTCCGAGTAGGGCTCAAGAAGCGCCGCACCCTTCGAACCAAGCGCGCCATCTACGGTTACTTTTATATGGCGCACAGTCAGCCGATTATCGAATTCCCCAACCATCACCCCTTCTTTGAGCAGTCGCTGTGCGTCCGAGCCCGGGCCCCGGATCGCTTCGTAGATCCGCAGTTTGATCTTTCCTTCGGCGTAGAGTTTCTTGAGGAGCGCCACTTCGGAAAAAGAGCTGCCAGCGTTTTGAATCTGACACCAACCGAGCTCGATGCTGCGCTTTACGCCGAGCAGGATCTCCTGCTCCGCGTCTCCCGGGCCTCTCGCCGACCCTCGTGCCCCAACCAGCCTCTGGGCCGCATCAACGAACATCCCGTTCGGCTCGCCGGTCTGCTTGTCTTTCATTATCTCCCCACCGAACGGACTGGGAGTATCTTTGGTCACATTCGCAATCTTGATAGCGGCGGTGTTGGCCACGGTAGCGTGACCATCGGCCCGGACCAGAGCAACAGGGTTGTTGGGAGAAATCTTATCGAGATCCCAGCGCGTCGGGAACACCGGAGGCTTCCAGAAGGTTTCGATCCACCCGCGCCCGGTCACCCACTCGCCTGGTTTTGAGCGATCGACTCGCTCTTTGACCTTAGACAGAAACCCTTCGAGGGTGTCGATGCCTTCGAGATTCAGATTCATCTCACGCGCGCCGACTCCGGATAGGTGATAGTGCGAATCGGTCAAGCCAGGCACCACTGTATTGCCTTTTAGATCGACGACGCGTGTACCCTTGCCTTCGTACGTCTTCACGTCCCGATTCGAGCCGACAAAGATTATTTTGCCGGCCTTGACTGCGACGGCTTCTGCGCGAGGCTGTCGATCGTTTACGGTGTAGATGTTCCCGTTCTTGAACACCACATCGGCGGGTTCAGGTCTGGCGCCGGCCGGGACAAGAAACAGAAGCGCTATGATCAGAGCAAGTGCACTGGTCTTCATGTTTTCACCTTTTGATTAGATTCCGGTACGACCGAACTTTTTCACAGCCGGCGAACCCCGTCAAGCAGAACCAGCTCCCAAACACCGGCTCTCGATAAGTTTGATAGGGGAGTGTTCCAGCGGGCTAAAGCTGAGCAAAGGACTAAGATTCGGATGAGTCTTCAATCAACTCGTGGAGGATTGAGCGATGACACGCACCCTCGTTCTCGCAGTAACAACCAATGCTCAACGGAGTGGCTTTGGCTAACGCTGCGAGAAGCTGGATCGCCTGGCGTGCATCGGTCTTTTTCATCTCCGCCACGTAGCGCTCTCGAAACTTTGACCACCTGATTTGTTCGTTAGGCCAGTCACGGCTCTTCAGCCACTTGAGGAGCTCTGAACTTGGGGCGAGTAGCGGAAACCAGACGTCGAAGTAGTCTAATCTCGCGTAGTCTTCTTTCTTCACACCGCGCGGAAGAAATCGCACAGTGCCGACACGCAGCCCTTCACCCCGTTCCCGAGGTGAACCAATTCGAAATGTTCCCAGATTCACAGATTGTATTTGCCGGCTCGGATCACCGCGTCGGCTATGCGGCGGCGGGCAGCCATCGATTTCATTGGCGATGGATGCGCAAGTTCATCGATCGCGGTCTGGCATTTCTCGTCTTCAGTTTCGCTGGCGACAGCGCGGGCCGCCCTTTCGATTAAAGAGGACGCGTCCCGAGCGAAGACTCGCGTTATGTCGGCCTGCACACGAGAGCCCTCGAGACCACGGTCGGTTAACACTCGTTGGGTTCGCAAAAGAGCGCTTTCCATTGCATAGACCGCCATCACCATATCGGCGATCTGGGCGATGACTTCCTGCTCGTTGCGCGCGCCGTCGCCGTACGCTCGATTTGCGGCGCCGATCGATGCGAGGGTCATAGACTTTGCCGCCTGCAGCAGCAACAGCTCATCGGTGAACGCGACATTCGCGCGAGTCTGGCTTAGGGTTTCGCTGGAGCCAACACCAAGCTCCGTCGCATCGGTGGCGGCAGCAAACAGCGCAAGTTCTCCCGCCGTCGCCCGGCGAAGTAGCTGCGATCCGATCACGATTCGGTTGATCTCGTTGGTCCCTTCGTAAATGCGAGCGATCCGGGCGTCGCGATAAGCGCGTTCAGCCGGGTAATCCTTGGAGTAACCATAGCCACCAAACACCTGGACTTCCTCATCTACGACATATGAAAGAGCTTCGCTAACCCATACTTTGATAATCGAACACTCGATTGCGAATTGCTCGAGAACGCGCAGCACCTGGGCCGGATCATCTTTGTCGGCGTGCTCGAGCGCGTCGTCGATCATCCCAAGCGTGCGATAGAGAATCGATTCGCCGACATAGGCGCGAATCATCATCTCGGCTAACTTGTGTTTGATAAGCCCGAAGTTTGCGATCGCCTGGCCAAACTGATGACGCTCTTTCGCGTACTCGACCGACTCCTGAAGCGAGAGCTTTATGGTCCCGACCGAGCGAGCGCCGAGTTTCAGCCGGCCAATGTTCAGAACATTGAAGGCGATCTTGTGCCCGCGCCCGATCTCACCCAACACGTTTTCGACTGGCACGTGGCAGTCTTCCAGCATCAAAGCGGTTGTAGATGAGCCGTCGATGCCGAGTTTTTTCTCTTCGTGACCGCTCACAAGCCCCGGTCCGCGTTCGACCAGAAAGGCGGTGAACTTGTCACCATCGACTTTAGCGAATACGGTAAACAAATCCGCGAAGCCGCCGTTGGTGATCCACATCTTCTGACCATTGAGGATGTAGTGACGCCCATCTTCTGAGAGCACTGCTTTGGTTTTCGCGGCAAGCGCGTCCGAGCCCGACTGAGGTTCGGTCAATGCGTAAGCGCCGATCCATTCACCGCTCGCCAGGAGAGGGAGGTACTTTTGCTTCTGAGCCTCTGTACCAAAAAACACAATCGGGAGGGTGCCGATATTGACGTGCGAGCTTTGAGTCCCGGCGAACGAAGCCTGGAGAGCGAACTGTTCGCCTACTACCGCTGAGCTGACTTTGTGTAACCCGAGCCCGCCGTATATCTCGGGTATGTCGATTGAGAGCAACCCGAGTTCGCCGGCCTTTCTCATCAACTCTCGATGGACCGCGTAGTCCTTGGCGTAGATCGCGTCCTCGCGTGGAATGACTTCCTTGCGCAGGAACTCCTCCGCGGTTCGCGCAAACATGCGCTGTTCTTCGCTGATGTCTTCGGGTGTGAAAATCTCTTCGGGGGAGCGGTCCTCGATCAAAAAGCTCCCGCCTTTTGGCGAGGGCGATGGTTTGGGTTGGCTGGTCATGTTCTCCTCCACGGTACGAGGTTATGACAATACCATCCAACAAAACCAAGGTCTACCCATTGAGAGTCGGGGCTAATGAAACATAAGTTTTGACCTGAAGCGTCGGCGCGGATTATCCTCACCGATGAGCCAATCAAACCATGACATCCTCGATTGAGATCCGTTCTTACGCAAAGATCAACTGGACGCTCGACGTCCTTTACAAGCGCGATGACGGGTTTCACGAGCTTCGAACCATCTTTCAAACCGTATCCCTGCACGATAACCTCCTCTTAACCCAAACCGATGGGCTGGTGGAAGTGGTCTGCGATGACCGGCGAGTCCCGGAGGACGAAACGAATCTAGCGTTTAGGGCTGCGGTGCTGCTGCAAGAAGCAGCGGGGGCTTCCAAAGGCGCTCGCATAAAGATAGAGAAGCGTATCCCGGTATCCGCGGGGTTGGGTGGAGGATCGTCAAACGCCGCGGCGACTCTTATTGCGCTGGTAAAACTCTGGCAAATCGCGGTCGACGACCGAACCCTCCTGGGGATTTCCGCGAATCTTGGATCCGATGTGCCCTTTTTCCTGACTGGAGGCACTGCGCTTGGTGTTGGGCGCGGTGAAGAGGTCTATAGCATCGAGCAAGCCGAGAGTCACCATCTGCTGTTGGTTAATCCGGGGTTTGCGGTATCAACACGCGATGCGTATCAAAAGCTTTCCCGGTTGACAAGGTCGGAGTCGGCTTCTAATATACCCTTTACTTTATTGGCCGCTAAAGGCATCAGTGGGCTACCGCTTGTGGCGAGAAACGATCTGGAAGAGGCAGTGCTCGCCGCTCACCCAGAAATTGCGGAAGTCAAACGCAGGCTTCTAAGCCTTGGCGCTAGACACGCCCAGATGTCCGGCAGCGGCGCAACTGTCTTTGGGGTCTTTGATAATTCGCGATCGATCGAGAAAGCCGAGTCTGAGGCGCGCGCAGCCGGTTATTGGGCGCAGCGCGTGCGCACTATTGATGTGCGCGAGTACCATGCCACGATGATAGAGTGAGCCGGCCAATTTGGAGGATCGAAGATAGAAGATCGGGATCGATCCTCTATCCTCCATCCTCGATTGTCCGGACTTGCGCCGGGGTTTGTGAGACTTTAACGCGGTGAGTTCCACAATATTCTTAACAGCTTAATACTGGGGAGTCGCCAAGCGGTAAGGCAGCGGCCTTTGGAGCCGCCATTCGGAGGTTCGAATCCTCCCTCCCCAGCCAACGAATCGGTTTCTGGTTCCGGGTTCTTGGTTTCTGGTTCGCATATCCGAGTTCAAACCAGAAACCCTAAACCAGAAACCAATAAACCGATTTTCGTGGAGGCAGTGTGAACATAAAAGTCTTTTCAGGAAACGCGAACCGGCCGCTCGCTGAAGAGATTTGCCATCACCTGGGGATCGAGATTGGCACGGCTCAGACCGGGCGGTTCTCCGACGGGGAGTTCAACTTTCAGATCCTCGAGAATGTGCGCGGCGAAGACTGCTTCATCGTTCAGCCGACCTGTCCACCGGTCGATCAGAACTTGATGGAGCTGCTGATCATGCTCGACGCGTTCAGGCGCTCGTCGGCAAAGCGGATCACAGCCGTAATTCCGTACTATGGCTACGCGCGAAAGGATCGCAAGGACCGGCCGCGCGTGCCGATTTCGTCGAAGCTGATCGCCAATCTGATCACCGAGGCCGGGGCGGATCGAGTGCTGCTGTTTGATCTGCACGCAGGTCAGATCCAGGGGTTCTTTGATATACCGGCTGATCACCTGTTTGCGGCGCCGGTTCTTGTTGGACATTTTCAGGCGTTGGAGTTGCCCAAGCTGACAGTGGTTGCGCCCGATGCCGGAGGCGTGGAACGCGCTCGCGCTTATGCAAAACGCCTCGACGCGGAGCTGGCGATTATCGACAAGCGCCGAGATTACGAGCGGTTGGGGGAAGTCGCGGTCCTTCACGTCATCGGCGACGTCGAGGGACGCACCGCGCTGATCGTGGACGATATGGTGGATACAGCCGGAACGCTTGTAAAAGCTGCAGAAGCGCTCAAGGAGAACGGAGCGAAGTCAGTGCTTGCGTCCGCGACCCACGCGGTTTTGAGCGGGCCGGCCGTTCGCAGAATTGAAGGATCGCCGATAGAACAATTAGTGGTGACCAATACGATCCCGGACGGAGTTGCGTGCGGGTCGGCGAAGATCAAGTGTTTGAGCGTAGCGAAGCTTCTGGCTGAAGCTATTCTTTCGATACACGACGAGACATCGGTCAGCAGGTTGTTTATTTGAGAATTTGAAATGTGATTCGTGAAGCGTTATGCGTGATCGGAAGAAGAGGATCACGAGTCACGCTTCACGCATCACTTTTGGAGTCATAAGAAATGATCAAGGATCTAACAATCAACGCAAGCGCGCGAGAGGGAGTTGGTAAAGGACCGACTCGCCGGCTTCGCGCACAAGGGATGATTCCCGCTGCGGTCTATGGCGAAGGTGGAGAGGCGGTTGCCGTTGCTGTCAGCGCCAAGGATATCGCAAACATACTTCGGTCCGGCACTGGCCACAACACAATCTTCAAGCTCGCGCTTCCTAACACCGACGGCGAACCCGACAATGTGATCATCAAGGATTACCAGGTCGATCCGGTCAGGGGGCGGTTGCTGCACGCGGATTTGCTGCGACTGTCGATGACCACATTGACTCATGTCAACGTCGCGGTTGAAACCATTGGCGAGCCGCCAGGTGTCAAGAGCGAAGGCGGAATCCTCGAGCTTCAACTTCGAGAGGTTGAAGTCGAGTGTCTGCCCGGCGACATCCCACAGACCTTAACCGTTGACGTTTCGCATCTCCAGATTGGCGACCATGTTACGGTAGCCGACCTGGTCTACGATCGCGAAAAGGTAAAACTACTTGCGGATGAGCATCAGATCGTTGCCGGTGTGCTTGCTCCGCGTATGGTCGAGGAAGTCGCGCCTGCCGCTGTGGTTCCCGAGGGTGAAGCCGCCGAAGGCGCTGAGCCCGAGGTAATCAAGAAGGGCAAGGCCGACGAAGAATAACTATTTGTCATTGGTCATTAGTCATTAGTCATTGGTCATTTGACTAATGACCACTGACTAATGACCAGTGACCAATGACATTGAAACTAATAGTGGGGCTCGGGAACCCGGGGCGGGAATACGAAATGACCCGGCACAATCTCGGGTTCATGCTCATTGACAGACTGCTTGGTAGTGCCGGCGGCCGCCGGTTTCGGTCGGAGTCGAGCGCAAAAGTCGCTGAGGTCGAGCTGGCGGGTCAGCGAGTGTTGCTGGCAAAACCTCAGACGTACATGAATTTGAGCGGCGATGCCGTTCGCCCTTTGCTTGACCGTTACGGTGAAGGCAAGCCGGGAAGTTTGCTCGTGGCCAGCGATGATGTTGCGCTTCCGTTCGGTATGATTCGAGTGAGGTCGCGAGGGAGCGCTGGCGGACAGAAAGGCTTGAAGTCGATCATTGAGCGGCTGGGCACTCAGGAATTCGCGCGAATAAGGCTCGGTGTAAAGCCGGATCATCCGCTCGATGATCTTTCGAGATTTGTGCTTTCGCCGATTCGCAATCGCGACCACGCGAAGCTGGAAGAGACATTGGATCGGGCGATCGATGCTGTGATGGTGATTATGGCCGATGGCGTTGAGGCAGCTATGGCTCGTTTCAACGAGCGTGTGAAATCAATATCGGACCTATGAGTCGAATAGGCCTATTGTTTTCACTCAGTTCTTTCTCAAGAGGTTCAACAAGTGAATCTCCTTGCTCTGGCAACGGTGCCAGGGCTTAACCGAAGCGTCGCGAACTGCGAACGATCCACTCGCTTAAGAGGTGAGGGTCGCACATCGTATCCGCGGCGATCGAATTAATCCAAAAGGAGGATATCTCTCTAATGAGAGTTTTCGAAGTTCTGTTTATCGTCGCTCCCAATATCGAGGAGAGCGACATTGATACTCTGGTCACTCAATTGAGTGACGTCGCAACCAACCAGGGCGCCCAGATTGTGAAGATCGATCGAATGGGCCGCCGCAGACTCGCCTACCCAATCGGGAAATTCAACGACGGTCACTACGTGGTGTTTACAATCGAGGGGAGCGGCGCGGAGATCGCCGAACTCGAACGCAGAATGCGAGTCACCGACGCAGTGATACGCTATATCACAATCCGCATCGACGAAGATTTGAAGCGCGCCGAGAAGTTTCGCGCCAGACGCGCGGCGCACGCCGCCGCAAGCGCCGGTTCAAGACGCGGAAGCCGTCGGGCTGAACCCGTACTCCCCATTGGTGACGATGAGGAAGGCGATGAGGAGGAAGCATGAGCAGCGAACACAGAGACCACGGCCGTCGCGACGATAGAGGCGGAGGCCGGCAGGGTGGTGGACAAGGCGGACGGCGATTCATTCGCGCGCGAAAATCGTGTCGCTTCTGCGCCGACAAAGTCGATTACATCGACTACAAAGACGGCCGGCTTCTCGGGAGCTACATACCCGAGCGGGGCAAAATATTGCCGCGGCGAATATCGGGCACCTGCGCTCCGCATCAGAGAATGCTTGCGACCGCGATCAAGCGCGCTCGCAACTGCGCAATTCTGCCGTTCACTTTGGATTAGTCAGGAGTCCGTAGTCCGTAGCAAGGACGACTACGGACTACTGACCATTATTGAGGATTTATCAAATGGCACACATGGATGTTCTACTTTGCGAAGACGTGGATAACCTTGGACAACGCGGACAGGTCGTCAAGGTACGCGTCGGTTACGGCCGAAACTATTTGCTTCCGCAGAAACTGGCAATCCAGGCAAGCGCCGGCAACAAAAGGATGCTCGATGAGCAACGTCGTCTGCTGGACAAACGCGAACAACGCGAGCACCTTTCCGCCCGAGGCGAATCCGAGAAGCTTCAGGGCATCGAGCTCCGTTTTGACCGGCGTGTCGGTGAGCACGGAATACTATTTGGATCGGTGACTGCTCTCGACATCGCCGAAGCGCTAAAGGAACGCGGGTTCACAGTCGAGCGCCGCAGGATCGCGTTGCGCGAGCACATCAAAGAGGTCGGCGACTACGATATCACGATCAAGTTGCATCGCGACGTAGCGCCGGCAATCAAGGTGCTTGTGCGAAAAGAGGGCACGGAAGACGCCAAGCCCGAGGGGGCGCCGACCGCGGAAGCGGCTCCAGCGGCCGATTCCACGGCTCCCGAAATCAGCGACTCCGAGCCGGCCGAACCCGCAAGCGAAGCATCGGGAACCGAGGAATAGCAAGCAGGGACAGTCCCGTGCGGCTGTCCCTCGCTGTACTTTCTTCTTGTTTCACGATCGACGCTGTGCGTTCCGGCAGTTCAAGATTTGCGCTAGACGCAGCCGAAATGTTGTTGGTATCATCCCCCGCGCGGAATCGCTGAAGGAGCAGTGTTCCGCTCACTAGACCTTGCGATCCTCCTCGCGACTTCGCTAACGCGCCCGTCAACGAGCGCTCCCTCAGGATACGATTCGATATAGTAATCGCCTGTGATAGGCGAGGCTTACTTATGACGCGTGCGGCAATGGGCGATCCTTTTTTCGACAAAGGCCTCCCATCGAACGTTGAGGCTGAACGTTCGATTCTAGGCGCCATCCTTCTCGACAATGCCGTCTGCAACCAGGCTATCGAGCTGCTGCGCCGCGAAGATTTCTTCCTCGACTCTCACCGGCGAATCTTCGACAAGATGATCGCGCTCACCGAGCGCCTGATGCCGATCGATTTGATTACTCTCAGCGATGAGTTGCGTCGCGCCGCGGAGTTCGAACAGATTGGCGGCGCCACTTACATCGCCTCTCTTATCGACGGCGTGCCGCGCACTGACACGATTGAGCCTTACGCCAAGCTCGTCAAACAAAAGTCGATGCTGCGAAAACTGATCTCGGCCTCTCAACAAATCGTGGCGCTGGCATTTGAGGAAGAGGACGATGCCGATGTGATCATCGACAAGGCCGAGCATCTGATCTTTGAGATCGCCGAGGACCGGGTGAGGCAGGGCTTCCAGTATATCGGTGACGTCGCCCACCGGCGGCTCGAGCAAATAGAGCAGATGGCTGGCCGGCCCGAAATGATCACCGGAGTCCCAACCGGGTTTACGGATTTTGATCGGATGACCTCCGGACTTCAGCGCCAGGAGTTAATTGTGGTCGCGGCACGTCCGTCGATGGGCAAAACCGCACTTGCGTTGAATATGGCTCAGTATGCCGCAAAGAACGGAAGCGTGGTAGGGATATTCAGTCTCGAAATGTCCGCCGAGCAACTCGTGTCGCGATTGCTCTGTTCGGAAGCCCGGGTTGATGCGCACCGGTTGAGGACCGGCTATTTGAATCGCGAGGAATGGGCCCGGCTGGCTGATGCGCTGCGGCGCCTGTGCGAGACGAAAGTGTATATCGACGATTCGGCCGCGGTGAGCGTGATGGAAATGCGCGCGAAGTGTCGCCGGCTGAAAGCTGAGCACGGGTTGGACATGCTGATCGTCGATTACCTGCAACTTATGGCGGGACGTGGACGAATCGAATCACGACAGCAGGAAGTGTCTCAGATTTCGCGCGATCTCAAAGGGCTTGCAAAGGAACTAGATATTCCGGTTGTTGCGTTGTCGCAGCTTTCGCGCGCGCCTGAACAGCGCAGCGAGCACAAACCGCAGTTGAGTGATTTACGAGAAAGCGGCGCGATAGAACAGGACAGCGATGTCGTTTGCTTTATCTATCGCGAAGAGCTCTACAACCCGACCGATGAGAATCAGGGAACAGCAGAACTGATAATCGGGAAGCAGCGCAACGGACCTACCGGAACAGTACAACAAGCCTTTCTCAAAGAGTTCACAAGGTTTGAGAATATGTGGCGGGAGTGAAGCGTGATGCGTGAAGCGTGATGCGAGATATGTGTTCCCGAGCTTCGATGTCTAGGTTATCAGCATCACGTTTCACGCATCACGCATCACGTATCACGTATCACGCATCACGTTTCATTCCTATGCCCGAACTTCCTGAAGTAGAAACCCGACTCCAATACTTCCGGCGCACGGCGCTGGGCCAATGCGTCGACCGTGTAATAGTCACCGCTCCAAACATGATCAAGAGTCCCACAGCGCGCGCTTTCACCCGCGGGTTGCGGGGACGGTGTTTTGTCGAGGCCTTCAGACGCGGGAAGTATTTGATCGTGGCCCTCGACGACCGCCGTGCGCTGATTCTGCACTTCGGGATGGGCGGAGATCTGCTCTATTACGATCAGCCGAAACAGCGCCCGGATTACACTCGCATAGAATTCATTCTCAAAAACGGCTGGCGCCTTGCTTTCACCTGCCCGCGCAAGATTTGTCGGGTAATGCTGGTCGCGGACACGACGCACATTCCTGCTCTGCGAGAGATGGGTCCGGAGCCGCTCGGCTCTGCTTTCAGTCTGGCGTTCCTCGAGCGCTTGATCGAAGAGCGCCCCCGCCGTCAGATCAAACCACTGTTGATGGACCAGAAGATGATTGCCGGCGTCGGCAACATCTATGCTGATGAAATTCTGTTTGAAGCGCGAGTGCGGCCAGACCGGATAGCATCAAGCTTGAGCGAGGTAGAGATCAAGAGCATACACCGAGAAACCCGCCGTGTTCTGCGCCGCGCGATGCGAACCGCCGGCGATTCGGAATTCCCGTCCGACTTCCTTGTCTCGCGCGACGCCCGAGGTGGGTTATGCAAAGTTTGCGGGCAACCTATCGAGAAGAAAACTATTGGCGGCCGCACCGCGCATTTCTGCTCTCAATGCCAGGTGTGACCGACGAGGCTTCACTTTACTTGCATCTTCCACTTTGGTTAAAAGAGCACGCCAGACATGGGACCTGAGAATCAGCAGTCCCACGCCTGCATCGCACATCTTCCTCACAAGTGAGACTGTCTTCGTCGTGATTCGTTTGTGACCTTGAACATAAGAACGGCGACTGTCCAATCTCTCCCGAGGCCCAGTTTAAACGAAACTCTTTTTTGCATTGTTCCTCCGCTATTTACCGTCGTAACTGGCAGCAGCTAATTTGTGTAGCTCAAGGTTGGGCGAACTGCGCTCGAAGCAGCGTGGTGGCGACAATTATTTGAAATACATCTCCGCAAGACTCATTTAGAGATGGGCGCACGTTGGCTGGTATGACGTAGCAACGGCGCCAGGGAGCTAAACATGAACCCGCATTCAAATCCCGCCCCAACGGAAGAAGAACTCCTGTTCAAATTTTCGAGAGCCTTTGAGAAGGAGCTAAACGAAATATCGGAGCGACGGAAACTGGCCGGTTTTGACCAGCAGGCTACGCGCGAAGGCGAAGACAAAGCGCTGAGGAGGACGCTGGTGGGGCTTGCTTTATCGGGCGGAGGCATCAGAAGCGCAACGTTTTGTCTGGGACTGTTGCAGAAAATGCACGAAATGGGGCTACTAAGGGCTTTTGATTACCTTTCTACGGTGTCTGGGGGCGGCTACCTGGGAAGTTGGTGGAGCGCATGGCTGGCACGTCCGCAATTCGGAGGAGCTGATCTCCGGGAGCCGGAGGAATTCGTAGAAACACTGCTGGCTTCCAATGACTCTCTCTCCAAATTAATTATCGGGAGTGGATTCTCGGATCGAACGCGCGTGCTATTCGGTGACGCTCCGGGCCAGGGATGCTACTCCGAGTGTCTAAAGAGAGAAGGATTGGCTCGGGCGCTCAACCGAGTGATAGAAGGGGAATGCATCTACGAGCCGTTGCGATTTGAGCATGTCGCTCTTAGCGAACAGACCAAACGCCTGCTCGAAGACTGGAGAGAGCGCAGAGGGAAGGGTGAAGAACTGGATAGTAGTCAGCAGGTGTGGCTCAATCGCTTATTGCTGGAAGATGCCTATCGCGATTTTCTGGAACGACCCATCTTTCCGCCCAGCGAACGTAGCGA
>DASRIZ010000394.1:0-9820 GCA_035649735.1 Blastocatellia bacterium | reverse complement strand
TTAAAGAAGAAAGACCGGCCTTGCGCATTGACCAGATCGAGCGTCTCCTTATCGCCGACAAGCCATTCGTTCCCGGCTCGAACCAACGCAACCGGCTGAGCCTCGCCCGAGCCACCGAACTTCAAGGAAACCGTGGCGGTTTGGCCGCTGATCTGCTCACCACCGGGCTCTAGCTTGTCCGGGATTGCAGCAAACGTTCGCGCGAAGTCGGGCTCGAGGTCCTGAAGTTCTGCGGGCGTCAAGCCTTCAACTGCGTTGCGATAAACAGAATGCCGAAAACCCTCAACATAACGCTTTTCTTTGAGCGCGCGATAAAAGCTGATCACGGTATCAGTAGGTGACCCGGCCTTTTTTTGGGCGAGTACAGTGGCGGCAAGCAGTGCTATCGCGATGATTGAGATGAAGCTTCGTTTCATGAGACTCCGTGATTTCAATCTTCCAGTCGGAGATCGTACGGCGGGGGCGGCCGATCCAAAATTCGCCACGCAAGTTAAATATAAAACGCACTACCCGGACGGTTCAAGATTAATGATCAGCGCGGTATCGGTTTTTGGCGTTCAGCAATTTGACAGAACATCTCAATCTCGACAGGTACGTACCGTAAACTGTCCGGTCTGCATTGATAGCTGGCATTCAAGCAACTTTGACGCAGTTCGTTTACTTCTTCCCTGATGATGTCGACGGCGTTTTGGTCTTCAACAAATCGACGATGTCTTTGCGCTCTTTTTCTTCGGCGTATGCCAAAGCGGTTCGACCGCCGGTATCCTTTACCGTCGGATCGGCTCCGGCATCCAGCAGAATCTTTACGATCGCCAAATTGCCGACGAGGGCGGCCTGCATCAAGGGAGTGTAGTTTCCCGAGGTTCGGTGGTTTACATCAGCGCCTTTTTGGATGAGCAGCTCAACGGCCTCCTTGTTTCCCATCCCGCCGGCGTTCATCAGCGGGGTAACGCCGGCATTGTTTTCCGAGTTCACGTCGGCGCCGGCTTCGATCAACTTACGTACTTCGGCGGTGTCTCCCTTGTTTACCGCCAGGAGTAAAGGTGAATTCCCATCGGCGTCTTTCGTCTGAGTATCAGCTGTTGCGGGCGCTGAAGCATTCTGGTTGGACTGGACCGAACGGCTGCATCCGGTGAATGAGAGCGTAACCAGCAGCAAAGCTGTCGTACACTTGAGCATGGTCTGTCTTCCTTTCAACCTGGGAGCACAGGGATCCGACAGCGCCCCAGGTTGCAGAATCTATCACAATATTTCACAGGCTTCAAAAACTTGGTAGCGGGGTATTAGTGTGTTGCTGGAACCCCAGATACTTGATCGGTCTCCGCTCTTCCGTGGCATAGAGTAACGCCTATGGAAGCGGGAATTACAGATCACGTTTGGAGTCTGAAGGGATTATTGTCAGCTCGCAACACCTGATTAGTTCGACGACTTACTGTTGAGTACCAATGAGATTCTGGGTAAAACGGGTTCGATGCTAGTCATTCTCTTAATAGTAGTATTTCTTCTCGTTGTGGCAGGCGCTACGGTAAAGTTCGAGCATTCATTGAAGGAAAAAGGCCGTCTGCCAAAGAAGATATTTGTGTTCATTAAGGACGTTTTTGATGCTCTTTTTGGCCTGGGATAACCAGCAACACACTAATACCCCAATACCCAAAAACTTGGTAGCGGTCAGTTCGAGGGTCGGCTACTTGGACTGCGTCGCCCTTTTCCGCATTTGCCGATTCTCGCATGCGTGGCGGCGCTTTCCCCTTGCGCGCGTGTTCCAGTGGGTTCCTGCCACACTACAAAAGCGCCGCCACGCATGCAAAAAGTCACCGAATGCGGAATGGGGCGGCGCAGTCCAAATAGGGGCTCTGAATCCAAACTGATCCAACTACAAACTTGGTGCATTGCTGCGGAAGCGTTATAATGTGCGACCGATTCGGGCCCAACCCGGATTGCCCCACAGCAATTAGCAATGAGGACAAATTATGGATCTTAATCCGACACCTGCGGAGCAAGCCTTTCGCGATGAGTTCCGAGAATGGCTTCATTCAAACATTCCTGAAAGCTGGGACCCATCCGGGTTTCACGATGAAGACTCGAAGCAGCGTTTTGAGTTTTTGCGGGCCTGGCAGAAAAAGATGTACGAGGCTGGATGGGTAGGCATCCATTGGCCAAAAGAATACGGCGGTCGTGGCGCGACGTTGATCGAACAAACCATTTTTATCGAAGAAATGGCCCGCGCTTCCGCACCCACGCTTATCAATGTTCTCGGGACCTCGCTACTAGGTCCGACGTTGATCGCCTATGGCACCAAAGCACAAAAGAAACGCTTCCTCGCAAAGATCCTCTCGGCTGATGAAATCTGGTGTCAGGGGTACTCCGAACCAAACGCCGGGTCCGATCTCGCCGCGCTCAGGTCGGAAGCCGTTCTTGAAGGCGATCACTTCATCGTCAACGGTCAGAAAACGTGGACCAGCTACGGCCACTTCGCGGATTGGTGTTTTGCGGTAGTGCGCACTGATCCCGATGTTCCCAAGCACAAAGGGCTCACCTACATTCTGATCGATATGCACAGCCCAGGGATTACAATCAGACCGCTAAAGCAGATGACCGGTGATTCGGAGTTCAACGAGGTATCTTTTCAGAATGTGTCAGTGCCGGTAGAAAATGTCGTCGGCAAGATCAACGGCGGTTGGGAGATTGCAATCGCAACCTTGATGTTCGAACGCGGGACGTTGGGCGCCAGTTTGCAAATCACGTTCAAGCGCCAGATCGACAGATTGATCGAGCTATCCCGAAAGATCTCACGCGACGGGCGTCCAGCAAGTGAGGACCCGATCATTCGCCAAAAACTTGCGCAGATTTGCACCGAAATCGAAGTCTTTCGGCTGAATCAACTGCGGACCACCACAAGGATGGCCAAAAGCGGAGTACCGGGACCGGAAGGCTCGATTCAGAAGATATTCTGGAGCGAGATGAACCAGCGCATGCAGCAAGTGGCGATGGAGATGCTCGGTCCGTGGGGTCAGTTAACCAGGGAGAGTGACTACGCGATCGACCACGGGCAGTGGGCTCACGCCTATCTTCGATCTCGCGGCAACACGATTGAAGCCGGGACGTCGGAGATCCAGCGGAACATAATTGGCCACTTTGTACTGGGCTTACCAAAGAGCTATTGATGCTCTGCGGCTTTGCGGTCCTTAGCGCCTCTGCGCTAAAGGCTTTCGCGCAAAGACGCAAAGGACCCCAGAAACGCTAAGAAGATCAGGAGACTAAATGGAATTCGAACTAAACGAAACTCAAAAGCTATTTCAACGCTCGGCGCGTGAGCTCTTCGCTCAGGAATGTCCGCCGTCGCTTGTGCGCGAGATGATCGAAAAGAAAGAGCCATATTCCGATGTTGTTTGGAATCTGTTGGTAGAACAGGGGTGGACCGGTCTGATCTTCTCTGAGGAAGACGGTGGGTTAGGGTTGGGAATGGTTGAGATGACCGTCGCGTTCGAGGAAATGGGACGCGCCCTGCTCCCCGGCGCATTTCTTTCGACGGTGGCTCTCGCCGGTTCGATAATCCAAAAGGCTTGTTCACCCGAGTACCGCGCAAAGCTATTGCAAGCGATCTGCGAAGGCCAATCGAAAGCAACAGTCGCCTTGCTTGAAGAAAGCGCCAACTGGAATCCAGACGCGGTGTCGATGACCGCGACCCCCGTTGATGGGGGCTTCAAACTCTCAGGCAAGAAGCTATTCGTGAGTGATGCTTCGGTAGCCGATCACATAATAACGGTGGCCCGTACCGCCTCGGGTTTGGTGCTCGCGTTCGTCGACTCGAAAACGCCCGGCGTGACCATCACGCCAATGCCGGGAATCGACGCGAGCCGATCGCTGTCCGCTGTCGAGTATGCCGATGTGATGGTGAGCTCTGAAGATGTGATGTCTGATTCGCCGAAGGCGCGCGCGGCAGTGGATTATGCGATCGACGTCGCGACGCTCGCACTGACGGCCGAGATGGTCGGAGGTATGCAGTGGTTGCTTGAGGCGTCAGTTGAGTACGCGAAGACGCGCAAACAGTTCGGCAAACCAATCGGTCAGTTTCAAGCCGTCCAGCACCACTGCGCAAACATGCTGCTGATGACCGAAAGCGCGCGATCGGCAATCTATTACGCGGCCTGGGAGATGGGGAATGACCCAGAAAACGCTCCGCTGGCCGTTTCCATGGCTAAGACGTATGCGAGCGATGGCTATCGTGAAGTGGGCAATCTCGCGGTTCAGGTGCACGGCGGTATCGGGTTCACCTGGGACGAGCAGGTTCACTTCTACTACAAGCGAGCAAAAGCATCCGAGTTGATGTTCGGCGATGCCACTTATCATCGCGAACGCGTGGCTAGTTTAGTGATCGATCGCGCCAGCGAGCCCGCCAGAGCAGCGAGCGAAGCCGCAGACTGAGTCTCCCCAAAACTAATAACGGGTGTTAGGTGTTCGGCCGTGTGCCCAGAGCCTGACACCTAACACCCTTCGTAACGCCCGTCGAAGAGGCGGATTCTTAGAGCGTTGTTACGCGGCTCTCCTAGCCAAGCCGCGTGCCACACCGGTATTCCGAGAGCGGGATCCAAGCGGCTGAGCGGATGCCTGCTTAAGTGACGGTTAATGTGAGGCTTGTGAAGGGCGTCGCCCGCGGAAGCGACTCAAACACAGGGCCGCCTGTTTGGCAGATTCAAAATTTTGAATTAATCGTGTCCGCTTGTGGGATCGAGTTTTCCCAGAGACGCGCAAAGCCGATGCTTACCTTCAGTAGAGGCCTTGTACCGCGGCTCCTTTGAAATAGTGAGAAAGTATTTCTTCGTAATCGTGGCCACTATCCGCCATCACCGCAGCGCCGATCTGGCAGAGACCGACACCGTGACCCCATCCTCCGCCGATCAGGATGAATCGCGCTGGATAATCTGAGAGATGCCCTTGCTCCGATCGAACTACAAATGCCGAGCTGTACAGATGCGAGCGCGAGAGAGCCCTTCGAATCTCGAGCTCCTTGCCAATAATCAGAGTTCGTTTCTCACCCGTGATCTTCATTCTTACGATTCGCCCCGACTCGCCGCGTTCCAGTGGCTCCAGCTTGCGCAGCCGGCCGAAGTCAACTCCCAGCCGGAGCTTTAGGATTTCGCTGAGCTCCTCCTGGGAGTACTCAACACGCCAGCGATAAAAGTCCCGTGTCTCTTTATCAAAGGACGTTGCGATCCGCCCCAAAAGCTCCGGCGAAACAATCCCGCAATATGCAGGCGGCGACGCCGTTATCCAGGCCGCGGCGTTTGCTTCAACGGAAAGCGGCATTCGGTACCCTGAAGGTTCACTGCCCGGGACGTCATACACCGAAGCAAGATACGGCATATCCTTGTCTTCCCAGGCGGCCCGATATACTTCAGTCATTCCGCCGCAGCTCTTCGAATATCTGGCGTCGCAGATCTGGCCATCGTAAACCAGAACTTTGCCTCGGGTGTCGCGGACCGCGTCAAAGGCAGACTCCGAAACCGCCTTCGAAATGCCTTGATATCTCTGACAGTGATCGTCGGCACAAACATCGAAACCAATGTGATTCTCGCGGTCGTACCAACGAATCAATGCAGCGTCTGAACCTTCGGAGATCAGGGCCGCGGGTGCCGAATCCGTTGCCTCTTTTCTCAACTGCGCAAGAAGCCAGCTTCGTGACACCACAGCGTGGGCTCGCAGAAGTTCCGGCGGACACGACGCGCTCATTTCCGATGAAATCACGCTCACCAAATACGCTTCGAGCGGCAACTCGTTGATTAGCGTCAGCGAATCCGCACCGGCTACAATTCTAAGTGCCCCTTGAAACTGCTGCGACTCTTCACGCTCCCAGTGAAAGTTGATGCCTATTTTGACGCCGTGAACGATGAACCGGCATGAATCGATATCGGAGGGCGAAAACATAATTTCTTTCTGAGCGCCAACACCGTCGATTCCAACACCGCCGTCTTGCCACCGAGCTGTGTGATCTCCCTCGATCGGGTCGTCGCCTTCGTTCGAGACAAAACGACCGGCAAGCGCGAACTTTACGTCCTTCACTCCTGTTAAGAATCCGACTCTTATAGTTGGTTCGTGTTCGTTACTCACCAGCCGGCCTCCTCGGGTTCGGGCATCGAGCTAACTTCGTCCACCAACTCGTTGACTACCTCGACGTGCATACTCACTTCCGACAAAATAGCTGACACCAGCTCACCGTCGAGCCTGTCAAAGTCTCGTCGCTCAGGCACGACAATTACTCCGGCCATGTCGATCGCTCCCGGGCTGACAACGAGCCGCTGATCTCCTTCGGCATAAAAGCTTGCAGGACGATGTTTTGAGCGCGGGAACAGGTACACAGTCCAAACCTTTGGATCGTAAGTGCAGATGATGTTGATCAGCGGTTCGGTCTTGTCAGTTTGTGACGCCAGTTCCTTGATTACCTGGTATGTCCAATGAACCACTTCCTGACGATTGCCCCCGCGAAAAACAACGACGCTTCGGCCACATCCTCCCAGAGTGAATAGCTCAAAGCTGTTCCGCGCTGTGTCCTCACAGAAGTTGCAGTCTTCAATCATCACCGGTTCATCGTCGAACAGGTTATTTTCGATCGGCAGTAACTCGCGCGAGCAAGCTTGAAAATGAAGATGATCCGGCGCCGAAGCGCCGCACTCGGGGCCGTTGTACAAAACAAAGTAGCTCGATCCGAGATCGTGAGCGAGCGACAGCAGCCTCTCGACATTGCCCTCGATTTGTTGAGGGAAGTGTTCGCGATGAACGACGGAGAGATGTCGGTCCAGCACCGGATAAGGATTGCACAGAATCACCAGATCGTCGTCGTACGCAATTCCCTTCTCTTCCGGCGGGAGGCTATCCGGACAAAGAAAGCAACGGCGGTTTTCAACCGATGCTCTATCTACCTGTGCAGCGGTGCTGCGAATGCGTCGAGGATTGTGTTGAATCACGACTTCCGATTCTTCGACGCGTACGCGCTTTGTCTCGATCAGGCGAAACGCTTCGGAGCCTTCCTGAAACAGCGGCCAGGTCTCGCGTTGCTGATCGATCAACGCCGCAACGAGAGCTTCCAGGCTCTGATCGCCATCGTCATCTTGATAGGAGACCAATTCCAGCTCGCTGATTATTCTCTGGTCCCAGCTCATCGGTGGTTCAACCCCTGTCTCGCAAGTATCTCGATGGAACGCAGATGGTCCTTATACGCGTCGTAGCGGTTCGAGGTGGCAAGCGGCAGCGACGCGTCCGAGTTCCCCTCCCATCGCCTGGCGTAGTAGATCGGTTCATATATTCGCCCGATCTCGTAGTCGCGGCTTATCCGCAACGCCATCGCATAGTCCTCGCCATAGCTCACGTTCGGAAACCCGATCTGCCGGGCTAGCGAAACCGAAAACGCTCGGGGCGCGCCAAGCCCGTTGATCCGCAACGCGTTGTTGCGGCCGTTTTCGGGAGTCCATTCACGGTGGTCTATCAAGCCGGGCGGTATTTCCTGAAGCTCAAAGTTTACGATCTTGTATGATCCTATCACCATTGCGTATGGACCTTCGTCCAATTTCGCGACAATCGCCGCGAGCGTGTTCGGATCTGAGTAAAGATCATCCGAGTCGAGCTGAACCGCGTATTCGCCGCAATATTGCGAGTAGATCGCTTCGTTCCAGCACCCGCCTATCCCGAGATCCTTGCGAGCAGGCCTTACGTGAACCAACCGGCGATCGCGTGAAGAAATCTCTTCAAGTATACCGGTCGTTCGATCGGTGGAGTGGTTGTCGACCACGATAACGTTGAACTCGAAAGCCGCTCGCTGCCCAAGAGCGCTATTCACAGCCTCTTGAATAGTGCGCTCCCGGTTACGAACAGGAATCACAATGCTCGCTCGAACCGTCGAGCTCTGATCGGTTCTCTCCGGAGCTCGGAACTCGGGCTTCAAATAAGCTCCGATCCGCTTTAAATGCTCGGTGCCCGCCTGCTCCATCTCAAGCTGGTATTCACGTTGACGCGGATCGACATAATCGAACTGGCGCTCGCCGCTTGCGCGGCGATCGACCGGGACTCGAGTGTAGAGAGGTTCTGGGATTCGCAGAATTGCGGAATCAATTGAAAGCTTTAGCCTCAACTCGTAGAGCGCAGCCCACCGCGATGGTTCAGAAAGTCTGCCGTGGTTTCCGATTGCTCGATCTACAGCGCTTTTTGACAACAGAAACATTGGACCAAAATCGAAGCCGTCTCGAATGCTCCCCAGTTGATAGTCAAGCAATGGATGGTCAGTTGTCTGATCGCCACCCTCATCGCGGAAATCTGAGTAGATCAATCCCGCCCTGGAGTCTTCTGCGGTCGACATCAGCCGATCGATTGCCCGCTGCCCAGGACTAACGTGTTCCCCTGGCGGACAAAACAACAAATAGTCTGCCGCGCTCTCATCAACTATTTGATTCACGGCGCGTCCGCTAAAGAACTCGCTTTGAATAGTGCGAACCTTAGTCTGAGCGATTGCCGATAGACTAGCGAGATCGACATCATTACTGCCAGTGACAAATAGGTGTGTGACCACGGAATTGGCCGCTAGCAGCTCGACAAGATCGCGAGTCTCGGTTGCTTGGTGGTAAGACACGACTGCGGCTATCGTTGGCATATTGGTCTCAAGAGTACGAACCCAGCCATAGTGTTTTGTACCGTGAAATCTACTAAGTCCTGGTCGATTACCGCTCCGGCTGTCCGCGTTGCGTGTCGCAGAAGCCAGCGGCCCTCGCGCTCGATCAAAAACCCAGTGTGAAATACATCCAGCGTTTCTTTGGTCGAGACGAAAAGCAACAAGTCTCCTGTTTCGAATAGCCCGGTGACCTCATCTCGATTTTGCGTCGGAAAGTACGAGAAAGCCGCCGCCTTTTCCGTTAGCCCTTCGATCAGCCCGAGAGTACATATTTTTATTGAAGCCTGGGGGCCCAAGGTCAGGTTTTGGACGAACCCGCACTCTTCATTGTTCCGAGCCCAGTCCACCATATAATGATTTCGGTGAACCCAATCGACTTCGCCGTCCCGATAACGAATCCTGCGAATTGAGTCGATTGACTCGTCGATCGTCCTGGCCATCGCCAGACCCAGCACCGATTCAATAAAGGTCACACAGTCGAACGCGCTCAACGAAATCCGCAATTCTTCCGGCAACCGCGGGCCGCCGCCTAGCGAGCCCTCGACGTATTCACGACCGCGCAGTTGTTCCGAAATGCGTTCGATGCGTTTGCCCGGATCCGATATGTCCGCGCTATCTTCGAGGAGTCTACCGGCTTCGGCTGCGTCGAATTGAACAGGGTTATTGATGGTTTTCAGGGTAACATCCCTTGTGTTAATCCGTTCACCGGTTTACAGCGAAACGGTGTTGTCTCCGAGCTGCTCCTGGGTTAGCCGAGACATAGCCTGACGCAAACTTTCACCCGTCGCCGCGTTAACAAACTCCTCTTTTTGGCCCAGCCAATCGAATTTGAGGCTGGACACGCGGGCGGAAACCCATACCTGACGCACCGACGAGTTAGGGCTCACGATGAACTTGCCGGGCTCGCCCTCTTCGAACGCGACGCTCAGCACGCCGCCTTCGACTTGCACGTCAATGTCGCGCAGTTCCGCGAGCTCGCCGAATGCGCGCTCCAGGTCGCTAACAGCTTGCTCGGCGCGTTGCTGAAACTCAGTTTCGCTGATCCGTTCATTCATCGCGTCATTATAAACTAAACCCTGGTGCCAGGCCTGCGATTCTCGATTCTCTGAATTGACCTGTGCCTTTGCCGGTTTGGATTAATTGTACGAATCGCAAATCGCAGGC
>DASRIZ010000393.1:0-3721 GCA_035649735.1 Blastocatellia bacterium | reverse complement strand
AGTAATAATGTAGCGATGGTGAGCATTCGCGGATCCCACGGAGAGACGCCGAAGAGTTGATTCGTCATGAGCCAGCCGGCGGCGATGGCGAGCGGGATACCGAGTCCGAGTCCGATCCCTATCTGGAAGAAGGCGCCGCGAAGGACCATGCGGACCACCTTGGCGCGATCGGCGCCGAGCGCTATACGCACGCCGATCTCGCGCGTACGCTGTTCGACGGTGTAGGCCATCACGCCGTACAGTCCCACCGCGGCGAGAACAAGGCCGAGCGCGCCGAAGAGCATGGTGAGGGTGGCGATCATGTTCTGCTGTCGAAAAGCCCCGGCCAGAATTTTCGAGTACGGATTCACGCTGTAGACCACCAGGTCGGGTTCGATGCTGGCGAGCGCTTTGCGCACCTCGGCTTCGATACCGGGCGGATTGCCGGGAGCCCAGATGACGATGTTGTAGAGGAAGTGGGAGAAGAGGTCGAAGGTGTTGAATTGCGGATCGTCGTATTTGACGCTTTGCGTTTCGGGCAGCCAGAACATCGGGCGGATAGGATTCTTGATACCCCAGGTCATGTAGCGGATGTCGCGCACAACGCCGACGATTTCGAATGTGTTGGCGTACTGAATGCGGTCCATGCCGAAGTGCTGACCGATCGGGTTCTGGTCTTTGAAGAAGCGTCGAACGAAGGCTTCGTTGACGACGGCGATCGGGCGAGTCGTGGCGGTGTCCTGCTCTTCGATGGGGCGGCCCTGCGTGATTTTTGCGCCGATAGTTTCAAAGAAACCGGGCATGACGCGAGCCCAACTGGCGCCGTTGTCTTCCTTGGGCCCGGGTTCGGGGCGGCCTGCGATGCGAATGCTCTCGCCCCAGTTATCGCCGCTCATTGGCGCATAGAGAACGGGAGCGACCATGCGCACTCCGGGTACGCGCAGGATGCGCTCGTCGATACGGCGGTAGACCATCTCCATTTGCTCGGGCTTGTAGCCGCCGAGCGTTGGGTTGATGGAGACGAGATAGCGGTCCTCCGTTTCGAAACCAAAATTCTGGCGCTCGAGATTGCGCAGGCTCTGCCCCAACAGAGCGGCGGCCGAGAGCAGAACGAGTGACATCGTGGCCTGCGCGATAACCAGCGATTTTTGCGCGATGGAACCGCCGCCGCGCACGGAACGGTTGCTGCCGCGCATAGCTTCGACCGGATCGACATGCGAAGTCATCCAGGCGGGAGCGATACCGAAGAGTATTCCGGCGCCCGCCGAGACCGCGAGCGTAAAGAGCAGAACGGGCCAGGAGGGCGACGCATCGACCGGGATGTAGTTCGTCTGGCCGCCGCTGCTATAGAACGCGAGATAGAGAATCAGTTTACTGCCCCCGTAGGCGATTCCGATACCGAGAACGCCGCCGATGACGGCAAGCAGGGTGGATTCAACGAGCGCTTTGCGCACCAGCCGGCCGCGCGACGCGCCTAGAGCGACGCGCAGAGAGGTTTGCGATCGATCCTTCAAGCCGCGGGCGAGCATGAGATTGGCGAGATTGCCGCAGGCGACAAGCAGCACACAGCCGGCTGCGATGAGCAGCAGCTTCAATCCATCCTTGTATTGGTCGCGCATGGCCGCGGTACCGGCGCCGCCGGGAATGAGATTCAATGTCTGCTGGCGCCAGGTTTGCTTTTCGCGGGGGTTCATGTCGGACTCATGGCTACCGAGCCAGTTCTGGAGTTCGACGCGCAGCCTGGCTTCGAGCGTCCTTGGGTCTATGCCGGGGCGTATGCGGCCGATGATGTCCAGCCAGTTCGTATTGGGGCGTTTGAGGCGCTGGGCTTCGCCGCCGAGCAGAGGCTCGGTGTTGGTCGGGAGCCAGATATCGGGCATGCCCCCGCCGGCGAGCTTGGCGCCGTAGAAGCCGGGCGGAGTGACGCCGATCACGGTAAAGAGATGGCCGTTGATCTGATAACTGGCGCCCACAACCGAAGGGTCGGAGCCGTATTTATCACTCCAGATGCGATAGCTCATGATGGCGACGGGAGGCGCGCCGGGCTGATCGTCGTCGTCGGTCATCAAGCGGCCGATCCAGGGATTGACGCCGAGAGTGCGGAAGAAATTGCCGGAGACGTATTGGCCATTGCGCGTGTCGACAGGTCCCTGCGATCCTGCGCGGCGGACGCCGAGCGGCGCATTGCCTGCTTGCAGCGCGGCAAGGTCGGCGAACTCGGGCGTGTTTTCGCGGAAATGCTTGTAGGCTTCGTAGGAGAAGATCGAAAAATTGCCATCGTTACTCTGCGTGTACCCGCCCCAGTTGCAGCAGCGGATTTTATCGCCCACGCGCCAGAGTTCTTCGGGCTTGGTGACCGGCAGAGACTTGAGCATCACCTGATGAACGAGGGTGAAGATCGCGGTCGTGGCGCCAATCCCCAAGGCGAGCGTGATTACTGCAGTTGTGGTGAATCCGGGGGCTTTTCTGAGTCGCCGAAGCGCTTCCTTCAAATCCGACATTTCGTTTCCTTTGACTGTGTTTGGCGCCGCCACCGTGAACCGACGTGTGGTTAGCAAATCGCTCGCGGCGCTTCTCTGTTGCAATACTTGGGAGGACCAGTTTGGTTACCAGCCGACCTCAACTTTGTGACTGACAGAGCGGGATACACGCAGGCGGGTCTATAAGATCCAAAAGTTTCGATGATGTCCGTGTTGCGCTCGCCCTGGATTAAGACAGTCTTCGACTCCAGCTCTGCGTGTTAACCGCACGGTTGTAAGTGACGTTTGAGGCCAAACCGTTTCAGATTTCTCACTTTGGCTCACATTGCCAGCCAGGCATATTTCCTCAAAACCTTGAGAATTGCGCAGTGAAGTTGATCGGATATAGGGGGCGTTTAGCAAAAGATCGGAAACCAATGCCCTTAGAACTTAGTGATTGGACAGAATAGGCATAACAATTGCGCTGACTCACCGAAGGTTCACGAAACGATTGCATTGCAGGCTTCTTTGGGAGCATGCCGCGATCTCCGATAATATGCGTCCGGAAGGGAAGCCAACCAAGTATGTCCGCCTACAATCACGATCAAGACCCCTACGATTACGATGATGACGAGCGATTCTATGAGGAGACCGCCTACAACGAAGAGTACTACATCGAGCGGGAACGGGAGTTGATCAGACAGTCGAACCTCGAACTTGAGCTTGAGGAGCTTGAGGAAAGACATATCCGGGAGATGCGCGAGGATGGCTTACTTCGTCCCTTCCTCATCAAGCCAGGTGGGAGTGAGTCTGAAGCCGAAAAGGAATCGCCGCTCAATCAGCCAGCCGGTGAAATTCCTTTCTGAATAGTAACTGCTCACCCCCAATGGGGACCGCTTAAAAAGTCGCCGGTTCTCCCAGTCTCAAAACACTCCGCTCGCGACGGCCGAGACTGACAAGGAGCGTTGTTCCTATGCCTGTCAGTTTGGAAATGACGCGGATTGGATGGAGCCGCGCACTCATGCAATTCAGGTTGTTTCAAATTTTTCTGTCTTACATTTATATTTTGAGATTATTACTGGCTGGTCTGGGAATTGCGTCATAAAGCAACTTGAGATGCAGGGAAGATACTGGCCGCCCACTGCCGTATAGATAGTTCAAACAAAATAAGAAGAGACGATGCCGCTTGAGAAAACTCCGACAATCAAAGGAAGCTACCGAAGACCGCTGGTGTTGCTGACCGGCGCCACAGGTTACGTTGGCGGTCGTTTATTGAATATTCT
>DASRIZ010000392.1:0-5031 GCA_035649735.1 Blastocatellia bacterium | reverse complement strand
AGTTGGCGTGACGGCCTTTGGGCACTCTGCTGCATCTTAAAATACAACGTACTCTCGGTCGGCCCGCCTGTCCGTTGGGCCCCCGCACCACAAGCTTCTACTACTCCGGAACCTACTGCTCCGGCATTTGCAGAGTTGGGTATGACTGACGGCGCCAATCAAAACCGGCGCCCAGGCTTGTCAGTAACGTCGCTCCCGGATTGACTTGGTTACTCTTGCCTCATACTCTCGCGAGAAGCAGAGGACTTTACCATGGTCCGACTCGTAACTGAGGTTAGAAGCGCCTGCCGTCGACTCTGGCGATCGCCTGGATTTGCCGTCGCGGCGATGGCAAGTCTCGCATTGGGCATTGCTGCGAACGTCATTTCCTTTGCGGTCCTTGACGAACTGGCTTTTCGTCCCCTCCGCATCAAGGATCCTGAGACTTTGTTGGGGCTTGTGCTATTCGATCGAAGTGGACACCGTTCATCGCAGAACATTCCCTTCCCTATCTTTAAAGAGTATCAACAACGAGCTTCACCCTCGCTGAGCGTAGCGGGATACGCTCCCCTCGTAACGAAATTGCATCTGAACGGCGCATGGATCCCTATTGAGGCACAATTGGTCTCCGGCAACTACTTTTCGCTCCTCGGTCTTCGTCCGACCCTTGGGACCTTCTTCACTCCATCAGAGGATGCCACCATGCTCCAGGCTCCGCTAGCTGTTCTAAGTTACAAATGCTGGATCAAGCACTTCGGCGGCCGAGCAGACATTATTGGAAAGACGGCGGTCCTTAAGCTGCAGAAACGAGAGCATTCTTTCACGGTTGTCGGTATCGCTCCACCGACGTTTACTGGTCTTGAGCAGTTCACGCCGGACGTTTGGATCCCGTCATGTATGGAGCCAATCTTCAAAGATAGCCAGCAGGTGAGTTTTCGTATGATCGCGCGTTTGGCTGACCAGAAGATGTCGCGACCCCAGGCTCAGCATCAACTCAATGCGATAACTGAAGAGTTGGCCACGAGGTATCACGGTGCTCCGCTGCCGGGATACCAACATGATGGAAGCTTTCAAAAAGATCTTCGTGCACGCTTGATTTCTGCTGGACGCGGCACCCTGGGACCATTTCAGCCGACATCCCGCTCGTGGACGGCGTCGGTCGTCATGGCGGTCGCGGTGGGTCTCGGTTTGCTAGTGGCGTGTGCGAATGTTGCGAATCTCATCCTGGTGCGAGGACTCCGTCGGCGCCAGGAGATTGCTGTCAAACTATCGTTGGGTGCTCGGCGCGCTCGGCTGATGGGAGAGTTTGCTACGGAAAGCGTCTTATTGACGGTGATCGGTGGCATTTTTGGATTAATCCTGGCCTGCTGGGCAGGGAAATCTGTTCCTCTGCTGTATGGCGGCTTCTTTAATTTTCCGCTCCACGTTACCCCAGAGCCGCGCGTGATCATATTCACTCTTTTTCTGGTCCTGGTCACTAGTCTGCTGGCGGGGCTTGTTCCGGCCTGGCAGGCGAGCCTCGTGGACGTTTCCTCTGCCTTGAAGTCCGGAGCACAGACCGAATGGACCAAACATCGGTTGTTCAATCTGCGCGGGATTCTGGTGACCACACAGATTGGCGTTTCGCTCCTGCTGCTGTTTGGGGCGGGGCTCGCAGCGAGGAGCTTCAGCAAGTTGAACTCGGTAGATGCTGGTTTTAACACGCGTGACCTCGTTATTATCCCGATCAATCTCGAAGACCAGGGCATCGAACCAGCTTTCGCTCAATCGCTCTATAAAGTCATTGTCGAACGTTTTGAAGGCCTTCCCGGAGTGAAGTCAGTGAGTTTCAGCGACGGCTTCCCTCTATCAAGTCGAGGATTGCCCTCTGAACCATTCAAGACGCTGGAAGGTTATGAGTTGCGATCCGGTGAAGAGTTGGTCATTCACACACTGGAGGTTGGACCGACATTTTTCGAAACGATGGGCGTTGCCCTGGTGGAATCTCAAGGCCCTGGACGCGGGACACGCGTTCTAGTTAACCAGAGCTTCCTTCGCCGTTTCTGGGCCGGCAAACCGGGAATCGGCAGAAGAGTCGGCATGTTTCCGCTTCCCGTGACCGGGATCGTAAAGGACTTCCTTTCCGATGATCTTCGCACACCCCCAAAGCCGATACGGTTTATTCAGCAGGACGTGCCGAGTCGCCTCTCCTTCACCCTGGTTGTTCGAACCAAGCTGCCTCCAGATACCGTGCTTCCCAGCTTGCTGCGCGAACTCCGATCCGTCCACAATGTGTTCGGCAGCGCCTCTGCCCAGACCGTGCGTCAACTGATTGGTCAGTCTCTCGAGACTGAGCACCTGGTCACTGTCACATTGGCAGCATTCTCGACGGTCTCGACGTTTTTCGCATGCCTGGGCCTTTATGGCGTCATATCATACCTTGTCTTGCATCGCACTCGAGAGATCGGCATTCGTATTGCCCTTGGTGCGGGAAGGTCACAGATCCTCAAATTGATTCTGGGCCAGGGTTTTCTCTACGCTGCTGGCGGCAGCGTCCTTGGTATTGTCGGGATCTTCGCATTTAGCCGACTGTTTGGTACGCTGTTGTTTGGCGTCAGCCCCGATGATCCCACGACCGTCGTCGCTGTCGCTCTGGCACTGTGGAGTGCTGTCCTTATCGCGTGCTATCTGCCCGCGCGTCGTGCGGCGAGCATAGAGCCGATGCTCGCCATTCGGACAGTATAGCTCGTGACTTAATGGACGCTTGACCATCGCACGAGTCTCTGGTTTCCCTCACTCTTCACTAATGGAGAGACCGATATCGATCTCAAGAACTGCCCCGAATGACTTAATAAACTCCTCCCGTTCGTTTTCACTGAGAAGTTTCTCAACCTGCTTGCTTACGCGCCTATCCAGTAGGTCCCATTCACTCTTGCGCGCCCCTGTTGTGTCGAGCTGTGGTGGCGGTTTCAGGTGGCGCTTCCTTACCTCCTGCCTCCCTTCGTATATCAACTCCCGAATTCGCCTGGTCTTCTCCGAATCCGCCAGTGACAATGCCGCAGCCATGAAGGCGCTTTGAAAATCAACGAACTCCTCCTCCGACAACTGGCGATTGCGGAGTGCACGTATGATTCGCTGCATAAAGAGTATATCAGCGTCAGAAAGTGGTGGCTTTTTTTTCCGTACGCTTCCAGCTTGGTGGCCCAACTCTGCGGCATTGGTGAACAGGAGAGATTGCTCGCTCAATGACCCACCGATATTGGTCCGTATTTCAGCTTCCTTGGGGTGAACTGAAACCATCTCTCGCGAAGGACCTCCAAAGCCGATAGAAACACCGCTGCCGCGTCCGCTGTTAGCCGGTATTTCGGCTTCCGTTCGGATGTCTGAAGTGATCTCTAGCGAATGACTCTCAACGCTGCCAGGCACATCGCGTCTGCGATTTTCCACAAGTCTAAAGAGCACGAATATCGCGATAACGATACCACCGTAGATCAAGACCGGTCTTTTCATAGGAATACCTCGAATAAACACCAGGTTAGAGTAGGTGCGTCGCCACTGCAGATGGCTTGAAGTAATCGCGCCCGGTATCGAACAGGCTATTCGAGTTCACTCGTGCTGTCAATCATCTCATAAATTTGTTCTTGTACTTTTAACGTTAAAGTACCATATGGGGAGATGGATCTGACAGATGAGCAATGGCAAGTCATCGAGACCATCTTACCACCAGATCGCGTTCGAGCCGATCGACGCGGTCGTCCCTGGACGGACCGGCGGACCACACTCAACGGCATTCTGTGGATACTACGAACGGGGGCACCGTGGAAGGATTTGACGCCACGCTACGGAGCCTTCCAGACCATGCATCGCCGCTTCCAGAACTGGGTGCGCTCCAAGGTTCTAGAGCAAGTGCTGCTGGCCGTAGCACAAGATCTCAAAGATCGCGGCGGGGTCGATCTGAGCGAGACCTTTTTCGACGGAAGCTTTGCTCCCGCCAAAAGAGGGGGCGCTGTGTGGGAAAGACTAAACGCGGCAAGGGCACCAAGATCATGGCCGTTGCAGACCGCCATGGTCTTCCTGTCGCCGTATGCACAGAAAGTGCTAGCCCGGCTGAAGTGAAGCTGGTGAGCCAAACCTTGGAGCAGCGCTTCATCGCCGAGGTCCCCGCGCGGTTGATTGGCGACAAAGCTTACGACAGCGACCCACTGGATCGTGAGATGCTCGATCAATTCGGCATCGAGATGATCGCACCGCACCGCCAAGGCCGTCGGCTCGACCGGCACACGCAGGATGGCCGTGCGCTGCGCCGCTTCAAGCGCCGCTGGAAAGTAAGGCGCTTGTTTGCCTGGCTCTACAACTTCTGCCGCTTGGTCGTTCGCTATGAAATATCATGCGGACAATTACCTCGGCAGTCAAGACATCGGCCACATCTGTTTCGAGTTATGGAAGAGCTCGTCTGGCATCCGCCAGTGAGATCATACGATCATTTTGGACAGATTTTCTTTGCATTCATGCTCGCCCCGCCATGGGACACATTGAATATCACTTTTAACTCTCGTTTGAGCTTACGGATCTCGGAACGAATCGCATTCCGATCCAGCAGCTGTGCCTCGGCTTGCTTTGTTTTCATCAGAAGTATTCCCTTTGGCATACGTATGCTGTGGTCGAAATCTTTCGAAAATCGCGGTTTGCCAGAAACGTGTCCCCGCGGTACTTGACTTCCAGCCTCAGAACACGTAGAGCGTCGCGAATGGCAACCAATCCCTTGGCCACATTAACCGTCGTACAACTGAAGCGAGCTCTTACTATCAAACAGCGCATTGAAGAGCTGGAACGGGAGCTCGCCTCCATTCCAGGTATCAGATCCTCTTTATCGGCTGGAAGAGGAACCTCCTCCGGTAGGAAACGCCGCAAAATGTCTGCCGCCGCTAGGGCGAAAATTGCTGCGGCAGCAAGAGCACGATGGGCTAAATTCCGGGCGAGTAAGAACAAATGACGCGAGTAAGGTCGAGAGAGATCGCCTCTTACGCGCATCGCTGACTGTTCTCACAGCTCAAACCTTTTGGTCAAGAGTGG
>DASRIZ010000391.1:0-13945 GCA_035649735.1 Blastocatellia bacterium | reverse complement strand
AACAGAATCGCCTCTTGCGTCACCGCCGGGTTCAACGTGCCCGGACAGTTCCCGATCAACTTTTTCCAGGCCAATCCTTACCTGAGCAGCCTGACCTATCAGGATTCGAATGGTGACAACAACTACAATGGGCTGCAGGTTGATCTCAGGCACCGGCTCAACCATGGCTTGTCGCTCGGCGCCAACTATGTCTGGAGTCATGCGCTCGGCGACCTGCTGAACGAGACTGATCAGGCCGCTGGATACCAGTGGTTCACCAACCGCGACGCGCGTCTCAACTATGGGCCCTCGCCCTTCGATCGGCGGCATGTCTTCAACGCTTATTGGACGTACGATCTGCCGTTCGGGAAGGGGCGGCGCTACCTTTCGAGCAGTGACTGGCTGGATCGGCTTGTTGGCGGATGGACGCTCGGCGGACGCGAGACGATCGCCTCCGGCAATCCGGTCCTTCTCAACGGCGGACGAAACACCGTCAACAATCTCTCTCAATCGGGTGTGGTCTTCAGCGGCGGCCTAACGCCCGAACAATTGCAGAAAGCCTTGAGTACGGTGGGGGGAGGCTTCTCGAGCACGGCACTGATTTCGAACGTGGGCGGCATCGCGACGTTAAATCCTGCGGCCAGAACCAGCCAGGTGAATCAGTCGCTCTATGGTCCGGCCTCCACACCGGGCCAGTACGCCGCGTTTGTGTATCTGCGCAACAACAACCTCTATATTCTGGACATGAGCGTCAACAAGGAGGTCCGCATCAAGGAGCGGGTGCGGATGACTTGGCGGATGGTGGCGCTCAACTTCCTGAACCATCCGTTCTTCGATATCGGGAATCCCAACCCGACTTCGACCACGTTCGGCCAGATCACTTCGGCGAGCGGCACACGCAGAATCCAGTTCCGCGTCAGCCTGGATTGGTAACGCGGTAAGACGCCGGCGTCTCACCTCAAGCGTATGCGAAGAATCGTCAGCGAGTGCGCTGGGAAAGTATAGATAAGCGAATTGTTCTTAACCGAGGCTGAAGTCTTGCGCTCGACTGGCCGGACTCTCTTGTCATCCCCGAACGTGTGCGTCGCCTTCAGGTCCGTGTGGTTCATCTCCCAAATACCCATCTCACCCTGAAACTCTCCTTCCTGATTTTCGATTCGAGTAGAGATGTCTTTGTCTTTGCTCCGATTCAGGACGTTTAGATAGATGACACGTTCTCCGGCATTGTAAGTCGCGGACACATCCAGGTAACGAAGCGGAGGCCGGTTGCCAATTTTATAGGTCGGCGATGAGACCCACGCATCAATCGAGGTGTTGCCGCGCTGCTTGCCGTACTCGACAAGCGGGAAGAACGTAGGCTGCAGGAAGATTCCCTGCTTGTTTGTCATGATCGGCGCGATCACGTTGACCATCTGGGCCAGGTTGGCCATCTTCACGACATCCGCGTGACGAAAGAAGGAATTGAAAAACATCCCCATTGCGAGCGCATCTTCGAAGTTGTAGATCTCCTCCAGTCCTTGCCGCTCGAACGCGCGATACCACACGTTCCACTCATCGTAAGCGATGTAGATCGGACGCGGGTTCTGCTGGCCTGACTGTGCCTGTTTGATCAGGCCCGCTGTCACTTCGATGTAGTTATCAATCGTTTGAGACCAGCCGAGAAATCTTTCCAGATCATTCTCCCGATTGTTTATGTACGTGTGGATCGCGATGTAGTCGATGACGTTTCTAAGCGTCGCGAGCGTAGTGCGATTCCACCCAATCCAGTCAGCGCCGTAGTTGCTCGAACCGCTGGCGACGAGCTTGATGTTGCGATCAACGGCGCGCATCGCCTTTGCCGCTTCGAGGGCGAACTTCGCGTATTCATCCGCGTTCTTGTGGCCCAGCTGCCACGGGCCATCGATTTCATTTCCGAGCGCCCAATACGTGACTTTGTATGGTTGTTCTCGACCGTTCTTGCGTCGCTGATCCGCCCAGAATGTACGTCGGGATTCATTGCAATACTCGACCCAGTGCCGCGCGTCGTCGATGGTGCCAAGGCCGAGATTTATGCAGATGTAAGGCTCGGTCTTTAGGCGTTCGCAATAACGCAAGAATTCATCGGTGCCGAAGCGGTTGCTCTCGAGCGCATTCCACGCCAACTCCGTCCGCACGGGGCGTTGATCCCTCGGACCTATACCATCTTTCCAGTTGTACCCCGATGCGAAGTTCCCCCCTGGCCAGCGCAAAATGGAGACGTTCAGTTGACGCACGGCTTCCATGACATCGGTGCGATAGCCGTCTTTGTCGGAGAGCGAGCTACCCTCTTCAAAGATGCCGCCGTAGATCATACGGCCAAGGTGTTCCGCGAAATTCCCGAACAGAAGCGGATTGACTTCGCCGATAGTGCGATCGATGTCGATCTTGATGCGGGCTTGAGGGGTCTGGCCGACTACGATGGGCGCGCCGGGAATCAGAAGCAAGAGGACGGTTACCAAACTGATTGTGCGTGTAATCAAGTTAGTCATCGACTTTCTCCGCGGTTATTCTGCCGCAAGGATTCGTGGGCGGCCCTACTTCTCCGCGCCGGCCCGAATTATACGGATTCCGAAGACTGCAGCGGTCTCACTTCCGCTCTTGGCTTGGAAGCGCACAGTGACCTTCTGCTTGCCCTTCACCAACTCCACCGGCAATGGGTATGCAACATCAAAGAAGGTCCCAGAGCTGCTTCCAGGGCGGTACCGCTCGATCGCTTGATCGCCGACTCGCGCGCCATCGACCAGAATCTCGAAGCTTCGCGCCGCGCGCTCCTCCGTGTGGTAAGTCACTAGCAGGACCGACGAATGCGCAGGATCCACGGGCAGGTCGAACGAAAACCATTTGGCTGCACGACGGCCCGGCCTTCCTGCCATGCGAGCGGAAGAAGTGTCTTCACCCTGCTGGTTGAACTCTCGCTCGCGTTCGGTTTCACCCGGCTGCGCAAAACTCACTGTCGCCGCTTCCAGCTTGCGGCGGCGCTCTTTTTCGGCGGCTATGTCAGCGGCTCGCTTTTCCCAATCCGCCGGCGTCAACAAATCCCAATAAGTGGAGTAGGTCCGTCGGTGCAGGCGATAGAACGGCGCAAACTCAACGTCGCTTTCGCGCCCGACACCCTGGCTTTTGAAAGTGCCCGGCTTTCCGGTTACTGGTTTGAGCCAATCGGTCAACGGGCGATCCGCGGTTACAAACACCGGGACATTCACAGGCTGCGAAGCCCGTCCTCCTCCTCCCGTCCTGGTGTCCGGCCCAAGGTCGCCTGCCAACACCAGCGGCCCCCACATAATCGCTGTAACCCGCGCGTTGTCGGGCAACGGCTCGAGGCGAAGCGACTTGGGTAAAGTCAACGCGACGGTATCGCCGCTCCTCCATGTCCGCTTCAAATCGATGTACGAGCCGGGCGTCGCCAGATCCTTAACAGGTCGGCCATTGATCTTGACCGCGAACCCTCTTCCTGCCCAGGAAGGACGCCGCAGGGATAGCGTAAACTCTTTCGGCAACTTAAGCGTGAGCTTCAATGTAGCGGATTCACCTTCAGGAAAATCCGTGTCCATTGCGATGTCGGCGCTTGCCGATTCCCATTTAGCCGTGGAAGGCACATAGAGATTCACCCAAAAGCGATCGCCCGATTCGTAATAGATACCGTCGCCATGAAGCGCGTGACTCTCCATGCCTGAGCCCACGCAGCACGTAAAGCTGCGGAACATTTCCTGATATTCGTGTCGAACACCTCGACCTACCGGAACCATGTAACACGTGCGGCCGTCCTCGGGGTCGATCGATCCGAGAATGTGATTGAACAACGCGCGCTCGTGAAACTCGGCGTACTTTACATCGGGATGAAGAGCGAACAGCTCGCGCGTCATCTTGATCATGTTATACACGTTGCAAGTTTCAGCGGTGCGTCCGTCAATTCGATCGCTCAGCTTGTCGGGAGGGCCAAAGTATTCGTCCTTGCCGTGACCGCCGGTGGCGAAGCTGTGATGATTAACTACCGCGTCCCAGAAGAAATTGGCAGCGTCACCGTCAGACTTATCGCCGGCGTACACGTAGCGCATCAGTGCTCCCAAAAGCTTGGGCACCTGCGTATTTCCGTGCAGACCGGGCAAGATATTTTCCCGGCGCGCAAGCGGCTCGAGCACTGCGCGATGATCGAAGCGGTGGGAGAGGTCAAGCCATCGCTTGTCGGCTGTATCGGCGTAGAGTTCGGCCAGCACTTCATTCATCCCTCCGAACTCGGTGTTCAGCATTCGCTGTAGCTGGGTGTCATCCAGCTTCGCGAGAATCCCTTCGGCCCAGGCGGCGAACCTGACTTCCAGATCCAGCGCGGTGCGATTGCCAGTGTAGCGATAAGCGTCGCGCAGCCCCGCGTAGGTTTTGTGCAGGACATACCAGGGAGACCAGAGGCCGTTGAGGTCGAACGCCGCGGAACGAATATTGCCGTGAGAAACTTCTATGAACTGCTCTTTGCCATTCGCCAAAGCGCCGAGGTATCCGTCGCCATGCTTGTCTTGAACCTCTTTCATTTCACGCACGATGTAATCGGCGCGTTCCTTGAATCGCGTATCGCCGGTTGCGGCATACATCAGGCTCACGCCGGAGAGGTAGTGACCAGCGATGTGTCCGGTAAGGTTCCTGCCATCTCCGTCCCATCCGCCGTATCCCTGGGCCTTAGGCTCAAGCCCGGCGCGCTTTCGGTAATAGGCCAACATGCGATCCGGTTCCAGCTTTAACAGGTAATCCGCGTTAAGATCCTGCGCACGCTTGAGCGGGCCGCGCGTCAGCCGCACTGCAGACAGGGGTAATGGGCGAGCAGCCTTTGGAACGGCCTTTGGTAGCTGCTGGGCGTCAATGGCAGGAATAGCAACGGCAACAATCGTTAGGGCGATTGTGGTTGTCCTCCGCAGCATTTAGGAGACCTCCTCGATGAGCGCATCAAAAGTCGGCTTCAACGCCGGATGTAAGCTCACGACATGATTTACTTCACCTTCCATTCCTGGATTCCCGCCGACCAATTAGCCTGCATCGTAACCTCAAGACGCAACGCAGCCGTAGTCACCGGCTTGAAACTCACTTTGTTGTGCCTATTCTTCTCGACGACATAAGCATCAATGTTATCAACCGGCTTCCATTCATCTCCGACCTTATACAGAATGCGCCACGACGCTGGTACTCGAACCTCACCACGGCCAGTGTCATCAAACCAATAGACCTCGACCTGCGAAACGGTTGCGGTTTTCTGGAACTCGTACTGGACCCATTCGGTCCTGCCTTTCGCGGGCCACCAATCGAAATAGGAGCTGGAATCGCTCGATGAGGCAGGTTCCTCGCCGTCATTGATCCTATTGGGATTCAGCCGCGGCCTCTGGACCGCAACACTGACCTTGCTCGTGGCAGCGATCGTCGGGAATGGACGAGGCTTTGCGCTCGATTCGTTGTTAGGAATCCAGACCATCATCTGGCCACGGCCGCGGTTCGCCCACGCGTAATACGGGATCGCGGTGAAATCCTGCTCGTCCTTGAGTACCTTTCCATTCTCATCATATGCAAAGGCGGTCGCTCGAGACTTAATCACCGTGACGCCGTTCAGCAACTCGGGTTTGAATTCAGCAGTCAGTCTCGCGGCATCCGACAACACCAGGTTACGCACGAAGCCGCCCGGATTGTCAGGCCACTCCGCGCAGTAAACAATGGGGCCGCGCTGCAACGCCACTCGCCCGCGATCAGCCGTCACCACCTCGTTGGCGACGACGCGGCGAACGGGCATCGGCAGAATCAACTCAATCACATCGCCACGTTTCCAGTCACGATTCAGGCTGACATAGTCACGATCGATGTTGACAGGAACTGGCTTCCCGTTGACCTTGAGCACGACCGTCTCATCGATTCGATCCAGGAAACGATACAAGTCACTTGGCACAGCTTCGTTGTGAGCCCAGCCCGGAATGCGGACGTTGATCGTGAACCTGCTGTTCCTATCCGGGTTCACCGCCATCTTCACCGCGCCGTCCCACGGGTACCGTGTTTCCTGAGTCATCCTCACCGACCGGCCAGAGTCCATCTTGATGTCGGCAGTGCTGCCCACAAAGAGATTGACGTACAGCGAGTCTCCCTTCTGCGCGTAGACGTACCCGGGCACTGAAGCGATGAAGCGCGTAATGTTGCCTGGGCAGCAAGCCACGCCAAACCACGGGCGACGTTCATGCTGCCCGTTGGACTCAAGCGGATTGGGATAGAAGAACAGCTTTCCATCAAGCGACACGCCGGAAATCAAGCCGTTGTAGAGCGTCCGCTCCATTACGTCAATGTACTTGGCATCGCCGTGCAGGAGGTAGAGACGATGGTTCCAGTAGTCGTTGCCGACGGCCGCGCAGGTTTCGTTGTATGCAGTCATGTTGGGCAGTTCGTAGTCTTGCCCGAACGCCTCACCCGAACCGGTCGCGCCGATGCCGCCGGTGATGTACAACTTCTTGGTGACGACGTTTTCCCAAATCCGGTCGATGGCGTTGACGTAAGATAGATCGCCGGTGAGCGCCGCTACATCGGCCATACCCGAATACATATAGGTCGCGCGTACGGCATGGCCGACGGCTTCGGTCTGATCCACAACTTTCTGGTGCGACTGATTGTATTCGGGTCTGTGATTGCTGGTCTTCGGAGCGTCTGGCAAGCGCACGTCTAGCATGAACTTCGCCAATTTGAGATAACGCTCGTCGCCCGTGATTCGGTAAAGCTTGGCGAGTCCCATCTCGGTGATCTGGTGGCCGGGCCAGATAGATTCCTTGCCCGGCCCGAAAGTCCGGTCAAGCAGATCAGCCGTCTTGAGAGCAATGTCGAGCAGCGATCTCTTACCTGTAGCTTGATAGTGAGCGACCGCCGCTTCGTACAAGTGTCCCAGGTTATACAGTTCGTGACTGTCTACTTTCTCCAGCTCCCACCGCTTGGCGCCGGCCCAGCGATGCGGATGCTCCGGATCAATCGTCCGGGCGGTGTAGAGATATCCGTCCATCTCCTGTGCCGCGGCGATCTTCGCGATCAGGCTGTCGAGGTAAGCGTCGAGCTTCGGGTCCGGGTGAACGCTGAGCGTGTAAGAAGCTGCTTCGATCACCTTGTAGACATCGGTATCATCGAACGGATAGCCTGGCGCTTTCTTGTCCTTCAGCTCACCTTTGAGCGCAGCGGCGGCGCGTTCAAAGTTACTGACGCGGCCTGTCTCCTCGTCTTTCTGAAAAGCGAAAGGAATTGTCACTGTGCGATTGATCTCGATCCGCGGCGCCCAGAACGCATCGTTGAAGTGCACTGAAGTAAACGGCACGGGTTTGACCGGGTAGTCCTGCGCCGTTTTCGCGGGTTGCAGTTTCCGGGCGCTCTGGCCTTGATTCGAAAGTGCATAAGAACAAGGAAGGCACAAGATCGCAGTAATGACCAGCGATAGTCGCTTCATAAGCTTGAAACTCCTAATCGAGCGGGTAGAACTCAGTCCTCAATTCCCAGCTGCAGCGGGCCTGTTCCTTTCGGGGTTATTCCAATTCGGCGGCTCGACTCCCAACAGATGATGGACAAAGAAGTCATTGCGCTTTCTTTCGCCGTAGATCCCCCCGGGGCCATGGCCTGCTCCAGGAATCACCAGAAGGTCGAAAGTCTTATTAGCTTTTATCAACGCATTGACCACTTGCATTGTCGACGCTGGATCGACGTTCTGGTCCATCTCACCGAGCACAAGCAACAACTTACCCTGAAGCTTGCTCGCGTTGTCTACGTTAGACGAAGCGGCGTATTCAACCCCAAGCGGCCAGCCCATCCACTGCTCATTCCACCAAATTTTGTCCATCCGATTGTCATGACAACCGCAAGCTGAAACGCAGACCTTGTAGAACTCGGGATGAAAGAGCATTCCACCGAGAGAATTCTGTCCACCGGCAGAAGTGCCATAGATGCCAACGCGGCTAATGTCGTAGTAGGGATACTTCGACGCAACGGCTTTGTGCCACAAAATTCGATCCGGAAATCCCGCGTCGCCGAGATTCTTCCAGGCGACGTCGTGAAATGCTTTCGAGCGATTCGAAGTGCCCATGCCATCGATCTGCACCACGATGAATCCCAGCTCAGCAAGCAACTGCATGCCTGTCTGGGCACTGAACGTCTTCGGCACGAAGGAACCTTGCGGCCCGGCATAGATGTTCTCGATCACCGGATACTTTTTCGACGGATCGAAGTTGGTTGGCCGAATGATAATGCCCCATATGTCGGTCTTGCCATCGCGCGCAAGTGACTTGAATACTTCGGGCACCTGCCAGCCGATCTTGAGCAATTCGTCGATGTTCCCGCGCTCCAATTCCATGAGCACTTTTCCGTCTGCAGCACTACGCAGCTCGCTGATGTGCGGAAGATCGACGCGCGACCAGGCGTCGACGTAGTACTTCATGTCCGAAGAGAAAACGACGTTGTGGTTTCCGTCAGCCTCGGTCAACGGCGTGATTCCGGTTCCGTCGAAATTGATCCGATAGTAGTAGACAAAGTATGGATCCTTTTCGGGATACACGCCGCTTGCCTGAAACCAAATCTGGCGCTTTGCTTCGTCCACTTTGTCTACTCCACGCACGACCCAGTTTCCTTTTGTGATTTGGTTCTTCACTTTTCCAGTCACGCCGTCGTAGAGATAGAGGTGGTTCCAGCCATCCCGTTCAGACATCCATATGACTTCTTTTCCGTCCGCCAGGTCATTGCGATATTTCTTGCCCGAGTAGCAGAAAAATGTCTTCGGCTCTTCGTTGATCACTGCGCGCGGATTACCGGTGATCGCGTCGACTTCGACTACTCGATATACTTGATGGCCGCGCTGATTGTATTCGAACGTGAACGCGCGGCTGTCCTTACGCCATTCGATGCGCGACATTTGGTAAGGATTTGGGAACAACGCGTTATCGACCGCAATCTGCTTCTTGCTGTCTATCTGAAACAGCACCGGTTGAGGCTGATCGAGCGCGTCGCCCGGTTTGGCGTAGTCGATCGTCGAGTACTTGGGCTGAAGCTGGTCGCCTGGAGAGGATAAGATGTATTCGATCTTACGATGATAGCCAGGCCGGACCCGGTAGACGGCAAGCTTGTTTGAGTCCGGAGACCACGCAACGGACGGAAGCGCATAGTAATTCCCTTCCGAGCCATCGAAGCTCAGCGGCACCGTCTCACGTTTCCCTTTCGCCCGGATATGGATGTTGAATCCGTTGATCAACGCCTCCCATTTTCCGTCCGGAGAGGGCTTTGGCTCTGACGGCGGCCAGTCGTACTGAGGACCAGGTATGCCGCGAGGGGGACCATCGTTTCGGCCGCGTTGGTTCGTCGCTTCGAGCTTCTTGCAGGAGTAGTCAGATAGATTGCACCGCCACCTCGTCCCGTCACCGCTTCCAAGACCGAAGTTCGGACCCGGTCCTGAGAATTCTCCGGCGGTGAACTCGATTGCCTTCTCGTTATCGACGAACGAGATCGCACTGAAAGGCAATCTGGTAGCCGTATATGTCTGACCGGCGGCAGCCGAAAGCGACGCCGCGAGCTTCTCGTGGTCGAAAGCAGGTTGTTTGGAGAGCGTCTCCGCATCAACAAGCAAGAACTCGTTTCCGCCTTTGATGGACTTTCGGTACCAGAACCGGCTGGTAGTGCCAATCCAGTTGGCTCTGTCGGGAATGTTGATCGCCAGACCCTGAAGCCTCAGGCGGAGGCCGCCTACGCGGTCATAGTCCGCCAACGTCCCCTGGGCATAGGCAGTTGACTGCGGCACCATCGGCTGCAGCAGGACTCCGACAAACAGAACTGCCGTGTAGCATTTCATCCTGTGTACCATTGACGTCTCTCCTCCTCTTTACACGCTGATGGCGTAGACTGCGCCGTTAGCGTCGGCTTCGAGCGGGCCGGATATTCTTGCCGTAATACACATCCATCGGGATGTGGTGATCTTCATACACTCGGCCGAGCAATGCGTAGAGCTTCGGGTCGTATCGCTGCAAGTCCTCCGGCGTTTGGACTCGCGTGTCGCCATCCATGTATTCGTAGTTTGACCAAAACCAGGTCTGTGTGCCTTCTGCCCAGTATTCGTTGGCATTGGTCGAGCCATAATGATTCTTCCACAGACCTTTTGCCATGGCCTCCTTGTAGGCAGCTTGAATCTCTGCGAATAAAGTTGGATCCGCGGTTCGAATGGCGACGCCCATGATCGCATGCGAGAACTCATGTACGAAAATGTTCTCGCCATAGTAGCGCGTTTCCGGATAACCCAACAGGTTCTCCTCAGCACAAGTCGTCGGGTTGCCGCCCAACCCGCGTGCTCGCCTGTCCCAATATTCCTTGTCAGTCATCTTGCCGATGCCGTTGTCGTAGTTCGCTCTCTCGCCAGGAGTCAAGCGAGGATCATCGCGGCTCGGTTTCTTGTTGTTTCGATGCTCGGGGATATCGGTGGTCGATTCTGACTGCGCCATCACGCCCACACGCATCTTCTTCTTGAGCATTTCCGCGCGCAGGTCGGGGCGCTTTGCGAGCATATGGATCGCGATGTCGCGCGCGACCAGCAACGCGGCGTCGGGCACCTTCTCCGAACTTAGGATCGCGATGCCGAGCGCGTCGGTAAATTTCTTGTAAAACGGATCGACACCGAGAGTAGCCGGTGGGGCGCTCGTGACCGCTCGAACGTAATCCTCTACAAAGGGTTTCTTCTGAGCCTTTTCATCCTGAGTGAGCGCAGTAGCCGCCGCGACGACCACAGCAGCCGCCGCCATGAGCAAGCATCGTAACGCGGTCATTGGGATCATTAGAATCGAACCTCGATCATTTTTCCTTCAAAGACAACCGTGCGCCCCGCCTTGTTTGGCACGACTCGAATCTCGATGTTGCGTCGAAGCGGCGGCAACATCTTCGATCCCTCCGACAGACGCAGCGTCAACAGACGGCGACGATCATTCCATACAAGCGCAAGCTTCATCAATTCGCCTTTGCGATAGTCGAACGTGGTCCCGTCATCTTCGTAGAGCGTGAACGCGCCATCAGCGCCTGGATAAATCGACAGCGAGAGCGGTCGATCGACCTTTTCACCGGTGTACTGTCTGATCGGGCCCATCGGGACGATAGCGCCGGCGCGCACAAACAGCGGCATAGTTGCCAAGTCGACAGGATGATCGATCTCGTGCGCGCCTTCGGCTTTAGCTTCGGTCCAGAAGTCGTACCAGAGACCGCGAGGAAGGTAGAGCCGCCGCGACCGAGCTCCCTTCTCGGTCACCGGCGCGACCAGGATATCTCGGCCCCAGAGGTACTCATCGCCGCGCGCGACCGCGATGTCATCGTCGGGATAGTGGAGCCAGAGCGCGCGTATTATCGGCAGGCCCGTCTGGTGGCCTTCGCGGACCACAGAATAAAGATAGGGCATCAACCGGTATCGGAGTTCGAGATACTTCCGGCAGATGGGTTCAACGTTGGGATTGTGCAATTCGCTCGGGTCCGGATTTGCTGCGCCTCCCGTGTAGTTCGCGATTTCGTCGATTCCCAATTCACCGGTATTCCATCCCCACGGCAGGCGCAGGTGCCAGGTACGGCCGTGTGCGCGGAACAGCGGGCAGAACGCACCGAACTGGAACCATCGGATGTGCAACTCGCCGGTGTACTCCTTGGTGGGCACAAACCCACCGATGTCAGTGCCCCAATAAGGAATTCCGCTGAGCCCGGTGTTGATTGCTACTGAAACGTGAGTTCGTAGCGTTTCCCATGTCGTATAAACATCGCCGGACCACAAAAAAGATGCGTAGCGTTGCATGCCCGCGAATCCGTTGCGATGGAGCGCGTACGGCCGCTCGTTTGGTCGGAGTTGCTGCGAGCCGTCCCAATACATACGATTGCGCGCAAGTCGCGATGGCGCATCAAGGCCGTCGCCTTGATCGGGCCACCAACCGTCGATGCCGGCGTCATAAAGCTGCTTGTGAACCGGCCAGTAGCAACTGACCTGCCGATCATTCGGCCACTGGTTATCAGGCGTTCGACCGCTCGGCAGCGGTGCAGCCGTGCATCGATCGCTAACCGCCCCTGTGAGCCGACGCCCTTCCAGGACGATGTGCAAAACCACCTTGAAGTGTTGGGCGTGCAACTCGTCAATCATCTTTCGCGGATCGGGGAAGTTTTTCGGGTTCCAGATGAACTCCCCGTTGTAGGTGTTCCAGCCGGAGGGAGTGAACCCGGTTCCCAGATAGATCAGCGCGTCGCATGGCAGATTCTTCTCGCGGAATGTGCGAGCCACCTGTCTGATCTCGTCCGGACCGCCCAGCGTTCGATGCGACTGCTGGTACCCGAGAGACCACAGTGGCGGCATCTCCGGATATCCCGTTAGCCGAGCATACTCGCTCATGATTTGAGCGGGGTCGCTTGCAGAAACGATGAAGAAATCGAGGGGCAGGGAAGAGACGCTACTTCCCGGATCAAAGCGACTCTCCGTACCTCGGAAGTCAAACGTGCCCAGCGGACTATGTATGAACATCGCCCACCCTTGGGCTCCGATCAGCCACTGAATTGGGACGCGTCCACCGTGAGTCCGCAAGCGATAGCCCCCTTGCCCGCTCCGCATTTGATCGACTGAGCCGCGACGGTCAAACTGCGGCCCGCCTTCTCCAAGCCCGAGCAGCGGTTTGTCGCCCGGCAGGAAACTCATCGAACCTGAATGTTGATCGATCCGAAGCTCCTGCACTCGGCGACTTGGCTTGTCCTTCGTCTCGATGGCTATGACCAACGGATCGAAGGTAAGGTTCAGCAGCATGTCGCCAACGCGAATTGTCTCCCCCTTTGAGATATTGCTGAAGCGTGCCCTTGGAGGCGGCAAGAATTGCTGAACCAAAGACCCATCGGTCTCGATGGGCTTCGGCCGACCACCCTCGAGTGGAACGATGCTGATGCGCACCGTAAACCGGCTCACCTCGCGAATTGCGATTTCAACTGAGCGGTCGCCGATTCGGATTGGTCGTTGGTCGCCGGCAGGTACAAGCCTCGTGCTCAGTAGTCCTGCCCCCGCCAATCCAAACCCTCTCACGACATCCCTCCGCGAAAGCAGTTTTTTGCTCATCAACCCAACCTCTCATCGGCACGCTTCTGTTTCGGTAGCTGATTCTATGTAACCGCTACTCGTTTCCGCCAGAGAACGGGAACGGAGGTACGGAAAACCACGTTCAATCACTTGTCGAAAGGGTTTACGAGAAATGTCTTTTCTTCTGACTTCTGACTTCTGACTTCTGACTTCGCGCCTCGTTGCGACATAACTCCTAGTAGGTCAGTCGGTAGTCGCCAATGTCTTGTACCGGGCTAGGGTCGCTTGAACGCAGTTATGAAGCAAGGAGAGATAGTTCGCTCAGTGGCTTTATTCAAAAAGGGCGCGACGATCGTGTACCCTGCGGTCTGCAGACTTCAACCATTCTTGGACCGGACCTTTTTGTCTTCTAGCTTTCGCTTAAGACTCGCGCGCTCAGTGCTAAGCGAGCATCGATCGGATGCCGAGTTCACGCGACCGGGCGATTTCATTTCGCCCGGTCCGATGCTGTGCTTGTCATGCCGGATATGTAGACCAAAAGCAATGACTCGGTGGCGCCGCCGAGGGCGCAGACCGTAGTTATCCAGTGCTCCTTCTTCCTTCAAACTCTCTAATCCTGGTTGAAGAACTTCAACGCCATCGCGCCATGAGCTGCGGCGCCACCGGCGCGAAGCGCCGCCGCCAGAAAAGCCGTTTCCGAAAGCTCTTCACGGCTTACACGAGCAAGTTTCGCGGCCTTGGCGTGGGCTTCAATGCAATAAGCGCATTGCGTAGTGAGGGCTACGGCGAGAGCGATTAGTTCGCGGTATTTTCTCGGAATCTGCCCGCTATCCCTGCCGACAATGTTGTTCAGATTTAGCCAGGCTGTAAACTCTTCGGGAGACAGCTTGGACATCTCCTCGA
>DASRIZ010000390.1:0-6213 GCA_035649735.1 Blastocatellia bacterium | reverse complement strand
GTAACCCTGGGTCACGCTGAAGCTAGGCAGACCGAACTCGGCCGGGACTTGATTCAGATTCTTGAAACCGATCTCGGTAGCCAGACTACGGTCCGCCGGAAACCAGGAGTTGAAGACCTTGGCTCGATTGTATCCGAGCTTCAACACATTCAGTGTCCGTGGGCTGAAGACGTGTGTTTCCTGAAAGACAAAGTTCCGGCCCGCGTAAGGAAAGAAGCTTCCTGAGTAGACTGGCAGGCCCGGGCTCTCCAGGCTGGAGTCAAAATCGGTGTAGCGTCCGAAGAACGAGTCTTTTTCGGAGACAGTGTAATCCAGCCGTGCGGTGTATTGATCATCATTGCGATCCCGGCTGCGCGTGGCTACGGTGTTTCGACCCGCAACGTTGAATCCGAGCGTCGGCTCCGGAATGTATTGAATGAAGTTGCGGGCGATTTGCGACATACGATCTGAAGGAATGACATTTCCCGGAAACGGTTGCCCAGTGAGCGGATCTAGAATTGCGGCGACTCCCGATACACTCTTCGTGCTAGGCAGCCCAGCGAGATTCCCATTAAGTTGGGCCCGCGTGGGGACCAGCGCCGTCAATGTACCGGAGCGACGATTCCTGAACCCTTCGTAGTTCCCGAAGAAGAACAAACGGTTCTTGATGATGACGCCGCCTGCCGACGCCCCAAACTGGTTGTAGCGCAGCGGCGACTTGGGGCGGTTGTTGAAATTGTCGAAAAAGTTGGCAGCATCCAGCTTGTCGTTACGAAAAAATTCATACACGGAACCGTGAAAGTCGTTGCCGCCTGAGCGCGTCACCATGCTGACGATGCCCGAACCTTGGCCGTAGTCGCCACTGAACAGATTCTTCTGAATCTTGAATTCCTGAGCAGCATCCACCGAAATCAGAATGCTGGGAGAATTGAACCACGAGCTCCGCATCTCGACACCGTCCAGCAAGTAGCTGTTGGTATCGCCCCGCCCTCCAGAGACGTGAACCGCGAGATCTTCACGCCCCGACTGATTTGTAATGGTCGCGCTTCGCGCGTTGTAAGCAGGCACAACCCCTGAAGAGATGTTAGCCAGTTGCATGAAATTACGGCCGTTCAGGGGTAAGTCGACAATCCTCTCCTGCTCGATAACCTGCCCAACCGAAGACGTCTCTCCTTCAAGCGCCACGGCACTGGCTTGAACTGTCACTTCTTCAGTCACTTCGCCCACCTGAAAGTGCACATCCACCCGTACTGTTTGATTCACCAGGAGTGTGATGTTCTCCACTTCCTGCCGCTTGAAAGATGGCGCCGTGCCGCTGATCCTGTAAACGCCGACGGGCAATTGAGCCGCAGTAAAGTTGCCGGCGGAGTCAGTGATGACGCTGCGGCGGAGCTGCGTCTGCGTATTGGTGAGTGTGATTTCTGCGCCGGCCACGATGGCGTCAGTCGGATCGTACGACGTGCCGACAATAGTTCCCGAGGCAATCTGAGCGTAGAGCAAACGATCGGCCCCACCCAGAAGGAGAACTGCAAACAGCCTGATGCTGAGTTTCTTGGTTGTCATGAGTTTTGTTACCTCGAGGTTGGTTCTTCCAGATTCCCAGCGAGAGAACTTCCGGTAGTCCGGTCAGCCTCCAGTCAGGGAGTTACGGTCGCGTTAACAGGATTGGCTCAGTTGATCTGAAGGCATTGTATATGAGTCTTTTTGGATTAGGGTCTTTATCATTCGAGACTGTTAGCCAGATTTGGAGCACCCGCAGAATCATTGCGGCTGGCGCTGCGGTTTGTTTTTTGAGAGAGTTCTGGTTCCGGTAGCCAACTTCGAGATTTGGTTGTTGCTTACGATCGAGACGACCGCGATGAAATGCCTGTCACCCCTGTCCTGGTTTCAGACTGGCCTACTGTTATTGGTCCCGCAGTTCGCCGAGGCTGCTGGTCTAGCCAATCGGCCCAATATCATTCTCCTGATTGCCGACGACATGGCTTGGGACGACTGCGGGGCGTACGGGCACAAGACTGTTCGGACACCCAATATCGATAGGTTGGCCAGCGAAGGCATGCGCTTCAATCGAGCTTTCCTGACAGCCAGCTCCTGCAGCCCCAGCCGATCGAGCATGATCACCGGTCGTTATCCACACAGTACCGGCGCGCAGCAGTTGCATTGGCCGCTGCCACCAGATCAAGTCACTTTCGTCGAGTTGCTCAAGAAGGCCGGATACTGGACGGCAGCGACAGGCAAGTGGCACTTGGGAGATGCTGTGAAAAACCGCTTCGACCTCGTTATAGAAGCCAACCCTGCCGGTTTCCGACTCAGCCATGCTCCCGGGCAACCCCCACCACACGCGGATGCAAGCGGCAAGAGTGGAGCAGGCCAGTGGGTTTCTACGTTGCAGGCTCGTCCCAAGGACAAGCCGTTTTTTCTGTGGCTCGCGGCATTCGATCCGCATCGTGATTACGAAGAAGGCACGATCCCGAACCCGCATCGCCCCGAAGATGTGGTAGTGCCACCCTACCTGCCCGATGTACCTGAAACCCGCAAAGACCTGGCCTTGTACTACGACGAAATTACGCGACTCGATGGTTACGTGGGCCAGGTTCTAACCGAACTGGATCGGCAGGGAGAACGCGACACCACATTGGTTCTGTTCATCAGCGATAATGGCCGGCCGTTTCCGCGAGCCAAAACCACTCTTTACGACAGCGGGATCAAAGCTCCCTGGGTTGTGCGGTGGCCAAAGGAAGTGAAGCCTGGAAGCGTGAGCAACAGCCTTGTCAGTTCTGTTGATATTGCTCCAACCTTTTTGGAAGCGGCAGGTCTAAGAGCAGGACCTTCCTTTCAAGGCAACAGCCTTGTGCCCACGTTGCGGAATCCAAAAGCTGTCATTCGCGATGAAGTGTTTGCTGAGCGTGATTGGCACGACTTCGACGACCATGCCCGAGCCGTCCGTTCCGAACGCTACAAGTATATTCTCCAGAGCTGCCCGCAACGCCGCCTGCCGACGCGGTTCGAAGCATTACGTTTCAGGCTATGCGCCGCCTGAGAGATGCAGGAAAACTTTCGCCGCAACAGCTCGGTTGCTTCGTGAAGCCGCGGCCATCTGAGGAACTCTACGATACGGACGCCGATCCGCACGAGTTACACAACCTGGCCGGCGATCCTCGCCATGCTGCTGCTCTTAACAAACTACGCAAGACGCTCGCCGAATGGCAACGGGCCACTGACGATCGCCTGCCGGAGACCCACACGCCGGATGAGTTCGATCGCGAAACAGGCAATCCGCTGGCGACTCGCTCGTTCGAACGCAGGGCGCCAGGAAACCGGTAAGCTCGCAACTTCCGTATCAATTTCCCGATGAAGTCCGAAGACAGGTGAGACCTACGAGCGGCCTTCACGGCCAGATTGCGACGTTCATTCCAGAGTCCATGGGTTTGGCCGGCCGTGCCTTTGAGAATTGCACCTTCACCTGTACGACCTTTGAATCTTGCACAGTGACTTCTACTGATCCGCTGCCAAGAGTCCGTATGGCGCGCAAAATTGCTTCTTCGGTACTTTGATGTTTTTCCTGGTCCGTGATCGGCATCTGGCTTTTCCCTCGAAACAACGATTAGACGCACCATTCTTCTGGCTGTTGAACAGCGGCTAGAAGCTTAGACGCAGTGCTATCTGCGTCGTTCGGCCCGAACGGGCGCTGGACACGACGCCAAAGTCCGCTGCCCCGAAGGTGAAGCCCGGGATGTTAAAGTTGGCGTGATTCAAGAGATTGTAAAACTCACCGCGCACGTCGAACTTCACACGCTCGGTGATCTTGAAGGTCTTTTCCAGAGTGGCGTCGGTCGTGACGAGGGATGCGCCGCGCAGACCCGAGCGCGGCGAGTTGCCGAAAGTGAATGGCGCTGGCGCGCCAAATGCAGTCGTATCGAACCAACGCGTGATTGTTCGGTCGCCGCTGGACAATGAGGTGTCACGTAGGATATTCGGCCGCAACGGTCCGGCTGGAAACGCGTTCGTGGTGTTAGCTGTGGTTATGACTGTGAAAGGTGCACCCGACTGAGCTGTTTGCAGGACGCCGATCTTCCACCCGCCCAACACCCCGCGTGAGAAGCGGTTTTTTCCGAACGCCGGCAGTTCGTAGAGCACCGTGAGCAGCAGGCGATGCGGAACATCGCTGCCGCTCAGCCCCTTATCCAGTTGACGATTGTACGCGTCCATGTAGCTGCCCGTGACGCCGTATTCATTGGCAGCCTCGACATCATCCAGGAACTTCGAGAAGGTGTAGTGCGCCAGGAAAGAGATCCCGCCGCTGAAACGCTTTTCTGCCCGAACGAACCCGGCGTGATAGGTCGAATTGCCGATGGACGGATTGATCCAGGTAACGTTGCTGAACTGCGGGAAGGGACGCCGGGCTTGCGCGTCGCCCGGCCCCATGAGGGTTGATGGCACTTGGTTGAGGCTGAAGTCGTTCGCCGTGAGATGATGGCTGACATTGGCCATGTAGCCCACTTCGACGAGCAGGTTGCCGGCGACTTCGCGCTGCACGCCCAAGTTGTATTGGTACGACAAGGGAGCTACCTGCTTGGGGTCGAAAAACGAAATCGCGGTAGTGGTCCTTTGCCCAAGAGGAACCGCCCCAAACGCAGGCGTCAGCGGCTGGCGTGAAAACGCCGGGAAGCCATCTCGCAGACGGAACACACTCTGGAACTCGGCCTGAGCCACCACGTAACTCGCCGCATCGGAGAACCCCAAGGCTGCGGTATCGCCGATGGTGTTGCTGACGGTCTGACCAAAGAAGACGCCCCCACCCCCGCGGAAAACGGTGTCGCGGCTCCCGGGAATTCTGTAGGCAAAACCCAAACGCGGCCCGAAGTTGTTCTTGTCGGTGCTGAATGCTCGCTCCGGGGTGCCACTGATTCCCGCAAATGTCACCACGCCGGGCGTTCCGGAAACAGGGTTGATCGCGGTCGGGTCGAACGAGTTCAGCTTGTTGTTGATCTCCCGCCGCGGAAACTCCGCCTCCCAGCGCAAACCAGCATTAATGGTAAGACGATCGGTAATTCGCCAGTCGTCCTGTGCATAGAGTGCCAGGTAGGAAGCACGAGTCTGGATCTTGTCAGAGATCTGGATGCTCGCCGCGTTAACCTCTCCGAGAAGGAAGCTGGCCAGCGCGTTTCCAGTGCCCGCAACTCCGGGCAGGCGCGTGATGAGAGGACTGATTATAAAATTGCCTGCCGAGCCTCGGTCGCGAATCTCATCGTTGGCTCCGGCGCGATATTCAGCACCGAACTTCCAGGCGTGCTTGCCTTTGATCCAGGAGAGCGACTCAAGAATCTGCTTGTCGAGAATTGGAGTTTGGAATCGGGCGACGGCAGCGGGATTTCCCAGCGTTGCATAACCCGGGATGGTGAATGCCGGAAAGGCAGCGTCGGTCACGCCTTTGAGACCGATTGCGGCGGCGAGGTTCTCCCCTGCACCTGGTCGGGAATCGACAAACTTGCGGCGCAGATAGGTGAACCGGAGATCGTTGGACACGGCCGGATTGAAGATGTGCGTGTACGAACCGAGTAAGCTTTGAACCCGCACGTCGGTAATGTCGCCGAGCGGATCTGATTCCGGTATCCCGTATGTTCCACTGTTGTAGGTGTCACTGTCGTTGATGTAGTAGCGGGCCGTCAGCAGATCTGAAGGCGTCAACTGATGGTCCACCCGCCCCACCCATATATTGCGATGCAGCGTGTTTGCACTGCTTCCGACATAATTGTTTGAGTTGGTAGCCGTTCCAGCCCGGTTCGGCAGCGGAAAGTAATTGAGCGCCGCAACTGCGACAGGGTCGAGTCGTTCCGAGGGGATCCTGTTGCCAGGGAAGGGCTGCCGGCTGGTCCCTGAAGTCGTCGACGGATCATAGATCAGCACCGGGGCGCCCGAACTACCGCGAAGATCCGAGAAATCACCTGCGCGGTTCAACAGCGTGGGAACCGTTGAGACCGTAGTGTCGCTGATCAACTGGCGCGTCTGTTCCCAAGTGGCAAAGAAAAACGTCTTGTCTTTACGGATCGGCCCCCCAAAAGAAGCACCGAACTGATTCAATCGGATGGGTTGACGGGTGGGCGCGAAGAAGTTTCGGGCATTGAGCACATCATTCTGAAGGGACTCAAACAAACTTCCATGGTATTCGCTGGTGCCCGCCCGAGTAGACATCAAGACAATGCCACCGGTTGAATGTCCGTGCTCTGCTGAATA
>DASRIZ010000389.1:0-2347 GCA_035649735.1 Blastocatellia bacterium | reverse complement strand
GCTGAGCAAGTCACGGAGAACGTCTATGCGACGCTGCGATCAGCCAACTTCTCCTCGGAAATATGCGAGCCATCGTCGGCGCGGTTGCGGGTATTTCCAGTGCCCGAGGTTGGATGGAGTGATTGGGGAAGTGTTGAACGTATTCTGACCTCGCTCAAGCAAATGGGTAAGCTGGAAGAGACCGTGGCTAGGGCGGCAACTATAGCGAAAGAAAGAGATGTTACTCCAACTTGGTGCTGAAGGTGGCAGAACCCTTGGTCGTATGGAAGTTCCGCAAGGAGAATGTGCGGATGCTCGCGGAGCTAAAACGTTATGTCGAAGCGCAACCGCAGCAACGGTCCCCTCCTTGCCCGAAATCGAGCGTCCATGTGGGAACGAAAAGCAAAACTCGTAAGCCGGTGATGAGCTGAGCGAATCTGAAAAATAGTTTTCTAATCTGAAAAGCTTGGAGGCGGCGCGCCAGAACCGAAAGAGGACCTCCGAGCATAACGAAAAAAGGAGATTCATATGCGATACAGACTTTTGGGCAACAGCGGACTTCGGGTTTCGGAGGCAGCGCTCGGTGCGATGACCTTCGGCAATGACTGGGGCTGGGGCGCCGCAAAGGACGAGGCACGAAAAGTGTACGACGCTTTCCGCGAGACCGGCGGCAATTTCATCGACACCGCTAACTGCTACACGAACGGGACGAGCGAATCGTTCCTCGGCGAGTTTATGCAGGACCATCGCCAGAGCGTGGTATTGGCCACGAAATACGGCATGTCGGCTCCCGGCACGGACCCGAACGCGGCCGGCAACCAGCGTAAGACTATGATGCAGGCGGTGGAAGCGAGCCTCAAACGACTGAAGACCGACTATATCGATCTCTACTGGGTCCACATGTGGGACCAGATCACGCCTGTCGAAGAGGTCATGCGCGGACTGGATGATTTGGTTCGCCAAGGCAAGGTGCTCTACATGGGCATCTCTGACGCCCCGGCCTGGTGGATCGCGCAAGCGAACACGCTTGCCCACCTGCGGGGGTGGTCGCCCTTCATCGGGTTGCAGATCCAATACAGCCTGATCGAGCGAACCGTCGAGCGGGAGCTGATCCCGATGGCCAACGCGCTAAACCTCGGCTTGACGGCGTGGTCGCCGCTGTCTAGGGGCGTGCTCACCGGTAAGTACCACGGCCAGGGATCGTCTGAGCCGGGTCGTATGAACAGCGACATGATGAAGGAGTATATGCCGGAGCAACAGCGGGCCGACCGCGTCGTTGCGGCCGTCAAGACTGTGTCCGATGAGATCGGCCGCAGCATGGCGCAGGTTGCGCTGGCCTGGCTTCGCTACCGCCCCGTGCCGGTGATCCCCATCATCGGCGCGCGAAAGCTTTCTCAGTTGCAGGACAATCTCGCGAGCTTCGACCTGACGCTCTCAGCGGATCATTTAAAGACCCTTGAAGAGGCAAGCCGGATTGAACTCGGATTTCCGTACGACATATTTTCAAGGGAGATGGCTCGTGCAATGGCCTACGGCGGGATGCGAGACCAGATCCTAGCCTAAGTGGATTTTGACTTTCGCTAGGCGATTCATTTTCAAAGCTCAATACAAAGTTTCACGATCAATCAAAGGATAGACAGCACATGCCAACCTCGCGATCCATGCGTGCCCTTGTACTCGAACGCCATAGCGGGCCATTCATCCTCACTGAAGCTGAGCTTCCCACGATCACCGCGAGCCAGGTACTCGTTCGCTTAGCCGAGAACGGTTCACGTTCGCGACTGCTCTGCAGGCTCACGTCGCTGTTGAAATGGCGAAGACAGTGGGAAAGATCGTTGTGGAAATAGACGATTAGCCCCGATACGCAGGATCGCTCAGAAGGTGCATGACGCCCATGGGTTCCACGGACTACGCGAAGGAGTTGGCTGCCAGGAAAAGCCTGGATTTTATTGAGGACGGCATGGTGGTCGGCCTCGGGACAGGCTCGACCGCAACCCACTTCATCAAATTGCTGGGGGAGCGCGTGAAGCGCGGTCTGAAAATTCGCGCCGTCCCTTCATCGAACACGAGCAAGGAACTTGCCGAATCCCTTGCAATCCCAATTATAGATTTTCACCGGTGTTCAGAAATTGATGTGGCGATTGACGGAGCAGATGAGATCGCTCCGGGGCTGGCGCTGATCAAGGGTGGAGGAGGTGCTCTGTTGCACGAGAAAATTGTCGCCAGCGCCTCAAGAAGATTCATCGTAATTGCCGATTCCAGTAAAGTCGTCACCCGCCTCGGAAAGGTTCCACTGCCGGTTGAAGTGATTCCCATCGCATCTCCTCTGGTGACCAGAAAACTAGTGGAAATGGGAATCCGCCCAACG
>DASRIZ010000388.1:0-9859 GCA_035649735.1 Blastocatellia bacterium | reverse complement strand
ACCGCCGCGACCCTGGTTCCGGTCACTCTCACCGCAAACCTCTAACGCTGCAAGCTTCCACCTGCTGATGACAAATACGGGACTCGCCGTCGAGCAGAATCAATTGACCGACGAGCGAGGTCACATCACCCGCGCTACTGTAGTGAAGATGTTTGTTGTCATTGCAGCGGTCAGTTTCTTATTGAGAATCCTGTACGCCGGGCATCTTTACGAGGACGATGGCTTGTGGTTTACCGCTGCCGAAGAGATCGTCCGCGGCAAGGCGCTATATCGCGAGATTTATTTTGACAAGCCGCCGGGGCTTGCGATCGTTTACGCGGTCTTGTTTAAGATTTTCGGCGCGCACGTCATCACAATTCGTTTGTTTACGATCCTGTATTCGGTTGCGATCTCGGCGGTGTTGTATTTGTTTGGCGCGAGGCTCTATGACAAACGAGTCGGGCTGTTAGCTGCCGGGTTGTTCGCCGTCTTTAGCACAACTTACACAACCGGTCACGTCCAGGGTTTCAGCACCGACTTCCTTATGGTGCTCCCATACACGGCGAGCGCTTACTTGTTTTTTCGTGCAGCGAGCGATCGAACACATCAAAACCGGCTGGCATTGGCTGGAGGCGTTTTAGCGGGCGTAGCATTTCAAATAAATCCCAAGGGAATCTTCGATCTGATCTTTTTCGGGACTCTAATGATTGTCTGGCGGCGATTGGCGTCAAAGTCCTCGAACAAAAACGACGCGATACCGATGGATGCCGAGGCAAAGCGCCCTCCTTCGGTACTGAAGCTTTTTGCGTTGGGAACCGCGGGGATGGTGGCCGGCTCGCTGCCATTTCTGGCGTACCTGGGAATAACCCGATCACTACGAGAATACTGGTTATATGTTTGGGACTGGGGTGCTCGTTACGGCAGCTACAACCCACTCTCCCGGGTGTTAGTTTCAGGTATGACGCGAAGCATCGACTATTTCGCGCTCAACAACACGCTTTTGATTGCTCTCGTCTTTGTCTGTGCGATTACATTTCGTCGAGTAGCTCATCACAACGTCACCAGCGGTGATCCGGCTCAGACATCAGCTGCCTGGCTACCCAGAGATTCAGTACTTCTATTATGGCTCGCAGTATCCTATGCAGGAGTGGTTCTTGGCGGGCGTTTGTACTCGCACTATTTCTTTCAGATTCTGCCGGCCTTGTGTCTGATCGGGGCACGTGGGCTCACTGAGATCAGGTCGCGTCTCAGGAGGCGCGATGCGGGGTTTCGGAATGGTGTAACTGCGATCTTAGTGCTTGGGTTCTTATTCACCCTGGTCCGCTTTCACGGGCGCACGGTAATACTTGCCGCGGACATGGTTCGCGGACGCAAGAGTTCCATCACCTCCGGCTGGTTCCACGAGCGGATAGACCGCGAGGAGCGAATGGTTGCTGCTGTAGTTCGAGACATGCCCGACGGCGAAGACGCCGGAGCCAATGCCGGGCTGGAAGATATTCGGGCTGGTGCTCCTCGCACGCGTGAAGTCCGCGGGTCTGAGGACTATCTTTTTGTATGGGGTTATCGCCCCGAGATTTACTACATTGCCGGGCTTCTTCCCGCGTCCCGTTATCTGAGCACCCAGCCGCTCACCGGCGTTCCGGCTGACGTCCATTACTTCGGTGATGATGACCGCTCAATCCTGGATGATGCGAGTACGGCTCTGGCGCGGGAGCAGCTTGTACGGGATCTGCAGGAAAACAAGCCCAAGTATATCGTCGATGAACTCGGCATGTTCAACAACGACCTCTCGATCAACAGTTATCCGGAGCTGACAGAGTTGATGAAAGAATACAAGGCGATCGGACCTGTGGAGCGTTTTATGATCTATTGCCGCCGGGATCTTCGCGAAAAAAGCCTGAGACGCAGGCGCGAGAAGCAACAGTGATTGCGACCTAGCGAATAAAGAATCCCATTTGTTGGGGAGTTGGAAGAACCTGTTCCGCCCGATATTGCCGTTGCGCAGCCTGAACGCTTTGAATCCTCGCTTGAAAAAGGCTTGCCAGGTTGTCGTAGCGCACCTGAACATTGCCGAGCCAATACGGACGATTCTCTTTGAGCCAGAGTTCTGAATACAAGCCGCGCAGCCTTGTGGTTGCGTCGCGTAGATCCTCGAGCCTCCCGTTGATGCTTGCGATCTCATTCAGATTGCGTCGTACTCTGGCCCTGTCGCTCATATTCAGATAAGCGTCCCAATAGAACTTGCTGATTTCGTTGGCGAATTGAATCTTCATTCCCAGCATATCCAACCTGATCGCCGCAAAGATCAAGTAATCGAGCGTGTCCGTGTTTGCGCGGGCCCTGGCGCGATTTCGATACAGCGACGCCAGCGCTCGTTCCGCGGATAACCGCAAGTCGCGGGCGGCGGGCAGGGCCTTCTCCGCGGACTCAGCGCCGAGTTCGGTAAACGTATCTTCCCAGAACGACGAATCGTTCGCTTCGCCAAGCCCCGCGGTCCTCATCAACGAGTGCGACCGGCTCAGCTCCTGAATCGCGTCGCGAAACGTGGTGTCGTCGCTGCGATAGAACGCCCAGTCGTAACTCGCCTTAAACTTCTCGATACTTGTTTCTCCCTCATGCCATGCGCACTCCGCGCCAAACACAATGGCCGGCCAGGTCATCCCAAACAGCGATTCTCCGTCGTCGTCCCAGGTCGTGTTTAGCATGCCGAGCGCTCCGTATTTCTGACCGTCGCGGACGAAGTTCTTGATGTTAATAAAAGCGACATCCAGGTTTGGGAAGATTCGGTTCCAGTTGTTGGCGCCCGGCGATACGACCAGATCGAGGCCGGCGTCTTTGTAGGGCTTGAGCATGTTGTCGAAGCTCTGCGCAGACCCGTAGCTCCACGCAACCGCAATCACATCCTTTGGCAGGATCTGAAGCAGCTCGGGATAGCGCATCGCGACATCGCCCCAGAACATTAGCCGCTTGTTATAGGGTTTCATTATTTCAGACACCCGTTTGAGGTGTTCAAGATAGATCCGGCCGAGACCGACTTCCTTTGCCCGCTCCTGGGTCTGGCCGCGTCCAAGCTCGAAGGTCTCATCCGATCCGATATGAAACAGCGGCGACGGGAAAAGCGGAACCAGTTCAGCGTACAGATCTTTGATTAGCTCGTACGATTTCTCATTCACCGGAGCCAGAACGTGACCGTGCGGCGTCTCCGCCAAATCGTTATAAACTTCATTCTTTAGCACGTGATGCAGATGCCCGAAGGCCTGTTGCTCGGGCAGCATCGTGACGTAATAGCGTTTTGCGTACTGGACGAGCTCTCTGACTTCGGCGGCGTTAAGCGACCCTTCTTTTGGACCGATAAGCGGATGACTCTGATAGTCGAATACGTGTTCGATGTACAGTGAGAATAGATTTAGCTTGTACGAGGCGCAGGTTCGAATTTGTTTCTTGATATAGTCGAGCGTCGGCACCGGACCGCGGCTGATGTCATCGTGCACGCCTCGCCAGCGCATCGCGGGCCAATCCCTGATCGCTACCGCCGGAACGGTTGTCTGATTCGATGCACCGCGATTTATCAACTGTCTTAAGGTTTGCGCGCCGTAGAACACGCCCTCACCACTGCGAGCTGCAATAATGATGCGCTCGGCGCCGGCATCAATCACGTAGCCTTCATCGTTGAATTTATCGTCGATTGCGAGGCCGCTTGATTCGAGCGTCGAAGCGAGACGCTTATCGTCGCCTACGCGACCGAGATAGATGACTCCCGACTTAGGAATTGACCGCGCAGTGCTGATTTTCAGCCTCGTCCCAAAGGCTGCCTCGATCTCTTCGACGAGCGTCTCGGCAGCGGTTCGATCCTCGCCGGCGTGCGTGGTGTTGATCACGACGCGAGTCTTGGGAGTGATGGTGAATGTTCCCTGGCGCTTTTGAGTTTGCCGGGGTTCCGGAATGAGTTTCAGGTCTTGCGCAGCGGCCGCGGAAGAAAGCAGAACGAGAGTTATAAAGGCTGGCAGATATTTGGTTTTCATGGTCCTGGGATGCAGTCGATTGATGTCAGATGGCAAGAAGGCGACGGATGAATGCGGAGGCGTCCTCGGCAATCCGCCGCAGGAGTGTCGCGTGTTCTGTGTCGGGTCACAGAAAGGACGCCGCGCGGTTATGCTATTCTATCCTTGCTGATGCTCAGGATGCGTGCAGCCGGTGAACTCCTTCAAGAAGGCGTTGCCTTTGTACTGAAGTTCCTTTTTTATTCCGATTTCAGACGTGTAATAACCATCAATGGTTGCGTACTTGATCGTTCGGAAGAACCTTTCCTCGACGGTTTGGGGGGACCGTTCGTTCTTGCTGATCTCTTTTAGCAATTCGATCTGCTGTTCTGCGCTCGCGTTGGCAAACGGCTTACCGAATTTCTGGCTACTCATTTTGTTTATTGCGGCCAACCCTTCCCGCCACGTTTGGCGCGTGGAGTCAGGCGACTCGCTTACGACCAGGTCAATGTACTCATTGACCTGAACTGCTTTTGCGCCGGGAGAGTGATCGTCAGCAGGTATAATCCGCTCGGACATCTCGATGACTGTCCTGTTCTCTTCTTCGGTAAAGAATTTTAGAGGCCCGCTCTTCGCGGCAGCCGTAGCTTGCGCCGAGTGATGGCTGTGATCGTGCGACGCAACCTCTTGAGCTCCCGCTCGGTTTCCGAGCACCGGTAAAGTTGCAATCACCCCAACGCCAACACCAATCGTCTTGATAGCATCACGCCTGGATAGTTGTTCTTTGTCGTCTGCCATCACAAAGTCTCCAAGATCATTTCAAGTTGGCCACGTTGTAACGAATCTATTCGTTCGTTTGCGCTAGACTTAACGAATGAATTCGTTACGATATGGGCTCACTCTATCCGCCGCGGCATCAGCGAACTCATCCATTCTCGTCGCCGCGGGTTTTCCGGAGCTCGTACGATCGTACAAAAAGTTTCTCTGCCTACGCCCTCGAGATCGCCGAGCCAATTGCCGGGCGCGAAGAAGCGGCCGGCTCCGTCTGAGGCAAGCTTGCGATCGGGAAACTGATACTCCCACTCGACGTGGAAAGCACGCTCCCAAAAATCGTCCTTACCCATTATCTCTATTCGAATGCGCTGCTCCACGAACTTCCTCGTTGCGGACCAAAAGCTATATCAGTGGTGGGGGATTGTCAAACAAACCGATTGCCTTCAATTCAGGGGAAGAAGATGAATTTCCGCCTCGCTCGACCGAAGGCTGTAGTAAAGCCGTCGGTTATCTCGCGAAAGGGAAAAAACCCCAATGTTAGTTGAACCTCCTGAGTGTAGGATTCGGGAGGGGCGGCCCTTGTCATACAAATAGAGTGAGCCCAATCTGGCGTACATCAATCGTTTGCTGTCATTCAGCCAAATCGGGTTTGTGCCGCGATCGGCCAATTCAACATAGCGTTGATCGGCAAATGAATAAACCATCAAATAGTAATCCGGAGCTTTAGGGTCCAACCGCCAACCGGCGACCAGCTTATCGTCTGGTGACCACGACCACGCAGTAAAACTGGGCAGCGGCTGGCCCGGCAAAGGCTGACCTGCGGAGACAGAAGCGCCCAGCTCGGTGACGAATGTACCGACATTGCGCACCTTGTATAACAGTCGCCGCCCGTCAGGAGACCACACCGGGCTGAACACGTCCGCGGTGGGCACCTCTGTCAGTTGCGCGAGTCCACTCCCATCCTCGTTCACCTTCCAGATTTCGTATTTACCGCTACGGTCAGACAGGATAGCGATCTGTTGGCCATCCGGCGACCAGCGAGGAGAACGATCCAGCGCGGAATCGTTGGTCAGTTGTTTTATACCGCCACCATCGCGTTTGATGGTGAAAATGTCTTCCTGAGCTTCGCCGACGGACGCAAAGACCAGCGACTTTTCATCCGACGATACTTCCGCACTGGCATATCGCCTGGAACCATCTGTAATCGCGGTCGGCTGGCCGACAACTCTTCCGGCCACGGGATCGAAAGCGACCTCCCAGGTGTTTTCACGCCGGTTCATTTCCACGTAGACAAGACTGTGGCCGTCAGCGGAAAAACTGAGGTGCTGGCTGTGTGCCGAAGGCAATGTTGCCGGTTCAATTGCACCGGTCAGTGTGCCAGATATCTCGTCAATTGGAGCGCGCCACAAATTCATGCTACCGCCGCGGTTGCTAAGGAAGTAAAGATACTTGCTGTCACGCGACCACACCGGATTCCAATCGACCGCCTCATCGTCGGTTACCGCGACGGGTTTTCCACCCGAGGACGGAACCGTCCAGATGTCTTTCTGGCCACCCTTATGAGTGCCCCAATAAGCGATCCGGTGGCCTTTCGCCGACCAGTTTGGCTGGACTGCGTCGCTATCGGTAATCTGCCGTCGCTCACCTGTTTCCGCATTGACGGCAAACAAACGGCTCGGATGAAAGTTGCGGCCTTCGTAATCAAACACTCTGTCTTCGGCAACGACGATTTCACGTCCGTCTGGCGACCAGGCCGGGTTGTGACCGTCGCCGGTCAACCGGGTAATGTTCTTTCCATCGATGTCCATCAGAAAGATGCCCATGCCGTCTCGCGATGATCGGAATGCTATCCGCGCCCCGTCTGGAGAAAGCGCAGGTTCCAGGTCGAGGTGGTTAGAGTCGCGTGTCAGGTTTACCGCCTTTGGCTCAGCGATCCCCTTTAGATAAATATCCCAGTTGCCCGAGGAGCGGCTCGCGTAGACAACAAACTGCCCATCGGGTGAAAGGCTGGGAAATATTTCTTCACCCGGCATGTCCGTGATCTTTTTGAAGGGACCGGTTGAGAACGACAGGGTTTCAGATTTGCCTCCCTCACGGCGCATGGCGATTGCCATCAGCGCTACAAGAATCACGGCCGCGCTCACGCCAAGAGCTGTTCTGGTCCGCCATCGTAGAGGCGGGCGCGGTCGGCCATCATTCGTGTCTCGAATGACCTGCTGCAGATCGTCACGCATCTCGGCGGCGCTTTGGTAGCGAGCTTCGCGATCCTTCTCCAACGCTCGGCGGATCACGCGTTTCAGTCTCTCTGGAAGATCCGTGCCGGCGACTCCAGGATCGTCGCGGAGAATCGCCTCCAGGATGGCAGTCGCGCTGTTGCCGTTAAACGGCCGCGTACCATTGATCATTTCATAAAGCACGACGCCCAGACTGAAGACATCAGTGCGCTGGTCGACCGTCTCGCGTCGCACCTGCTCTGGCGACAAATAGGTGATCGTTCCCATCAATACGTGAGGGTCTGTCCGCAAGCTCACCGATGTCGAAAGATGACTGCTTTCAATCCCCCGTTCAACGGGCATTGCAAGTCCGAAGTCGAGGACTTTGACAAGCCCGTCGGGACGAATCATCACATTCTCCGGCTTAATGTCGCGATGGACTATGCCGGCTCCGTGTGCTGCGCTCAGGGCATCGGCGATTTGATGGGCTATGTGTACCGCTTCTGCCAGGTTCACCTTCCTGCCTGCGATCTTCTCCCTCAGGGTCTGCCCGGCTACAAACTCGGTAGCGATGAAATGCACATCCTCAACCCGCCCGACCTCGTGAATGGTAATGATATTGGGATGATTGAGTGCGGAAGCGGCGCGAGCCTCCCGTTCAAAACGCTGCACCTGATCGTCGTCCTGGGTAAACCTAGGCGGCAGGATCTTGACGGCGATGCGACGTTCGAGCATCAGGTCGTACGCGAGGTAAACTTCACCCATTCCGCCCGCGCCCAACAAAGATTGAATTTCATAATGACCGAGACGGCGTCCAATGAGCGCGCTATTGTTATCGGTTCTCTGAACCCCTTTTTCGGCAGAGTCCTCAACCGCTGACGATATTGCGCCGGCCAGCGGGGCCTGTTCGATAAAGTCGCCGGCTTCTTCGAGCGATGAAAGCAATGCCCCGACCTCGTTCTGTAGCTCCTCATCGCCCGCACAGGCTTCACCGAGAAATGAAGCCTGCTTATCGGGCTCGCGGAGTAAAGCGGCGTGAAACAATTCTTCAATTTTTCGCCAACGCTCAGAGGTCATATTGAGTCTTCGCTCTTCATTTCCTGATAGAGCCATGCCTTCGCCAGCTTCCAGTCGCGCATCACGGTCTGTGGCGAAACGTCCAGCACCTCAGCCGTTTCTTCGACGCTGAGACCTCCGAAGAAACGTAATTCAACAACGCGGCTCTTTCTCGGATCTATCTTCGCCAGGCTTTCCAACGTTGTATCGAGCGCCACCAGATCAGCTGCTCGCCCTTTCGACACGTCGATCACCTCATCGATTGACAATGTCCTGACAGGCCCTCCGCGCTTGTCCCGCTTTTTTGTTCTGGCGTGATCGACCAGAATTCGGCGCATCATCTGCGCGGCTACGCCGAAGAAATGCGCGCGGTTCTGCCAGTTCACCTGTGTTTGGTCGATCAATCGGAAATAAGCTTCGTGCACGAGGGCTGTGGGTTGTAACGTGTGCCCTGGATTCTCGAGGCGCAAGTAGTGGTCCGCCATGCGGCGCAGCTCCTGATATACCGCGTTGATCACGTCATCAAGGGCGGTCGCATCTCCGCTATTCCAGGCAATTAGCCGCCCGGTGATCTCGTGCTGCACCTCATCGATCGTCTGATGTGGAGACGGCTCTTCCATACGATTCACGTCGTGAGGTAAGGATGGCTTGCGTTGAGCCGGCTTTACTCCCGTCCAAGAAATTCTGCTTGGTGGTTGTATTTTCTACTCTGATTTGTCGCGTTAATCAATGCAAGGAACAGCCGGGCACGACCCTCAATGAGCTCGGCGTACGCGAACGTGGCCGGAAGCATAACGCTGACTGCCGATTTACGCGACGATCGGACCGATGTCCGCTGGAACCGTGAAGTGACAGGCGCTCGTGTGATTCATAAATCCATGGCTCGGGTGCACTCAACACTGCCCGCGCCCAGGACCGAATGGAGCAAGTAAATGATCAACGCAAACAGCCGGATTCGAGTCTTATTTTGTATTGTCGTTAGCGCGCTGGGTCTGCTGCCAGTCGTGCCAATGCCAGCAACGGCGCAAGACGCGAGTGACTACGTGCTCTGGCGCAAATATCTGATGATGGATGGAGTTAGCGCTTGTAGCCAGAACGAAGAGATACGCCTCAATCTGGCTTTAAGCGACGGTCTCGTTCGAGCCGAGTCCGGCACTCCGCCCGCGACTGTGAATGCCTTCGCTCGGATCTTGGATATATATGGGCAAGTCCTGTTTACCGGCAGCAATGAAACCATCACCGTTAATGGCATGCGCACAGAGAATGTCAACCGAAGCGAGCTTGACGTCCCGCAAACGGGCCCGCTGACCGTTGTAGTTGAATGGGTGATTAGAGCGCGGGGAGATTTTGGCACCGATCTGCCAGCCTCGGCGGAGGTTGTGGATGGTTGCACCGGCCGCGTCAAGTTCCATACTGGTCAGGGACTGACGGTGCAACACGACCCTGTTGCCAGGAGCCATCAATTTGCCGTGTGGGTAACCGTTGGTTTCCAGCCGGTCAGTCTGGCTAATGGACAAACTTTGCGACTGAATATCGCGCAGCAGTGGCCGCTCGTCATACCGCCGCCTACCGCCGCCACCAGCGACTATTTTCTCAAGATGGAAATTGAAGGAGAGACCAGGACGGTGCATGAGCGCCACCTCAATTTCGTGCCGGGCGAAACGCTCGTTATTGATTTCAACCGCGATCTGATCAGAGAGCCCGGCGACTCCGTCACTGGAGGGCTGACGGTGTGGTTGGTAGCCGAGTACCGCGCTCAGGTGAGCCGAGAACAGCTCGCGCAAATGGCGAGACAGGCTACCGCCTCGCCATTCCCGGCGTCGTTGCATCTGGTGGATAACAACAATCCGGATGTGC
>DASRIZ010000387.1:0-13005 GCA_035649735.1 Blastocatellia bacterium | reverse complement strand
CGGGCTACTGGTGTCCAGTGAGGCTATTGAGAACCAGCCCGGGCGCGCGACCTTTGTGCCGTTATCGGGCAAGCCACAGACGGTGGACCGATTCCCCGACGCGCCAATCTTTCTGCAATGGACACCGCAGCACGCGATCGTGTTCGTCCGTCACGACCGGCTATGGCAGGCGCCTTTCGAAAAAACAGGGATGCTTTCTGACCCGAAACCTCTCGGAAATTCCCCGGCGCTCTACGCTTCGTCGTCTCGCGACGGCACTCTGCTGTTCGTCTCTGAAGGAGGGCTGCGATTACGGTCGCCCGACGGCAAGGAACAGACGATCGGCTGGCCGATCTCCTACACGTCGCCCATGGCCGAACCGACGTTGATCCGAAACATTCGGATCATCGATGGAACCGGCGGACCGATTTCCGCTCCGCGCGACATTTTGATTGAGCGAGGACGGATCGCGCGGATTGCCGCGGCGGGCAGACTTTCCATTGGCGGGGCTCGTGTGCTTGACGCTGGAGGACGCGTCGCGATTCCCGGACTCATGGATCTACACGCGCACACGTACCGGCCGGAGCTGCTTCCCGGTTTTCTCTATTTCGGGGTCACCACCGTGCGCGATCAGGGCGCTTCGATGGCTCCCCTGGTTGCGTATGCGGACGCCATCGCCGCCGGTGTGCTTCCAGGTCCCCGGGTTGGTTACGGCGGCTTTCAGTTCTACAGTGATTGGTCCTTCGATGAGGAGCAGGGGCGGGGGATCGAGCCGGAGGCGGACCCAGGCCACATCGCGCGATCTGTTGCCCTGGCCGAAGCCTTCGGTGCGCAGCACATCAAGACCCGGACGTTCCGGCGCTGGGACATCAACGCCCGCATGATCGCCGAAGCCCATCGCCGGGGTATGCGAGCTACCGGGCACTGCTCGCACTTGTTACCGCTGGTCGCTGCCGGCATGGACGCGAAGGAGCATATAGGTATCTGCGAAACACGGGGCAATACCTATATGTATGATGACCTGATCCAGCTGTTCCGGGCCGCCGGGATCGGGGTTGTACCCACAATCGAGTATCTTGATTTTGCGGTCCGACTCAATGGAAAGCCGGCGCTTCTCGATGAGGATGCCGAACTCGCCCCATTTTTGCCTGCACGGGAAAACTTCAAGTGGATGCTGGATATGAATGCCGCGAACCGGGAGCGGGTGGCTGCGGACGCCCAGCACGCGCGTGAAGCAACGGCCAAGTTATGGCGCGCCGGCGTGACCCTCGGCACCGGGACTGACATCTGGCAAATCCCAACCGGTGTGCACATGGAGCTCGAGCAGATGGTCGCGGCGGGGTTAACTCCGGTGCAAGCGATCCGTGCCGGCACCGGTGGCGCTGCCCGAATACTCGGCGCGGATAAGGATCTCGGCACGATTGAGGTGGGAAAGAGGGCCGATCTTGTCCTGTTGGACGGCGATCCGCTGGCGGATATTCGCAACACCCGGCGGATCTGGCAGGTAGTGCAGGACGGCCGCGTCGTTGATCGACCGGCGATACTCAAGGCGATCAGACCACGATAGCGGTAGGCAAGTCCCTTTGCGATCTTTGGGGTCCTTTGCGGGTATAGCGCAAAGACGCAAAGGACCGCAAAGATCGGAGAGAAGCAAAAGAAACGAGTTGGTGAATCTGCTATGAAAACATTAATCAAGACTGTTTCTGTCGTCGTGATTGTTATGCTCGCTTCGGCTGCCTCATTCGCGCAGGCTCTGGATCAAGCCAAGGTCGCCGCGGGCGCCGATCGAGCGGTCGAGAGGGCCGCCAAATCATCGCCGGCATCGTCACCCGGATGCGCAGTTGGCGTTTCTCTCGGTGGCCGTCAAGTTTATGAACGGGCCTTCGGGATGGCGGAGATCGAGCACGGTATCGCAAATACTCCGCAAACAATTTTTGAGTCCGGCTCGGTAGCTAAGCAGTTCACCGCTGCCGCGATCGTTTTGCTTTCACTCGACGGAAAACTCGGGCTCGACGATCCTGTCAGAAAGTACATTCCAGAGTTGCCTGATTACGGCGCTCCTCTCACGATCCGTCATTTACTAAACCATACCGGAGGTGTGCGTGACTGGGGCTCGGTCCTGGCCCTCACCGGCTACGGCCGTGGAGATCGCGTTGTCAGCCAGGCGCTCGCGATGGATGTGATAGTGCATCAGCGTTCGCTGAATTTCACACCAGGCGCGGAGTACTCATACTCGAACAGCGGGTACACTTTGCTTTCGACAATAGTCGAGCGCGTGTCGAAACAGAGTCTGCCCGCTTTCACCGAGCAGCGACTCTTTAAGCCGCTCGGGATGTCGCATAGTTCGTGGCGCGACGACTATCAGCGGCTCGTGCCAGGCCGGGCTCAGGCGTATTCGGGACCGCTCGGCGGCCCATGGCGGCTCTCCATGCCTTTCATGAATGTTTACGGCAACGGCGGAATGCTGACTACCGTTGGCGATTGGCTAAAGTGGAATGCAATGCTCGATGCGCGAACATTGGGAGCGCCTTTGGTCGAAGCGCTCGAAACAACCGGCGTCCTGAACGACGGCCGGAAGATAACCTACGCACTCGGCGTGGTTGTCACAAAAGAGAATGGCCACCGCAAAGTCTCGCACGGCGGATCGACGGCGGGCTATCAAACCGTCCTGTCGCGTTATCCCGATCTCAAACTCTCGGTGGCGGTGATGTGTAATGAGGCGTCGAGGAACGCTTCTGCGTTGGAGCAGAATATCTTTAATGAGATCGCCGGGCCTTTTCCTTCCCCAACGCCGGACACTATCGACTTGAAGCCGGAGGAACTCCAAAAGTATCCGGCATTGTTTCGTGACGAGGCGACGCACACGCCGGTGCGGATGGTTTACCAAAATGGGGGTTTGCGATGGGGAGGCCGGGTGCTTCGTCCGCTTCGTGACGGGGCGTTCCAAAGCGGGCCAATGCGGATTAGGTTCAAGTTGGGAAAGGATGGCAAACCGATCTCCGCTGAAGCGGATACCGGCGGTGACGAGATGTCTCGGTTTATCGCCGAACAGGAATGGGGCCCGACGCCGGACGAACTCAAATCGTTTGCAGGTAGATGGCAAAGTGACGAGGCCGACGCTTCGTTCACGATTGTGGTAGAAGGCGAGCAGGCATTCTTTGTTCAGCGACCTGCAACGCGTCGCTTGCTGCATCCACAATACAAAGATCACTTCACCTTTGGGGTCGGTTCCGATGTGATAATTTGGTTCACCCGTGACACGTCCGGCCGGATAATGAAATTGCATGCGGGAGCCTCACGCATGCGTGATATGGCTTTCGAGCGGGTTGCCGTCAAATGAAAGGCGGTGATTTAGCAGGACACGGCTACGCGGTTATCATCTGCTGGTCGAAGCTAGGAGACGCTTTTGACGGCTTGCAGTCTCGCAGTCGACGTTGTCACGCTTTCAGGAGCTCAACCATGAAACGTATAGTCACCTTGCTCAACATTGCGCTCATCATCGCGCTCGTTACGTCCGCCGCAAATGCACAAACGGTCACGCTTGAAAAACTGCTCAGCGCACCCTTCCCTTCAGAAATCTCAGCCGCGCCAGCAGCCCCGCGAGTCGCGTGGATAGAAACCGAGCGCGGACTGTGCAATTTGTTCGTGGCGGATGCGCCGGATTATCGCCCGCGGCAATTGACCAAATACACCAAGGACGATGGGCAACGTCTGTCGAACATTACCTGGACAAGCGACGCCAAAACAATCGTCTATGTTCGCGGCGATTCGGCTAATCGAGCCGGCGAAAATCCGAACCCAACCAGCGACCCGGCCGGCGCGGAACAGGCGTTGTGGCGCATTGGGGTTGACGGCGGCGAGCCGGTAAAAATCGGCGTAGGCAGCTCGCCGGCAATCTCACCGAGAGGCGATCAACTGGTGTTCTTGCGACGCGGTCAAATCTTTTCGACCTCATTGAGCGATGCGAAGGAGCCAAAACAATTATTACAACTGCGCGGCGGCGCATCCTCTTTACGCTGGTCGCCTGACGGATCGAAGGTCGCGTTTGTAAGCAATCGGGGCGATCACTCCTTTATTGGTGTGTATGAAACATCCACCAGGGAATTGCGCTGGCTGGCCGCAAGCGTAGATCAGGATGGCAACCCTTCGTGGTCTCCTGATGGCTCGCGCCTCGCATTCACTCGCATCCCGTCAGGCCAACGGCCGGCGATGTTCGCGCCCGAACGCACCGGGATGCCCTGGTCTGTCGTCGTGGCCGACGTCGCGTCGGGCAAAAGCCAGGTGATATGGCGCGCGGATGAAGGCGCGGGCAGCGTGTTTCAAGGTGTGGTCGCCGAGAATCAACTGATGTGGGGCGCCGGGGACCGAATCGTGTTTCCCTGGGAACGCGACGGCTGGCTTCATTTGTATTCGGTAGCGGCGAGCGGCGGGAAGGCGTCGTTGTTAACTCCGGGCCGGTTCGAGGTCGAATACGTAGCGCTCAGCCGGGACAACCGCGAAGTAATATTCAACTCGAATCAGGATGACATCGACCGGCGGCATTTGTGGCGCGTGGCCGTTGGCGGCGGCAAGCCCTCTTCCATCACTTCCGGTAAAGGCATCGAATGGATGCCGCAACTGACTGTCGACGGCAAGTCAATCGCCTATCTGCGATCCGACGCAAGACGTCCTGCACAAGCGGTGATTCAATCACTAAATGGACATGGCAGCGGCAATAACAGCGAAGCTCCGGCGGAGTTGCGCGCCCTTTCGCAAATCCCGAGCGATTTCCCGGTGAATGATCTGATCGAGCCGCAAACGGTGATGATAACCGCAGCCGACGGCATGCAGGTTCACGCGCAGTTGTTTCTGCCGAAGACCCCGAATGGTGAAAAGCGCCCGGCCGCTGTTTTCTTTCACGGCGGCTCGCGGCGACAGATGCTGCTCGGGTTTCACTATATGAGCTACTATCACAACACCTACGCGATGAATCAGTATTTGGCGAGTCGCGGTTACGTCGCGCTGTCGGTGAACTATCGCAGCGGCACCGGCTACGGCATGGAGTTTCGCGAAGCGTTGAATTACGGCGCGACGGGCGGGAGTGAATTTCGCGATGTGATGGGAGCGGGGTTGTATTTACGAGGTCGCAGCGACGTGGACGCAAGGCGCATCGGCATCTGGGGCGGTTCTTATGGCGGCTATCTTACGGCGATGGGCTTATCGCGCGCTTCCGAACTGTTCGCCGCCGGCGTTGACATTCACGGTGTCCACGATTGGAACACCGGCATCAAGAATTTTATGCCGAGCTACAATCCACTCGACTATCCGAAAGAATCCAAGCTTGCGTTTGATTCGTCGCCGCTGGCATCGGTGGACGGCTGGCGCTCGCCGGTGCTGATGATTCATGGCGACGATGATCGCAACGTGAATTTCAATGAGACGGTGACGCTTGTGCGGGCGCTGCGGGAGCGCAAAGTCGAGGTTGAGCAGTTAGTCTTTCCCGATGAAATTCACGGCTTCCTGCTGCATCGCAACTGGATGGCGGCGTTTACCGCGGCGGCTGATTTCTTCGACCGCAAGCTTAAAAAGTAAATGGATCCTTGCGGTCCTCTGAATCTTTGCGGTCCTTTGCGATCTTTGCGCGAAACTGCCATTCGCATAGTGCTTTTCGCGCAAAGGACCCAAAGGACCGCAAAGCTCGCAAAGCGTGAACAGTTTTGCGAACCAATTCCCCCTTATCTAGTAGGGCGATTGAGTCTCAGGATCAATGCGGCCCGTTGATCCGATTGAGAAGCTCAGTTACCAACGCTGCGCATACGGAGTAGAAAATGTCAGAGACCTTCGATTTCATTGTGGTGGGTGGAGGATCAGCCGGCGCGGTAATCGCGGCACGGCTCTCTGAAGACCCGGCCTGCCGTGTGGCCCTGATAGAGGCGGGCGAAAAGCCGCCGGATGTAGAGCTGATGCCGGTGGCTTGTGCGGCAATGCAGTTGAATCCGGCCACCGACTGGATGTACACCGCAGACCCCGGTAAAGCGGGGCTCGGACTCAACGGACGGCGCACGCCGGTGCCTCGTGGCAAGATGCTTGGCGGCTCCTCCGGACTCAATTACATGGCTTATGTCCGCGGCCATCCCGGTGACTTCGATTCCTGGGCGGACGGGGGCGCGACTGGATGGAGTTACGCCGACGTCTTGCCCTACTTTCGAAAAAGCGAAGGACTCGCCCCGAGCGAAGAGATCTCGATTGACGAGCCGGCGCACAATAGCGACGGCCCTCTGGGAGTCTCCGTGCGTTCGCCGATACTCCAAGGCTCCCGAGAATTCGTTGAGGCCGCAGAGGCCGTCGGTATCCCCCGCGGCGATTACAACGGGCGCGATCGAGGCGGCGCTGCGGGTGTGGTGTCGCTGGTGCAAACCAACACCCGGAACGGAAAGCGATCGAGCACCTATCGCGCCTTTTTGGAAGGCGAAACGGAGAACCGTCCGAACCTGACAATCATCACAGCTGCACAGGCGACGCGCGTGTTAACGGAGGGCTCGGCTGCAATGATGCAAGCAACGGGTGTCGAGTACCTCACTTCAAACGGCGAAGTCGAAGCAGTGTTCGCCACCAAAGAGGTGATCTTGAGTGCGGGCGCGGTAGGTTCGCCTCAGTTGCTGCTGTTGTCCGGCATCGGCCCGCGACGCGAGCTCGAACAAATTGGTGTTCCGTGTCTTGTCGACTCTCCACATGTCGGCAAACACTTGAAGGACCATATACAAGTACCCTTGTTCTTCTTGGCCCCTGGAGTCGGGGTCTCGATGACTGAAGTCGCAGTTTCCATGGGACCTGACGTCCTTCGACATCCTGCCGGACCTCTGCCGGCGGACCCGAACGATGACCCGGACCTCCCGATTGAGCTTCAGGCTCTAAAGCAGGAAGCAGAACGGCGACTCGCCGAGTGGGCAACGACCGGATGCGGACTGGTGTCCTCCTCGCTTTATGAGGCGTGTGCCTGGTTTTCGACCAGCCTCGGCGATCACCATAGTCACGACGCGCAAATCGCTTTTATTCCATGTGGGTTCAATCAGGACTTGTGGCATTCGTGTTTGAACGTCGACACCGCTCGATACTTTGACGACCCCTCGGGCCGTTTGGCACCCGATTCGGAAAACATGATGGTGCTAGCGAATCCGGTGCTCCCTCACAGTGAGGGTGAGATCGTCCTTGAAAGCGCCGACCCCACAGCCAAGCCGGCCATCCGCATGAATTATTTCGGAGATCCGCACGATCTGAAGGTGATGGTTGCAGTGATTCGCCGGGCGCTGGATATCGTCGCGCACTGGCCTTCTGACCGAAACATCGGTCCGCTGATGGTCCCCCCGCTTCTCGCTGAGAAACACGGCTACCGAGAAGGCGCGACCCCGAGCGATGCGCTTCTGGAGGATCTCGCGCTGCATTTTTCGATAACCGTGTACCACCTTACTAGCACCTGCCGAATCGGCGGCGTCGTTGATCCCCGACTCCGGGTAACGGGAGTAGGAAAGTTGCGCGTCGCGGATGCGAGCGTGATGCCCAACGTTGTTAGCGGCAACACGAACGCGGCTTCGATAATGATCGGCGAAAAGGCGGCGGAAATGGTTGCCGCCGAAAATGGGGTAAAGCTCGCCGGGTTCGTGGGAGAGCGTTCCGCGAGCAACAACTGATTCTTGGTCGCGGATGAGGGGTTCAGCCCCCAATTTGCGCTCTAACATTTGGAGCTACCAAATATCGCATCCGGGTAGCCGAGGGGAATAAGTGTCAGACTTCATAAACAAAGTAGCGGTGATAACCGGAGCAAGCAGCGGGATCGGTCGCGCGACGGCTGAGGCATTCGCAGCAAAGGGTGCCAGCGTAGTGCTCGCCGCGAGACGCGAGAACGAGGCGGCTGCGCTCGCCAATGAGATCAAGGATAAGGGTGGGAAAGCCAGCTATGTGGTTACTGATGTCTCGGTCGCGCTGGAGGTGGAACGCATGGTGGCGCACGCGATAGAGACTTTTGGACGCCTCGACTACGCTGTGAATAACGCAGGCATCGAGGGGCAGTTTACGAGCGTGGCTGAGTTGACTGAGGAGGAGTGGGACCGAGTTCTCGACATCAACCTGAAGGGCACTTTCCTATGTCTGAAGTACGAGGCTCGAGCCATGCTAGCGGGTGGACACGGTGGGGCGATAGTCAACGTTGGATCCATTAACTCTTTTCTTGGTTTCCCTTACGGCGCGGCCTACGTTTCGTCCAAACACGCCCTGATTGGCTTGACGACAAGCGTCTCGGCTGAGCTGGCGCCGCAGGGGATCAGGGTCAACATTGTCTGCCCAGGCATCACCCTGACGCCGATGCATCAGCGGGCTCGCGGGCTCCTCGGCGATGAGCTATACGACAGCGTGTTGCAGCAACGTGTTCACACGAGACGCGCCGGTCGCCCAGAGGAGATCGCGAGTTCCATTGTCTTTCTGTGCTCGGACGAAGCAAGTTACATCACGGGCACGACTCTGACACCCGATGGAGGCTTCACCCTGACTGTTTGAATAGTTACCTTTGAGCCCAACAGGAGAACATATGCCAATTACCGCGTTCAGTAGTTTTGCCGACGGCCTCGATTCGAATCAAAGGAGCCGCGAACACTTCGTTACTAATACCAACCTGGAAGATGACCGTCTGTGGGTGCCTTACGCGGATGGTGTCTGGATCCAGCCTTGCTGCTTTAACGTTACCTCCGGCGGATTCAGTGTTGTTCTGAAAGGTCTACCCGGCGCAAAGCTGGGGACCCATTACCACGTCGGTACAGTTCGCGGCTATACGATGCGTGGCCATTGGCGATACCTGGAGCATGATTGGGTAGCAAAGCCTGGAACGTTTATTTACGAACCCGCTGGCGAGGCTCACACGCTGGTTATTACCGAGGACTCACCAGAGCCGGCGATAATCCTTTTCATGGTCGAAGGCGGCCTCATCTATCTGGACAAGTCGGCAAACGGCGGCTTTGCTGCCTATGAAGATGGATTCACCGCGCTCGACTTGACCAGGAAGTACTATCGCGAGGCGGGTCTTGATGTGCGCCAGCTGGACCTGCTCGTGCGCTGATTGACGTTGCAGCAAATCAAAACAACAGGAGAAAACTATATGCCGGAAGCACAGAAAATGATGAGTAATGCACCGACGAGCTTGAGCGAGTATGACGCGATTGCCGACACTGTGCAGCACTATATCGATGGCGGGAAATCAGGCCGCACCGACGAGATGAAGCGAGCCTTTCACCCGGACGCAACAATCTTCGGCTATATTGGCGCCGATCTGTTTGCAGGGCCAATCCAGGGACTCTTTGACTGGAATGATCAGAATGGCCCCGCAACAGAACTCGAGGGCCGCATTGCCAGTATAGACATCACCGAAACGGTTGCCACCGTGCGGCTGGAGCTCGAGAACTGGAGCGGCCATCGGTTCACCGACCTGTTTACGCTACTCAAAGTAGACGGCGAATGGAAAATAATGAACAAGGTGTTTCATCTTCATCCTTGAAGCCGTCGGGAGTGACACAACCAAAAGACAAAAAAAGAGGGAAACGAAAACACGAACAAAGGAGTGTAAAGAATGGCAAAACCTGTGAAGTTTGCTCACGTTGTTTACAGCACCAGACGCTACGATGAGATGATCGCGTGGTATCAAAATGTCTTCGAGGCGACCGTGGTATATCAGAATCCAGCGCTGGCTTTTCTCACCTACGATGACGAACATCATCGTTTCGCCTTCGCTAATCTGGAGACGTTTAAGCCGGCAAGCGGTGAAGGCGGAGGTCGGGGCGAGATTGGCGTCAACCACGTAGCATATACTTACGCGAATATTGGAGACCTTCTTGATACATATGCTCGTCTGAAAGAAGCTGGCATCACACCATATTGGCCGGTCCATCACGGGGTAACGCTCTCGTTTTATTACAAAGATCCTGATGGGAATAGGATGGAATTTCAAGTCGACTGCTGCGCCACAGTCGAAGAGGCCAACGCTTATATGCTTAGCGACGAGTTCGCTGCGAATCCAGTCGGCGTTGAGATCGATCCGGAAGCGTTGCTTTCGGAGTACCGAAACGGCACTCCACTGGAGAAGCTCATCGTTCCGCCTCAGGGGCCGGTTTCGGGAATACCACACGAGCAGGGCTTCTCTTAAAGGGCTCAAATCGCGCAATCGAGAAGGCTCCGGTTCATACGTTGACACGGGACAAACTTGGCGTCTTCAATGCGAGCACGGGCCCTAACCCTCGGCGAAGTTCTTGATATCGGAGATCAAGTTGCAGATGCGCTCGATCAAATATCGTCACAGGGTTTTGGCGTTCTTATGCTTGCTTGCGGCGATCACCTATCTTGATCGAGTCGCGATCTCGGTCGCCGGGCCGCGCATACAGGATAGCCTGAATATCAGCCCCGAAGCGTGGGGCTGGGTGGTCGGCGTTTTCACTCTTTCGTATGCCATTTTCGAAATTCCCACCGGCCGGCTGGGCGACCGCATTGGAGCCAGGCGAGTTCTGACCCGCGTGGTGTTGTGGTGGTCGGCGTTCACCGCCTTCACCGGGATGACTTCCAATTATTACGTGCTGTTGTTCACACGCTTTTGTTTTGGGGCAGGCGAGGCGGGCGCCTTGCCGAACGTCAGTGTGAGCGTATCGCGGTGGTTTCCCCCGGTTGAACGAGCCCGCGCGCTCGGGTTTGTATTTATGTTCCTGCAAGCCGGCGGCGCTCTCGCGCCGCTGGTCATTGTGCCGATTCAGGTGCGATTTGGCTGGCGCGCTTCGTTTTACGTTCTAGGGGCACTGGGTGTCCTCTGGTGTATCGCATGGCATAAGTGGTACCGAGACACGCCAGCTGAAAACGTCAACGTTACCGCAGCGGAGATCGGGCAGATCGGCGTTCGTTCATATGATAACAATCACAACTTACCCTGGGGCGTAGCGCTGCGCAGCTTAAATCTGTGGGCAATCCTTGCGGTGGCCTTTAGCTACGTCTTCGGGCTCTACTTTTTTATTTCGTGGTTGCATACATTCTTAGTTAAGGGTCGCGGGTTCAGCGAGGAAGATCTGCTTCTGTCAATGGCTCCCCCCATACTGGGCGCCTGCGGAAATGTCTTCGGCGGTTTTGTGAGCGATGCCCTGGTCAGGCGAGTCGGACTAAAGTGGGGACGTCGCGCGGTTGGACTCTTTGGTTTGAGCAGCGCGGCATTGTTTACGGTTGCTACCATCCTGACGACCAATAAGTTCGCTACGTTGTTATTTCTCGGGCTGGTGTATGCCGGAATAACCATGCAACAAACTGTGATCGCAACTGTCGGCATCGATATCGGAAAGAAGTACGTTGGCGGAATAATGGGTACGCTCAATACGGTTGCAAGCGGCGGCGGGTTTTTGTTTTCGGTTTCGTTTGGATACTTCGTCAAATGGTTTGGCAGTTACGATCTGGCGTTAATCCCGGTAGCCGTGTTGTTGGCGGTTGCTGCGCTCATGTGGCTCAGGATTGACGCTACGGAGGAATTGATCCCCGAAGAACACATCGATTTAATCCCGGAAACTGTATCTGCCGTTGTTTGAGAGGTGGATGAATAGAGAACTGTCCCCAAACACAGCCATAGCAATCGCCAGGGAACAGAGCGCGAAATCGTGGGAGCTCCGAGCGACGACCAGCCTGGCGCGCCTGTGGCAACGGCAGGGCAAACGCGAAGAAGCTCGGCAACTGCTGGCGAAGATTTACGAGTGGTTTACCGAAGGCTTCGACACCACGGATTTAAAGAACGCGAGAACGCTGCTGGATGAACTGGGCTAGGCTTCGGGATTCATCCTATACTGTTCGTATGAAAGGTATCGTATTAAATCGGATCGTATTCCTGGTGGCAGGATTCCTTTTTATTTCGCCGGCACTTTGCAGGCCATGCGGTTTAACGGCTCGCGTCCAGAGCGATTCAGACGGCGTATCGGAGGAGGAGTATGAGATTTATTCGTCGATAATCAAACAGTTTTACGTCGAGCCCAGGACTAAGCAACTGATCATCGAGGAACGGACCTTCCGCTACGATTTTGGTGGGGGAGAGGATGAACCGTGGCGGGAAAAGTATAAGGGCGTAGCTATTGATGAATCAGCAGCCGACGACTATGAGGCGAAGAACGGCAACAAGTGGCTGCTAAACAAGGATTCGTTCAAGCTGCCGGTGAAAACCAGTCTGATAACGGATGACGATTTGAAGACAATCTTTCATGGGAATTGGGGAGATCTGCAATGGATCAACTTTTACCGGAGATTCCCCGATTCACGAGGCTTCATCATGCTTTCCAGGATTGGCTTCAATACTCAGCATACTCAGGGTCTGATGTATGTTGGGAGTCGTTGCGGCCCCGGCTGCGGAGATATTCACTTTCTTCTTCTCGAGAAGATCAACGGCGCCTGGTCCATAAAAAAGGAATTAAGAAAGAAGAGCTTTGGTTGAGAAGCGGATGCGTCGTGAAACGTGAAACGTGATGCGTGATGCGTGATGCGTGATGCGTGATCCGAGGTTCGCTGTCTATCGCGCATCACGTTTCACTTATCACGTTTCACGCATGACGCATCACGCATCACGTTTCACTCATCACGTTTCACGTTTCGTCTCCTTGGCGGTGTTACCGATAACAGTTAGAATAGCCCGGATTATGCCGATCACTCTTGCTGATATCGCGCGCGAGCTGGGGGTCTCAAAGATGACTGTCTCTCGGGCGATCAACAACAACGCGTTGGTCAGCCCGGAAACGCGCCGGCGAGTGATGGAAGTGGCTAGACGGTTGAACTATCAGCCGAATCAGCACGCCCGAGCACTGGCAACCAGCCGCTCTTATCTGATTGGCGTTGTTGTCCCGGATCTCATGAACCTCTATTTCGCCGAGGTTGCGCGGGCCATCGAATCAATCGCCCGTCCGGCGGGATATCAGCTGCTGATCTGTTCTACTGACGAAGACCCCACGCGGGAGATCGGCGAGGTTGAAGTCCTGTTGCAACGTACTGATGGCTTGA
>DASRIZ010000386.1:0-3001 GCA_035649735.1 Blastocatellia bacterium | reverse complement strand
GCGACCGGCCAAATCACACGGGGCTACTTCAGTCGCCCTTCGGGCTCCTTTCGTAGCCCCGTGCGATTTGGCAAACTCAGAATGTGTCAACGATGTCATGGCACTTTTCGGTGTCAACGATGTATTGGCACTTAATACGTAGTCCGTAGTCCGTAGCCCGTAGCGTGGCGATTGGTACTTTGATTGATCACGTGCTACTGGCTACACTACGGACTACGGACTACGGACTACAACCATGATTCTGGTCATCGATAACTACGACTCGTTTACCTATAATCTTGTTCAGTATCTCGGTGAACTGGGGGTCGAACCTGTGGTCTATCGCAACGACGCGATTACCGTAGACCAAATGCTCCAGCTTGGACCGCAGAGAATGCTGATCTCTCCCGGACCCGGTGTGCCGCGAGATGCGGGTGTTACGATCGACGCGATCCGTGCGTTCGCCGGCAAGATACCAATCCTCGGTGTCTGCCTCGGGAATCAGGCTATCGGCGAAGCGTTTGGCGGCAGCGTTGTTCGAGCACCGTACTTGATGCACGGCAAGACATCCGAGATATGTCATGACTCGGCAACAATTTTTCGTGGCCTACCATACAGATTTAAGGCGACCCGGTATCACTCCTTGATCGTTAAGAAGGAAGGTCTGCCCGACCTGTTGGAGGTCTCGGCAACGACTCCGGACGGACTAATCATGGGATTGAGGCATCGTCGATTTCCGGTCGAGGGAGTTCAGTTTCACCCTGAGTCGGTGATGACTGAATACGGCAAGAAGCTGCTGCAGAACTTTCTTGATCTCTAGGTACGTGTATCGTGGGGCAAGCTCAGTAATCCGCTGAATCGGTCGGAACTGCTAACAATCGTGACAATAACCTCAACAGACCGGCCTTTTGGAGTTCGTGTTTCGAGCGGAGTGCTTGATCGCATCGTCGACGCCAAAGCAAAACGCGTCGAAGAGTCGAAGCGGTTAAGACCGTTCGAATCACTCACCAGTCCACTGGCGCGCAACAGGCGTTCGTTTGCCGGCGCGCTAAGGAGACCGGCGAGCATCAATATCATCGCCGAGATCAAGCACCGATCGCCTTCGAAAGGAATTATCCGCCAGGACTTCGACCCTGTTTGGATAGCGAAAAACTACGAGAGCGCCGGCGCCGCAGCGTTGTCTGTCCTGTGCGAGGAAGATTTCTTCGGCGGCTCACTCAATCATCTTGAAGCGGTACGCAAGAATGTTGAACTCCCGGTGCTAAGAAAGGATTTCATATTTGACGAGTACCAGCTTTACGAATCGGACGCGGCGGGCGCTGATGCGATACTGATAATCGTCGCGATACTTGAAGACGAGCTGTTAATACGATTGCTGGAGTTGGCACAGGATCTCGGTCTTGACGCACTTGTCGAAGTCCATTCGCCGGAAGAGCTCGAGCGCGCGGCTCGAGCGGGGGCGTCGATAATTGGAGTCAACAATCGCAACCTCGCGACGTTCAAGGTTGATCTCGAGACTTCAATCCAGCTTGCGCCTCTCGCGCCGGAAAACGCGCTCCTGGTGAGCGAGAGCGGGATCGACAACCGGAATGATATTGGTCGGCTCGGCTCGGCCGGGTTTCGCGCGTTTCTGGTCGGGGAACACCTGATGCGAGCAGAACGGCCGGGCGAGGCGCTCAAGGATTTGATCGGTCCAACAAACTTCAGTTTGTCGAAATAGTCGCGCGGTTACGACAACTCAAGACGACAAACTGAAGTTTGTCGGACACCAGCAAATGACGCGAGTCAAAGTGAAAATCTGCGGCGTCCGCACGACGGAAGAAGCGCTGGCCTCGATCGAAGCTGGAGCCGATGCGCTGGGGTTTAACTTCTGGCCGCACAGCGCGCGGTATGTAACCGCAAAGTCTGCGAGCGAGGTGATCAAAAATATTTCGCCGATCTCGTGCAAAGTGGGTGTCTTCGTAAACGAAGAAGCAAATCGTATCACGGACATCGCGTCGGAGTTGGGCCTGAACGCGGTCCAGTTACACGGGGACGAATCGCCGGAATTCTGTCAGAAACTCGGACCGATCAAGACGATCAAGGCGATTCGAGTAGCACCGGATTTCGATCTCAGCTTAATCGAACAGTATCGTGTCGACATGGTTCTGTTGGATTCGAGCATCGAAGGAAGGTATGGCGGTACCGGACGCCGATTCGATTGGAGCATAGCAATTGAAGCTAAACGTCTTGCGCCGATTATACTGGCGGGCGGGCTGACCACCGAGAATGTTTGGGACGCAATCACACAAGTTAGACCGGCGGCGATCGATGTATGCAGCGGCGTTGAATCCGAGCCCGGGCGCAAAGATTTGGAGAAGCTGCGACGATTCATGGCGATTGTCGCTCGCGGCAATGCGTTTATCGCCGGCGAAGGGTGATTGTCTGAGAGTTATTGTTTAGGTTTAGCGGAGCGCCTTCCAGCAAAGGTCACGAGATGAGCAACAGCGAAATTGAGAAAACGTATCAACAGCCAGACGCAGCTGGGCATTTTGGTCCCTACGGCGGGATGTTTGTTCCCGAGACCTTGATGCATCCGATTGAGGAACTGATCGCGGCCTATGAAGCAGCGAAACGCGATCCTGCTTTTCATCGCGAGCTGGATTACTTGTTGACTAATTACGTTGGCCGGCCCACGCCGCTGTTGTTCGCGCAGCGACTCACCGATCACCTTGGGGGAGCACGAATCTATCTTAAGCGTGAGGACCTCTGTCATACCGGGGCCCACAAAATTAATAACGCGGTTGGTCAGGTGTTGCTGGCGAGACGGATGGGAAAGACTCGAATCATCGCCGAGACGGGCGCCGGTCAGCACGGCGTTGCCACGGCAACCGTTTGTGCGTTAATGAATTTGAAGTGTGTAGTTTACATGGGCACCGAAGACATGCGCCGTCAGGAGCTGAATGTCTTTCGAATGCGTTTGCTGGGAGCCGAAGTTGTCGGTGTCGAGTCGGGCAGCCGGACCCTTAAGGATGCGATCAAC
>DASRIZ010000385.1:0-12289 GCA_035649735.1 Blastocatellia bacterium | reverse complement strand
CAGGCCAGCACTTTATGATGGGCAGGTCCAACAATGAGAACTTGCCTTCTCCGAGCACCCGCTCTTTGCAAGGACCGTCTTTGACGATCTTTGGAAACATTTTGCCGATATCCGCCAGACGCGGGATCATTTTTATCTTTTCTATCAGCCCTTGAGGCGATTTCACATCGGTGAGTTCGCTTATGCGTTCGGTGATCTGGGTGTAGTCGGTAACCCCGAGAGCCATCATCATTCGTTCGCGGCTTCCAAGAGCGTTGATGAGCACCGGCATCGAGTGCCCGCGCACGTTTTCAAACAGCAAGGCAGGTCCGCCGTTTTTTGAGACGCGATCGGTGATCTCGGCTATCTCGAGCTCGGCGTCCACTTCGGCGCGGATGCGTTTGAGTTGATTGCGCTTTTCGAGCAGGGAGATAAATTCTCTGAGGTCTTCGATGGCCATAGCGCGGCTTTACAATCGGAAGTGGAGCCTATCACGCAGCCGGATCGAATACAAAGCCGAACAAAAACTACTTGCGCAACCCCGCAGAAGTGCCTGAAAATCCTGTGAGCCACTGCCCAGAGCCTTCAGAAAAGGATTATTAGAGGACGAGATTAACTCGACATCTATCAAGAGGACGCTATGAAAAAACTGACAATTGCTTTGATACTCCAAACCGCGGTGCTGATCTCATCGTTTGCGCCGTGCGCCGTTGCGCAGGATGGCGCAGGTCAGCCGCCCGTTGCCAGGAAGATACCGCACGAAACCCGAATTCACGGATATACCCTCAAGGACGATTACTTCTGGCTTCGTGAAAAGAAAAACCCCGAGGTCATAAAGTATCTCGAAGCCGAGAACGCTTACACCGAAGAGGTGATGAAGCCAACAAAGGAGTTTCAAGAGGCGCTCTACAAGGAGATTCTCGGACATATCAAGCAGACCGATCTGAGCGTCCCGTCGCGAATTGGCGAATACTACTACTATTCGCGAACTCAGGAAGGGAAACAGTATCCGTACCAGTGCCGCAAGAGAGGGAGCCTCGAAGCCAAGGAAGAGATTCTTCTTGACCTGAACAAGCTGGCCGAGGGTCATTCGTTTCTCGGCCTTGGCGGATTTCAGGTCAGCAACGACGGTAATCTGCTCGCTTACTCAACCGACACGACCGGGTATCGACAGTTCACGCTGCACGTCAAAGATCTCCGCACCGGCGAGACGTTGAAAGAGAACATCGAACGTACCGGCTCGATCGTCTGGGCCAATGACAACAAGACTCTCTTTTATACAACTGAAGATGCGGTCTCCAAGCGTACCGACAAGTTCTGGCGCCATGTCGTTGGAACCGACAAGAATGAACTGTTGTTCGAAGAGAAAGATGAGCTGTTTGATCTCGGCGCCGGGCGTTCGCTCGACAAAAAGATCGTTTTTATGGGCTCGTATGCCAAGACTTCTAGGGAGATTCGCTACCTGCCCGCCGACAACCCAACAGGCGAATTCAAGATTATTTTGCCTCGGGCCGACGGGCACGAATACGACGTCGATCATTACAACGGTCAGTTCTACATCACCACGAATCGGAATGCTAAAAACTTCCGTGTCGTTACCGCCCCGATCAACGACCCGTCCGAAAAGAACTGGAAGCCGTTCATAGACCACAACCCGAAGATAAAGGTCGATGGGATCACCACGTTCGCAAATCATCTGGTCGTTTCGGAAAAAGAGGGCGGGCTGAATTATCTGCGAGTGATCGATATGAAGTCGAAGCAGTCGCATCGGATCACCACGGATGAGCAGGATTATGCGCTGTTTTTGAGCGCAAATCCGGAGTTCAACACGACGACCGTTCGCTTCAACTATCAATCTATGGTCACGCCAAGCTCGGTGTATGACTACGACTTGAACACGCGGCAACGGAAGCTGCTCAAGCAACAGGAAGTACTTGGCGGCTATGACGCAAAGAACTACGACGCCAAGCGGATTTGGGGCGTTGCGCGCGATGGAACGAAGGTGCCGATGTCGCTCGTTTACCGGAAGGGCGTGAAATTCGACGGGACCGCGCCGATGCACCTCTATGCCTACGGTTCTTACGGCGCGTCAATGGCTCCTACCTTTTCATCGAGCCGGTTGGCGCTGCTCGATAGAGGCGTGATTTATGCGCTGGCTTATATTAGGGGCGGGGGCGAACTCGGAGAAGATTGGCGCGAGCAGGGCAGAATGATGAAGAAGCTGAATACGTTTTATGACTTCATCGACTGCGCTGACTATCTGGTTAAGAATAAGTACACGTCGACCGACCGGCTGGTGATTTCGGGAGGCAGTGCCGGCGGGTTGTTGATGGGTGGTGTTGTGAACATGCGGCCGGACTTGTTCAAGGCGGTCGTCGCGCAGGTCCCATTCGTCGATGTGATCAACACGATGCTAGATGCGTCGCTTCCTCTCACAACCAGTGAGTGGATCGAGTGGGGAAACCCGAACGAAAAGCCGGCGTTCGACTACATGATCAAGTATTCCCCGTACGACAACATCGCGGCGAGGAACTATCCGGCGATGCTGATTCAAATTTCGTTGAACGACAGCCAGGTGCCATATTGGGAAGGCGCCAAGTTTCTTGCCAGGCTCCGCGCGACAAAGACCGATAAGAATGTGCTTTTGCTAAAGTCAAATATGGGCGCGGGTCACGGCGGAGCATCTGGCCGATACGATGCACTGCGAGAGACGGCGTTCACTTATTCATTTATGCTCTGGCAGCTGGGGCTAACGAAGTAGGCAGAAAGCAGAAGGCAGAAGGCAGAAGGCAGAAGGCAGAGGGGCAGAGGGGCAGAGGGGCAGAGGAGAAGAGGGGTAGAGTGCTCCAATTCTCCTCTGCTCCTCTGCTTTCTGCCTTCTGCTTTCTGCCTTCTGCTTTCTGCCTTCTGCTTTCTGCCTTCTGCCTTCTGCTTTCTGCTTTCTGCCTTCGCTCACCTGGCGGTTCCGAAAAACGGAATGCCCAGCTGCCAATCGACGCCTTTCTCGAGCCTGCGCAGAAGCGGCGCACGTCGAGCGAGGTTGTCGTTCACCTCGCCGGTTGTTGCTGAGATCAACTCGAACGTCACAGCGCCTGCCTTGATTTGACGACCCAACGATTGCAACCCAACCTTCAAATAGATGTCGAGGATCTCGCGCCGGCCGATTGCAATGATTCTTGATCCACCTTGAGCTTCGACCCACCGGAACGCGGCATAGATAAGGGAGGGCAGCACCTGACCGCCTCGATGCGGCGGTATGACTGCCAACAGCCGCAGCTCATAAAGCCGATCGTCAACCGGAAACGGAAGCTCGGATCGGGATAGATACTTGTCGATCGAGTAGCCCGAACCGGGCGGAGTGATGGAAATAAATCCGGCGATGGATTTGTTTAACGACGCAATAATGTACACGTTGTATTCATCGAGAGCATCGGTGAGTTTTTGTAGCTCGTTCTCGGGGTGTTGAGCTAGTTCGCGAGCGAAGACATCGTGTCGAAGAGTGTATAAGATATCGCGGTCATCGGGCGTGGCCACGGCAATCCGAAGCCTGGCAGGAAGCGCAAATGAATGAAGCACTCGTTTCGTCCTTTTCTCGATTCAAATCGATCAAGCGACCCTCGGGCCGGGGAGAAGATATACTCCCATCACAAAGATTTCCACGTTGATTGAAATCTTTATCAGGATTGCCTTCGCTTGTGACGAGGCGCTACACTCGGCGCACTGCACTATTCCAGGAACCTTCGGAGGGACCTTGTGAAGCGACTTCTCTTACTCTTCGCAATCACATCATTGCTGGCATCGATTCCTTCGGCCTTGACGCAATCACGTTCCAGGGCTGACTTGCTTTTGCTGAACGCGAACATAATTACAATGAATCCGCGACAACCCACCGCCGAAGCGGTTGCAATCGTCGACGGAAGATTCGCGTGGGTTGGCTCAAGTGTCGACGCAAAAACCCTTTATCCGAATGCTGCTGACACGCTGGATCTGGGAGGGGCAACGGTGCTTCCGGGAATCATTGATGCTCACGGCCACCTGATGAACCTCGGCGAGAGTTTTCTCAAACTCGATCTCAAAGGCGTATCGACTCCGCAAGAGGCGGCCAGACGAGTGAAGGACAAGGCTGCAACGCTTCGATCCGGCGAATGGATACTCGGATGGGGTTGGGACGAGGGCAAGTGGGCTACCCAATATCCGACTCACGAATTGCTGACCGAAGCTGCCCCGACAAACCCGGTTTTTCTAACGGGACTTCACGGGTTTGCCGCATGGGTGAACAAGCGAGCGTTGTTGGTAGCCGGGATAAACAAAGACACGCGCGACCCTGAGAACGGCAAGATTCTCCGGGACGTGAAAACCGGCGAACCTTCCGGGGTGCTGATCAATCGAGCACAGGATCTTGTTGCGAGTCACGTAGCGCCGCTCGATTTGGATTCGGTAAAGATCGCTCTCGATCTCGCCGCGCGCGAGTGTCTTCGCAACGGGCTCACCTCCGTCCACGAAGCCAGGGTCACTCCTATCATGCTTCAGGCGTTTAGAGAGATGGTAAAGAAGGACCGGCTTTCGGTGCGGATCTATGCGATGCTCGACGGCGCGAATTCCACCCTGATCGACGAGTGGTTAAAGCGCGGCCCCGAGGTTGATCCGCAGCACCGGCTGACGATTAGAAGCGTAAAGGTCTTCGCCGACGGGGCGTTGGGCTCGCGAGGCGCGGCGCTATTCGAGCCTTACAGCGACGCCACGGAAACAAAAGGTATGTTCACGACGAACGAAGCGGCGCTCTCCGATATAACGAGGCGTTGTTTCGGACGAGGGTTTCAGGTTGCTACGCACGCAATCGGCGACGCTGCAAACAACCAGGTGTTAAACGCTTATGAGCGAGTCTTAAAACAGGCTTCCGCTAATGACGCTCGGCTGCGTGTTGAGCATGCCCAGGTGGTGGCGGCTGCGGACATTCCGCGTTTTGCGGAGCTCGGCGTAATCGCGTCGATGCAACCGACTCATTGCACTTCGGATATGCCCTGGGCTGAGAAACGAATCGGCGCGGATCGCATCAAGGGCGCGTACGCGTGGCGATCGATATTGAAGACTGGCGCACACGTGCCGATCAGCTCGGACTTTCCGGGCGAGACGTTGAATCCGTTCTACGGGATCTATGCCGCGGTAACCCGTCAGGACCCGCAAGGCAACCCGAAGGGGGGTTGGTATCCGGAACAACGAATGACGCTCGAGGAGGCACTGCGCGGGTACACCATCGAAGCCGCTTACGCCGAGTTTGAAGAGAAGAATAAAGGCTCGATCGAGCAAGGGAAGCTCGCGGATTTGATCGTTATCTCCAAAGACCCAACCAAAATTGCGCCCAGTGAACTGCTTCGCATTACCGTGTTGAAGACCTTCGTCAACGGTAAATTGGTATATTCAAGCAAGGCGGCGCAACCGGGCGTGTCGGCGCGAGTTCAGCCTTGATTCTCGAAGGTATCTTCTTCCATAAGTGTCAAGTCAGCGACAACCGTGCTTTGACATCATCATTGACTCGGCTTTGATCGGTGTTGTACGTTGAAGAATCATATGCAGCCAGTCAAATAGCATGTCCCCCATCTTAAGGACAGGAATTTTTTCGGAGTCTATTGTGTTATGAGAATTCGCGTACTTGCCGTGGTTTTCTTTGTTGCGCTGACCCTTGCGTCGGTGCGTTCAAGTGATTCTCAGTCTCAGTCTCAAGCCGTACCCAGAAGTGACCTGGCTAAGATACATTCGTGGGTGCTCGACGAGATCGCTGCAAAAGGAGAGGCGGAGTTCCTGGTGGTCCTCGCCGACCAACCGGACCTGAGCGTTGCCGACAGGCTTGAGACAAAAGAACAGAAAGGGGAGTACGTTTATCGCACCCTATACGACAAAGCGCAGTCAACGCAGAAGCCGCTGGTCAACTGGTTGAAATCTCATTCGGTTGAGCATCGCCCGTTTTATATCGTCAATATGATTTGGGTGAAGGGAACTCTCGACGTTGCGTTGACGCTAGCCGCGCGGTCGGATGTTGCGCGCATCGATGGCAATCCGGTAATTCGCAATCCTATTCCGCAATTGGCTGAAGCTCCGGACACGAAACAGTCTGCCGCTCCTGAGGCGGTAGAACCGGGGATAAACCACACAAATGCGCCGCAGGTCTGGGCGATGGGCTATACCGGACAGGGAATAGTCGTGGGGGCTGCGGATACCGGCTACCGCTGGGATCATAACGCACTTAAGGGACACTATCGCGGCTGGAACGGAGTATCGGCTGATCACAATTACAACTGGCACGACAGCATCCACTCAGGCGGCGGATCTTGCGGGCCAAATTCGACGCAGCCCTGCGATGACGACGGTCACGGGACTCATACTGCTGGAACGGCGGTAGGCGATGATGGGGGGACAAATCAGGTCGGCATGGCGCCCGGCGCGAAATGGATAGGTTGCCGGAATATGGATCAGGGTAACGGAACTCCAGCAACTTATATTGAATGCATGGAATTCTTCCTCGCTCCGTATCCCGTAGGTGGCACGACCGCGCAAGGCGATCCAACCAAAGCGCCCCACGTGACTACCAATTCGTGGACCTGCCCTCCGTCGGAAGGGTGCAACGCCAGTTCGTTGCTCGCTGCAGTGGCCGCGCAACGAGCTGCAGGAATTGTTATGGTTGTGGCGGCGGGCAACTCAGGTTCAAGTTGCTCAACGGTCGTGGACCCGCCGGCAACCTATGCGGACTCGTTTACCGTGGGTGCATTACAGACCGGAACCGACAGCATTGCTTCCTTTAGCAGCCGCGGTCCCGTCACGATCGACGGCAGCAACCGTCAGAAACCGAACATAAGCGCGCCAGGGACGAGCACAAGATCGAGCACAAGAACGAGCATCAGTTCATATGCCAGTCTTAGCGGAACGTCGATGGCTACGCCCCATGTCGCGGGTGCTGTCGCATTAGTGCTTTCCGCACAGCCTTCCTTGCGAGGGAAAGTCTCAACTATCGAAGCTATCTTGACCGACTCCGCTTTTCACATCAATTCAGCGTTGTGCAGCAGCAGCGGATCGTGGCCCAACAACGTATTCGGCTTTGGCAGGCTAAACGTGAAGGCCGCGACTGACATGGCGCTGACGACGTTTTCGCCGATGAGCGGGGCCTTTAACGCGGTGGGCACGGATGCTTCGTTAAACGTCTCGGCGCCGCCCGGGGTCAATTGGACAGCCACCACCAACGATAGCTGGATCATAATCAACAGCGGTAACGGCACTGGAAATGGCGTTATAAGTTTTAGTGTCCGCGACAATATGGACGAGCGGTTCCGCATTGGTAAAATCACCGTCGCGCAGAGAGACTTCACCGTGCGTCAAGAGGGATTCGGTCAAAGCGGTTGCAGCTACGGCGTCACTTCGATCTATCAGGGCTTCTCTTCGGCGGGCGGTAACGGAAGCACAAACGTGGTTGCTACCGAGGAATGCATCTGGAACGCAATAAGCAACAATAGCTGGATTACGATCACCTCAGATAACGGCGGAATAGGAAACGGAGTGTTGACCTTTACCGTCGCTCCAAACGGCACTGGTTCGTCGCGCAAGGGTACGATAAACATCTCGGGTGTTCTGTTTTCGGTAAAGCAGAAGTGACCCGCCTGCGTTGAGCACAATTGGAGCGCATGTTATATTCTGCGCGGCTTGGGGCCGAACCTGCGATGAAACTTAAGACCCAGATAATGGACGCCGCGGGAATCAACCGCGCGTTGTCGCGGTTGGCTTCGGAAATCGTCGAGCGAAATGTGGGCACCTCGGATCTGCTGCTCGTGGGGATTCGACGGCGAGGTGTTCCGCTTGCAGAGAGGATCGCCGACAAGATTCAGCAACTCGAAGGTACGCGCCCGCCAACCGGACAGCTCGACATAACGCTCTATCGAGATGATCTCTCGACTGTTGGACCGCGCCCGGTCGTAAACCGAACGGAGATTCCGGTTGACGTCACTGATAGCACTATAGTGTTAGTTGATGACGTGCTGTATACCGGCCGGACTGTTCGCGCGGCGATGGATGAACTGGTGGATTTTGGCCGGCCACTTCGTGTCGAGCTCGCCGTGTTGATCGATCGCGGTCATCGCGAGCTTCCCATACAAGCCGATTATGTTGGGAAGCAAGTGCAGACCACGGACTCGGAAATCGTCAAAGTGATGCTCACCGACTACGACGAAGACGAGCAAGTCATCGTTGTGGAGAATGATTGAGGGAATAGCCCGTAGTCCGTGGTCCGTAGTCAGTGGCTCTTGGTGCCGAATTAACCAAAGACCGCTGACTACGGACTACGGACCACGGACTGACCACTAACTAAGTTGCCGTTTACAAGGAAAGACCTTCTAGGCATTAGAGAGCTTTCAGTCGAGGAGATCACGACGATCCTCGACACAGCCGGGTCGTTCAAAGAGGTATCGGCTCGAGCAATAAAAAAGGTCCCCGCGCTTCGCGGTAAGACCGTCATCAACCTCTTTTTCGAAGCTTCCACTCGCACTCGCACCTCATTCGAGATTGCCGCAAAACGCCTCTCGGCGGATGCGGTCAACATCTCCGCATCGACGTCATCGGTCAGCAAAGGCGAATCGCTGATCGACACCGCTCAAAACCTTCAGGCGATGGCCCCGGACGCAATCGTGATTCGTCACCCGTCGCCGGGGGTTCCTCATCAGCTTTCGAAAATGGTCAGCGCTTCAATCATCAACGGAGGCGACGGAGCGCACGAACATCCGACCCAGGCCTTGCTGGACGCGTTCACCATTCGAGAACACAAGGGACGCGTCGACGGGCTGCAGGTAGCAATCGTCGGTGACATCATGCATAGCCGCGTCGCTCGCTCCAACGTTCACCTGTTAACAAAGCTCGGAGCGCATGTGCGAATCGCCGGCCCGCGCACGCTAGTCCCTCTCGGCTACCAAAGCATCATATCGAGCTGCGAAGGCTCGCTGACCGTTTGCGATCACATCGACGGCGCGATCACCGGAAGTGATGTCGTGATGATGCTGCGAATTCAGCGCGAACGAATGACCGATGCGTTTTTCCCGTCGCTAAAAGAGTATTCGAGTCAGTACGGTTTGACGCTCCGACGGCTTGAACTTGCAGCAAGTGACTGCATCGTAATGCACCCGGGGCCAATCAATCGTGGAATCGAAATCAGCTCAGAAGTCGTTGACAGCGCCCGGTCGTTGATCCTCGATCAGGTGACCAACGGCGTGGCAGTGAGAATGGCGATTCTATTCTTGCTGATAGGGACGGAGGCGCAGTGAAGCTGTTAATCAAGGGCGGCCGAGTGATCGATCCATCGCAGCCGATAGACCAGATCTCCGACCTTCTTATCGAAGATGGCCGGGTGAAGTCGATTGGCGAGTCGTTGCGGGATGATGGGGCGTCAGTGATCGACGCGAACGGTTTGGTCGTTTCACCGGGATTCATCGATCTGCACGTACACCTTCGTGAACCCGGCGAGGAGTATAAAGAAACGATCGCGTCAGGCGCCGCCGCAGCAGCAGCCGGTGGGTTCACTTCGATCTGTGCGATGCCCAACACTAAGCCTGTAAACGACAACGCGTCAGTAACCAGGTTTATCATCGACAAGGCTCGTGAAGCCAATCTTGCGCGCGTGTACCCGGTAGGCGCAATAACCCGCGAATCAAAGGGTGAAGAGTTGGCCGAGATGGCCGAGATGAAAGCGGCCGGCGCGGTTGCTGTGTCCGACGACGGCCGCCCGGTTATGAATTCACAGGTAATGCGTCACGCGATGGAGTACGCGCGTGACCACGGGCTGATCGTTGTGGATCACTGTCAGGATTTACATCTTGCTGCCGGCGGGGTGATGAACGAAGGACGCAATTCGACGCTGCTTGGTCTGAAGGGAATGAGTGGCGCCGCAGAAGAATTGCACGTAGCCCGCGACCTCCGGCTCGCCGAACTCACTGGCGCCCGCGTTCATATTGCTCACATCTCTACCGCAGGCTCGGTTGAGATGGTTCGTCGTGCCAAGCGAGAGGGGCTCGCGGTAACCTGCGAGGTCACACCGCATCATCTCGCCCTTACCGATGCGGCGGTGCTGGGCTTCGACACGAACACAAAGATGAGTCCGCCGCTTCGCAGTGAGGAAGACCGCGTTGCTCTAATCGAGGCCGCTCGCGACGGGACAATTGATGCGATTGCAACAGACCACGCGCCTCATCATTTGGACGAAAAGATGTTTGAGTACGATCGCGCGCCCTTTGGGGTAGTTGGGCTTGAAACCGCGTTGGGAGTTGCTCTAATGGTCCTTTACCATTCGGGTTCTATCCCGCTCGCGCGAATCATCGAGATGATGACGTTCGGACCGGCGCGAGCCTTTTCACTCCCGGGAGGGACCCTTACCAAAGGGGCTTCAGCAGACATCACGGTATTCGATCCTGACCGTGAATGGACCGTCGATCCAAAGAAATTCAAATCAAAGAGCCGCAATACTCCTTTTGCCGGAACACGGCTACGAGGTTCAGTGGTCTCTACTCTTGTTGCCGGACGCGCGGTGTTTAGCGTCTGAACGGCTGCTTGTCTAACTCTGCGGCTCGTTAGAACCTCGCCGTCAACGCAATGCGAAACGCGCGCGATGAACCGGGGGTGATGTTGTTGTTGCCGTCTGCGTTTATATAGTAAGTCTTGCCGAACAGATTCTCCACGTTTGCCTGAAGCCGAAGCCTTTCGGTTAGCCCGAAATAGATCGCGGCGTCTCCTCGAGTGTAGCCCGGCAAAGTTACAGTATTATCCACCGCCGCAAACATGTCCGAACGATGGATTATGCCAAAACCTGCGGAAAGTCTTGTGAGAAGCTGGTAGTTGTTCCACAGCGAGAAATTGTGGCGCGGTACTTGAGCTACCTGTGCCCCGGCTCGAGCGGTCGTAGTGGCGCTGGTGATAAAAGCGTCCTGGTATGCATAGCCTCCCGCCAGTTTCCAGGCACTGGTGATGTTCCCGTTCAATCCAATCTCATAACCGTTCGTGCGCTGACGACCGGTTTGAATGATTCTGGTGGGATCGTTTGGATCGGTCGATCTGGTGTTCGTCCGTTCGAGTCGATAGACCGCCGTCGTAAGCGCGAGCGAACGCCGGACGTCCCACTTGACCCCCAATTCGTAGTTGTTGAACTCTTCAGGGTTGACCTGCTGAGTGATGGTAGTCAGCGAAGAGAATTGATCTCCTGAGCTGGGCAAAAAGGATACGCTGTAATTCCCGTAAATCGACAGCGGAGTTACTGGCTTAAGGATGACTCCAACTCGCGGCGAGACCATGTTGTCTATTCGCCGCAGCTGGTCATTGTTGCGGTTGTTGTGATACTGCAGGTCAAAGTGGTCAAACCGCAGCCCGGCGATCAACTGAACATATCGTGATAGCTCGATCTGGTCTTGAGCGTACGCCGAGCCGATATTGGTCCGAATATGATTGTCTGCATCGGTCGCGCTTTGCCGAAATGTCACCGGGGTATTGATGGTTGGATTCGCAAACGGGGCATTCACAGACGTCACGGTATTGTTGAAAAAGCCCGTATTACGAAAGTTATCCGTCAGTTGTCGACCCACTTCAATCCCAGCCAAAACCACATGACGGATTCTGCCAGTTGATATCGTGTAGGACGCGTCCGTTTGGTTGAATATGTTGAGACGCTGCGTAGAGTTATTGTACGCAGAGATAGCGACGAGGGTCTTATCGGGCGTGACCGCTCCGGGAACATAATTCTGATAGCCCTTGTCGTAAGCACCGATTCGCGTGGCGTTGCGAATGTTAAACAGGCCTTGTTGGTGCTCAATTGTCGCAGACCCCAGATTGACGGCGGCTCTCACATAACTGTCGTTTGGATTGCCAAAGAAGGTAGCAATGTCGGTGTCCGCAGGAAGTCCCTGAAACGACGGGATCCCACGATCGGCAGTTCGGTAGTCCCGAAAAAACTCATAGCCGAGAGAGAGCCTGGTCCGTTTGCCCGGCGTGATCGTCATCGTAGGATTGATCCCATAGCGCTCGATGCCTACGAAGTCGCGGAAGCTCCCGGAGTTTTCATAGGCCCCGTTCAGGCGAAACGCTGCTTTGTCTTTGTAGGGTTGGTTCAGATCAACTGCAATCCTTTTGTTCCTAAATGAACCGCCCTGTATTGAGAGTTCGCGAAATGGGACAAACTCGGCCTCTTTGGTGACTCGGTTGATAACGCCGCCGCCACCTCCTCGTCCAAAAACCATTGCGTTAGGCCCTCTCAAGACCTCGATCCGATCGACGTTATACAAATCGCGATAATACT
>DASRIZ010000384.1:0-12562 GCA_035649735.1 Blastocatellia bacterium | reverse complement strand
GTGACCAGCGTGTCGAACGCGTCGAGATGTTAATGGCACACTACAAGCAAAAGATTCAAACCTTGGTGCTGGTCCTTTTTGTGACCGCGGTTGCTTACGCTAAGGTCACCGGCCCCGACCCGGGCTACACAAATGCGCCAGGTGATCTTGGCGTCTGTACGGCTTGCCACGACAAACCCTCAGAGTTTCCAAACGTTGGGCCGGGCAGCATTCGGCTTGCCAACCTACCGGCTGTCTACACGCCGGGTCAGCAGTACACGCTTGCGGTCACTGTGCAGCAGGCGGGACGCGTACGCTTCGGTTTCCAACTCACAGCTCTGGATGCGAACGGAACTAGAGCTGGCACGTTGGAACCGGTTGATTCAGCGAGCTGGCTTAATCCGGACACCGGAGCGGGCGGAAGGCAGTATATCGAACATACGCAGTTGGGCACGCTTGCGCCTGTGCAGGGAAGCCGAACATGGCAAATCCGATGGACTGCCCCAAGTACTGACATAGGTACAGTCAGTTTTTGGATGGCTGGGAATGCTTCAAATAATGACGGGACGCCGGACGGCGTAGGTGGGGGCGGTGATTATATTTACACAGATCGCGTTAGCGCCGACTCGCCGACCAGCGTAGTAACCGTTGCTCTCCAATCGAACTTGACTGGCGTAGTGCTGGCCGCCGGGTCTCATCAGATGATTAATTGGGCGGTGACCGGTCCGTCAAACATCGATAACGTCGAGCTGCGCTATTCAACCGATGACGGAGCTACATTTCCAATAACCAATCTGATTCTCTCCACTACCAATCCGGCAACGACAAGCCACGATTGGACCGTTCCAAACACGCCTACGACCCGCGCGAAACTTCGGATAATGGTCGGCAAGAAATCAGGCGACGCGGTGCAGGTGCTTAGCGGTACGTTTACCATAACCGGCGACGGCACGGCACCGCTGCCGACAATTACCGGCGCCAACATAAAGGGGAAGAAACTCTTTGTGCTTGGCAATAACTTCGCAATGGGTGCGGTCGTTGATATTAACGGCAGTGAGGTAGCGACCGTGAACGACGATGCCGATCCTGCCGGCTTTCTCCGTTGCAAGAAGGGCGGAAAGAAAATAGCTCAAGGTACGACCGCCACGCTTGTAGTACGCAACCCGAACGGTACCGCCTCCGCGCCATTTAATATTTTCCGTCCGTTTGAATAAGCGAGTTAGCTCGGGGTCAGACTTGAAATACTGAAATTCGGATACTGGAAGAACCTGCGTTCGGCCCTTCCCAGATTGCAATCAAAATCGATTCCAATATAATCAACCCGGCTTGAGGGTCGGGCCTCACTACGAACGGACGCGATGGAGATAATAAATCGAATTCCTCGAATGGTGTCCACTCGGCGCGAGCTGCGAGCCGAGGGAAAGCGCATCGGACTTGTTCCTACCGCCGGCAGGTTTCACGAGGGACACCTCTCGCTGATGACCCGCGCTCGCGAACTGTGCGACTCGGTCATTGTATCGATCATTCCGGACCTCGGCGCTGATGAACCCGATTTGGACATTGCGCGGGATGGGGAGCTGGCCTTTAGTCGCGGAGCTGATTTCATCTTTGCGCCCGCGGCTGAGGAAGTAATCGCGCAGGGCTTTTCAACCTTCGTGACCGTCGAAGGGCTGAGCGAAAGACTCGAGGGCGCAAGCCTGCCGGGCCACTTTCGCGATGCCACCACAGTGGTTAACAAGCTGCTCAACATTGTCTATCCTCACTTCGCGTTCCTAGGTCGCAAGGACGCCCAACAGGCGATTATCGTAAAGCGAATGGTCTCCGAGCTGGCGATGGATGTCGAGATCGTGGTTTGTCCAATTGTCAGGGAGGAGGACGGGCTCGCGCTGTCGTCCGCCAATGCCAGACTCTCAACCGAGGAACGGAAGGCGGCGATCGTGCTGCGGCGCGCTCTGGAGCGGTGTCAATCTCTTTACAACGGAGGCGCGCGGGAAGCGGAGCGCTTGATCGGATCGATGCGCTCGATTATCGAAGCAGAACCGCTGGCGCGCATCGATTACGTGGCGATCACCGATACCGAACGACTAAAAGCCCTCGAGTTGGTTCCGGGTGACGCGTCATCGCTGGTGTCGCTGGCGGTTTACATAGGAGCCACTCGTCTGCGAGATAACATCGTTCTGGACGGCGAACTGTAACTCACTCGCCGCGGCCCGCGGGTAGCTCGATGATAAAGCGGGCTCCGCAAGGTTGATTGTCTTCAACCCACACCCGGCCTTTATGGTCGGCGATGATGTGGCTAACGATCGCCAGACCCAACCCGGTACCCCGGGTTCGCGTGGAAAATTTTGGAAGGAAGAGCTTGTCGCGATCGCGGCGGCTGATGCCGTGACCGGTGTCGGCGACAATTAGTCGCACCGAATCGGTAGCCTTGAGATAAGAGGATTCGAGCGTAATCGATCGTTCCTGGGCTTCATGCGGAGGGCTCGATCCGTTTCCACGATCCTTGCCATCAGTACCCAGCGCTTCCACCGCGTTATCGATCAGGTTCACCAACACCCGCTTTATTTGTTCGGTGTCCAACCACAGGGTTGGAAGCTCATCCGACAGACGACAGTTCATGCGAATGCCGTCAAGACGCTCGGCATAGAGGCTCACCGCGTCGCGCACGACGTCGTTTAATGACGCCGCTATCGGACGGGCTTCCGGGAGCCGCGCGAACCGCGAGAACTCCTCGACCATGCGTTGAAGCGCTGCAACCTCGCGCACGATAGTCGTAGTGCCCTCACGGACGACTTCATCAAATCGCGGCTCGGGTGTTCCGCCGGCACTGCGTTCATAGTTTCGCAATATGCGTTCAGCTGAAAGTTGAATTGGCGTGAGCGGGTTCTTGATCTCGTGAGCCATTCGTCGAGCAACCTCGCCCCAGGCTGCCGCGCGTTCCGCTTGAATCAGATCGGTCAAATCTTCAATCACGATCACCAAACCTTCGACTACACCCTCGGAGCTTCGCAGCGCAATCGCCGTAGTCGCCGTCGAGAGTGAACTGCCGTCGGGGCGCTTGAATTCTATTTCGCTTTGAGCGATTTCGCTTCGCCGAGCCCGGCGACAGAGAGCCGCGAGTTCCTCGCCTTGAGGTCCTTCGACGATTCGATCAACTGGCGTCCGGTCCTCGGGTTTATCTTTGAGGCCAAGCATCCATAAAGCCGAGCGATTGATCGTAGCGATCCCTGCGTTCTCATCAGTCGAGATCACACCTGTCGACAAGGACTCCAACACCGTCTCAATGTACCGCCGGCGGTCATCCAAAGCCAGATTGATACGGCTGAGATCATCGGCCGCGTGTTCGAGACGCTCGCGGTTTTCGGCGAGCATCGCAGCCATCTGGTTGAATGACTTCACCAGGACAGCGAGTTCATCTTCGGCGACAACCTCGACCGGACGGCCAAAATCGCCTTTGGCAACTCGATCGGTTGCTTCGGCAAGCGCTTGAATCGGGATCGTGATACCGCGCGCAACATAAAGAGCAAGCCAGCTTGCAGAGAAGATCAGAAGCAACGTGACCGCGGCGAGCAGCAAAATGTAGATCGCTTTTATGCGTTTGATCTTACCGAGCATGCTGTGAAAGTTCTCGTGCTGTTCGCTGATAGTTGCGGCCCGCTGAGTCAATTCCGGCGGGAACTCGCGCGCGACTATGAGCACGCGGCGGTCGCTCGGGGCGTTTGAGAGCCGGACTGCGGCGATCACAAAAATCGCACTCGGTCGATCGCCCGTGTCGCTCCCGCTAAAGAACTCACCCCCGCCTCGAACCTGCTGTTCGGCGGCTTGCAAGGTGTCTTCGATGTGTGGCGCGATTTGGGTTTCGCCTCGCTGTATGGTCTTGACTCCGCCTGGGAACGAGATCCTTACCAGAGCCAGATCGTGATCCGACATTTCCTGATCGAGCCTGGATCTTAGTTCAGGACTGTCGTAACCAGCCGGCTCACTCGAAGGAAAACTCCTGGCAAGTGCGCGGGCGCTGCCCACAAGATCCGATTCCTCTTTTTTGAAATAGCTTTCTTCGATAGCCCGAGCATCGTCGACGATTTGGCGCGCAGGCTCCCCGAACCATCGGTCGATGCTGCGATTTAACAGCCCGAATGCAAAGAAGAACAGCAACAGAACCGGCAGAAGCGATAAGCCGATGGCGTAACTTACCAGTCGCGATTTGAACTTTGAGCCAAGCCGAGCGGAACGTCGTTCGCGCACCAGCTTTAGGACGTTCCTCAACAATACGAACAACAGAGTTACGAAAGCCAGGAAGTTAAGAGTCGAGAGCGCGTACAGGAGCAGCGTCTCGGCGGCGGTGTCGGGAGTTACAAATGGGGTGAGATTAAACCCGCCCTGAGCGATTAGCGAGAGCATCAGCAGGAGAAGGACTATCGAAAGGATGATTACCTTGGTGAGCCGGCGGCGCCCGCGTTCGGTTAAACGGGAGTTATCAGGATTTTGCGATTGTTCTATCACGTGTGCTGGCCAAGAAGTCTGCGTGGTTTGTGGCGGGCCTACCCGCTAAGGACAAACCGAACCCCATTCCGGACTTGATTATAGCCCGGAGCGTTGGATTGCCAAGCTTTTAATGGCGCAAAGATAGGCATCGATATTATCTATTCATTGATCGCCTGCACTACCGCGCGCGCCGCTCTTTCGGCTCCCGAATCTCCACCAGCTTCGAGCTTCTCGCGTACTTGTTCAAGGTCACTGCGCATCCGGTCGAGTCGAGACGTATCCGAGAGGATCGCTTCCACCTCACGAGCAATAGACGCTCCGGTAACTCCGTGCTGGATGAGCTCGGGCACGATGCGGCGGCCCGCGATCAAATTCACCATCCCAAACGTATCAAGATGAATGAGTGGACGGATCAAACGCCAGTTCAACTCTGAGCCGCGATAGATGATCACCATTGGCGTGCCAGCAAGCGCAGCCTCGACCGTCGCTGTTCCACTGGCGACCACAGCAATCTCGGAATGTCCCAACGCGTTGTAGGTGTCGCCCTCCACGACGGTGATGCTCAGGCCGTCGGATTCACCTCGCTCGATAGCCGCGAGTTGCGCTTGCTGGATTGCAGCCATAACGTCAGCGCGGCGGACCGTGGAGGCAAGAGGAACCACGAATTGCGGAACAATCGATTGCGGAGCAGCTGATTGCGGATTGCGGATTGCGGATTGTGGATCTGCGGATTCTGCCGGTCGGTTTTCAATCCGCAATCCGCAATCCGCAATCCCCAATCGATTGGTCCGCAATCGAACTGCGGCGTCCAGCATCGCCGGTAAATGATAGTGAATCTCTTTATGCCTGCTTCCGGGCAGCAGCGAGACAATGGGGCGCGCTGGGTCCAATCCGTGACGCCGGCAGAAGTCTTCGCGGGATGAAGTAATTCGAACAGCTTCCGCCAAAGGGTGACCGACATACTGGACGTCGAGCCCCGCGCGCCGGTAGAACTCCTCTTCAAACGGCAAGATCACCAACATTCGATCGACGTCGCGGCGCAACGCGCGAATTCGATACTTCCGCCAGGCCCATACTTGCGGGCTGATGTAATAGATTACTTTGAACCCGTCGCGATGAAGCTTTCTCGCAAGCCTCATGTTGAAGTCCGGCCAATCAATTAGCACGATTGCCGACGGCCGTCTGGTTCGGGCGGCGTCAAGCAGCGTTCGATAGGCGCGATAAAGCTTGCCGATTGCTCGCGCGATTTCAGGTACGCCGATGATCCCCACCTCACGCGCGTCGACGAGGGTTTCCACCTCCGCGGCGCGCATTTCCTCGCCGCCGGATCCAAACAAGTCGTATTTGATCTCGGGATTGAGCCGCTTGAGCGCACGAGCCAGAGCGGCGCCGTGCCTGTCGCCGCTCGCCTCGCCGGCGACGATCATGATCGATAATGCTTTGGGATTCGGTTCTGGAAGGGATTGATGCTCTGGGAAGGTTCGCTCCATCTGGTGCTAGGCTTAGATGCCGGGCGCCATCTCTGACGCCCGCGCACCCAACACCTGATTGCTACGGATTCCGCAGTACCTTCGAGCCGCCTTCGGGTTTCTTCTTGTCCTTGTCTTTATCGTCTTTGCTTTTCTTGTCTTTGCTCGAAGGACTTTGAGTCTTTTGATCGGCCGGCGCCCCCGGTTTTACTTCAACATCCTGTCCTGCCTGCGTTGCGGCGCGGCGCGGACGAGCATCGGGAGAGTTTGTGGTTGTCGTTGCTCCTGGAGTCACCGGGCCGCCTGCTTTGACTCCTGCCGCCTCCTGCGCCTTCGCTACGATCTCGTCAGTCTTCAGGTCGCGATCGATGATCACCCCTCTGTTGGATGTGTCGATGCGTGGGCCGAGCACGAAGCCAAGAAGACGCGACGGAAGCCCTTTACCATCGGCAGGAGCTTCGGCAACTTTAGCGGGATCAGAATCAGGCACAGGCTTGCCCCACTTCTTCAGTGTTTCTTTTGCCCGCTCGGCAAATTCGGAATGGGGATGGCTGGCAACGATGCGCGCGAGATCCCTACTGGCGGTCTCGGTGTCTTCCTGGATCTCCATCGCCCGCGCGTGGAGATAAAGCGCTTCATCAAATCTTGAAAAATTTGGATACTTGTTCAGTATCTCCTCGGTGCGCATTTGTGCGGCTTGCGCTGATTCGCGAATGTCGAAGTAAAAACGCGCGACTTTTAGCTCGTGCATCGCCAGTATTTCCTGCACCTGACTCATCAAACCCTCGACCTGTTCCTTCGAGTCGGTGTTTGGATATCGGCGGAGCAATTCCTTCAACTGGCGCTCGGCTAACCTGGCGTGAGTGGTGTCGCGATCGGCCGCCATTACCTGCTTTAGATGAACCTCTGCTATTTTTAACATCGTTTCATCGGCAAGCGGGTCGTCGGGGAAGAACTGAATCCAATCGCGATACTCAACCTCAGCCTGGGCCAGCCCTTTTGAGCCGCCCTGCAGGTAGTATGAATCGGCGATCGACAGCTTGGACATCTTTATCATCGGGCTTTCGGAGTACGTGTTGATCATAGTGTTCAACAGTATCCGGCCTTCATCAAAGTTACCTTTGCGGATGGCATCCGCTCCCTGACGATATAGTTCCAAATCGCGACCAGGTCCCTTGGCCTCTTCCAGCGTCAGCTTACTTTTTGCCTTGCCGCCGCACGCCGCAAACGGAATCGCAATCGCTAAGACTGCGACAAGAATCTTTGCTACTCTCATACTACTTGGGTGACCGCCGCCCCGGCAGCTAACGGCCTTTCTCCTTTGTTTAACTTGTTGGCTGGGTGTCTTATTCTACAGCAGCGAGCACGGGTTTAAACTGTTAGCGGCTCTAATGCCTTTAAACGAAGCTCTTGAGTTGCGGCTTCCGGGTCCCCTTTACCGAAAACTGCGGAGCCTGCGACTATCCATTCGGCTCCGTGGCGGACCACTGTCGCAACGTTATTCAACCCGATTCCCCCGTCCACCTCAATATGAACGTTCAAGCCGCGAGAATTAATCATACTCCGCAGCCGACTTATCTTGTCAAGCGAGGTGTCTATGAAGGACTGGCCACCAAACCCAGGATTTACCGACATAATCAGCACGTAGTCGACGAATGGCAGCGCCTCGTCAATGGATCCAAGCGGCGTTGCCGGGTTCAGAACCACGCCGGGCCGGCATCCAAGATCGCGGATTGCCGTCAGGGTGCGGTGAAGATGCACTACCGCCTCCACGTGCACAGAAATCATCGAAGCTCCGGCACGGGCGAAGTCGTCGATGTAAAGATCCGGATCGGTGATCATCAAATGGCAATCGAGCGGAAGGTCGGTCGCGCGCCGCGCGGCTTTTACCACCAGAGGGCCGATCGTGATGTTTGGGACAAAATGGCCGTCCATCACGTCCACGTGAATAAGGCCGGCACCGCCGCGTTCGGCTGCCTTGATTTCTTCGCCAAGCCGCGAGAAGTCTGCCGAGAGGATTGACGGCGCAATCTGGATCATTGCGTTACTCTCCTGACAGAGTCGACAAAGCCTTTACCGGCATCCACGATCAAAGATCTCAATTGATGTCGACGGCCAGGCGATGCTCGCCCAGGCATTAAAACTTGACTCTTGGTTTGAATCGGCCCGCTGCTAACCACTATGGTCAAGACGGAGTCTTTTTTTACGGATGAGTTCGGGCCCGGGCGGGTTTCGATAACCAGATTTGGGGTGATCGTCGAATCGCTTCGGCGCTGGATCTTCACTCTCAATCCCGCTTGTTCGGCCAGCTTTTGAGCTTCGGCTTCGGGTCTGCCGACCAGATCAGGAACCTCAGTGTTGCCGCTTCGGAACAGCGTGTAGATCGTGACAATAGCGCTCAACGAAAACGCGAGCGCCAACACGATTACCATCCCGAGTCTGCGCGAGATGGTCCACGCGATGCTCCTGGGCTCAGCGTGACCGGGGCCTCTTGAGGTGCTCATAGCCGGAGTCTAGCACCGAGATTGAAGCGGTTCAACGTTGGGATTTCCGAAACTGTTATCGGAGCGATCCCACAATGTGAACAGACTGCTGTAACTCTGAGCTGGCGAGCGAGAACAACGAGAAAAGGCCGTACAATCCAATCACGAATGCTGCGAGCATCACCGCGTGATAGGCCACAGCCAGGATTCGTAGCGTATTCTGTTCGGGGTCAGTATCCCTTGTGATCTCCATCGTTTCCTCCGAGTCTCAATGGTCTAATACGTCTCCAGTTGAGATTCGGATTTCGTGGAGCTATCAACGCCCGAAGCTCTTCCAAAACTTATGTAACAACGACCCGCTCTCTTGGTGTCCGGTCAACAACTCGAGCTCCCCTGCGTCAAGCCAAACACCGTGGCAATTAGCGCAGCGGTCGATCTCCACGTTTTCAAAGGCGATTGCCCCGAGCGTGCCGTCACATTTCGGGCACTTTGGAAATGAATCATCTGCCGCTCGTTTCTTTGCCTCTTCAGCGCGTTTCCCCCGAAGTTTTTCGATGAGCTCCTGCTCCCTGCGTCTGAAGTATTCGTTCTCGAGTGACTTCTCGCGTTCATCCCAGATCTTCGACATAAGGTCCCCTTGACTCGATTAGATTCCGACAAACTTTAGTTTGTCGATAAACCTTCTTAACCGCTACCGGCCGGCGCCTGATCGACAAACTAAAGTTTGCACAGTATCTCACGAGCTACTTGCCGCTTCCAACATTGACGATTCGCTGTATCACTTTCGGGTCGTCGGGAATCAAACCGACTTTTGCCAGTCGCGGCGTCAGCGTCACCCAGTTCTTATCCATCGCGAACACCTTGCGAAACAGCGCCAGCGACTCGTCTACGCGACCCATGTTGACCAAAGCGACAGCGTGCCAGTAAATCATCTCCGCGTTGTCGGGCACCAGCTTTGCGGCCGCGCCGTACTCGGCTAACGCGCGTTCGTTGTCTTTGTGCTCGACCGCAAGATCCCCGGCGTTCATATGGTTATAAGCGCGCTGCAATATGACCAATCTACGCAGTTCTTTGAGGGGATCAGCGCTATCATCAACCCTCAGATCGAAGACTCGATCCGCCCAGGGCTTGCCCGTTGGTTTGCCGCTCACGACGATCAATGCCGCCGATTGTTTGCCTCGGATGTCGCCGCCGGCTTCCTGAGCGGCGTCCAGTGCGGCCAACATTCGCTCGGCCAAATCCCCTTTCGCGGCTTCAAACGCGCGGGACATCGCCGGCCAGACCTTGTCATTAAGCATCAGGTTAGCCTGCACCGAGTAGTCTATTCCGACGATGTGCCCGGCAGCAGGGATATCCTTCGAGCCGGTGTGAGCCGCAACACGGCCTTGGGCATCAATCATTGCGACCTGGCGAACGTCTCTGCCATCGTCTCCGGCCAGCAGAGCCTTGAGCGCATCGGGCGCGGTCCTTCCTGCGCGCATCAAGTCGAGCCCGAGCTTGCCGTAGCTTGGATCGACGAACGACTGAGTCGCGACGGCGCCGATGCCGGCTTCAGCCCACGAGACAATTGAGCCTACCGAAAACCAGTGGGACTGGACCGCAACGCCAAGCTCGCCAGTCGCGGCGTCGCGGGCGACGATTGAGTATGTGTGCACGGGCCGCTGCCCCGCGGCGCGCTTAACCTGAGCATCTCCTTCGGCGGCTAAAAAAAGCAACAGAATTGTTGCCGCGAATCCTATAAGGAGAAATGCATTACTAAAAAGTCGCATGTTTTCACCTCAATTCTAAGGAAGTAGCACAGAGCCGGCTAAAGGAGTGGTTGGCAACTGAATCTTGATTACTTGCTAGCATCTCCGATTGCTGCCTCGGCCCATTCAAGCGCCTCTGCTTCGCGAATCTTGTCCTCGCTCAGTCGCTCGTAGTCGGAGTCGAGCTCTAGGTGGGCGAACCGCGGTAGGATCAAAGACTCTATGAATTGACCAATGGCGTCTGGTCCACCGATTGACTTTAATGCCTCGTAAACGCGTTCATCGACTCTGATTTTAAGTTCTCTCTGCATATCCTTCCGCCAGAGCCTAGCATACCTCCCAAAAACGAATCACTAACATAGCGACGCTTTACCCTGCGGCCTTCGAGCCCGCTTCGATAATCTCGAGCTCATTTTGCTCTCTTCGCGCGCGCAACACTTTCTTGTCAAACTTGCCCACGCTGGTTTTTGGAACTTCATCAATAAACGACCACCGCTCTGGCACCCACCATTTCGCCACTCGTTCGGCCAAAAACGCGCGGAGTTGATCCACGTTCCGACCCGCGCCCTCTTTGACCACGACACAAGCCAACGGCCGCTCGTCCCACTTTTCATCGGGGACACCGATCACCGCCGCTTCGATCACATCGGGATGAGCCATCAAGGTGGTCTCCAGCTCAACCGTCGATATCCATTCACCTCCCGATTTGATCACGTCCTTGGCCCGATCGGTGATCTGAATAAACCCCTTCTCGTCGAGCGTGCCGACGTCGCCGGTTCGCAGCCAGCCGTCGTGAAATTTTTCGGGTGTGTCGTCGCCGTAGTAAGAGGCGGTTATCCACGGGCCTCTAACCTCGATTTCGCCGACGGCTTCACCGTCCCACGGCAGGACCGTGTCACCATCGGTCAACCGAATCTCAACTCCCGGTTTGATTCGCCCGGTCTTCGAACGCCAATCCATCAACTCTTCCTCCGGGCAGCCCTTGGGTGGGTACGCCACCGCGGCAAGCGGGCTGGTCTCGGTCATTCCCCAGGCCTGAATGATCTTTACGCCGAACCGCTGCTCGAATCTTTCCATCAAGCTTCGCGGCACCGCCGAGCCCCCACAGATGACCATTCTGAGCGATGAGAGATCTACGTTGTTGTTCTCCGCGTACCGCATTACGTCGTTCCAGATTGTCGGTACTGCGCCGGAGAAAGTCGGCTTCTCAGCCATCATCAAACGGCAGAGCGGCTCCGCTTGAAGAAAGCGGTTAGGCATTATGAAGTCCGATCCCGCCATCCATCCGCCGTAAGGCAATCCCCAGGCGTTGGCGTGAAACATCGGAACGATGGGCAGAATTCGATCGTGTTCGGTTAACGCGAAAACTGATCCCGCGCATTGTGCGAGTGAATGCAGAAAGGTGGAGCGATGCGAGTAGACTACACCCTTCGGATTGCCGGTCGTACCGCTGGTGTAGCACATAGCCGCCGCCGCGCGCTCGTCGAGCTCGGGCCATGCAAATCCGGCTGACTCAGCTGCGAGGAGCTCTTCATATCGAAGCACGTCGCCAAGCGCCGATGCATCTCCATCGCCAATCACAATAAACCGTTCGACGGTTTTCAAATCTTTAGCGACGCGGGCGAGCAAAGGGACCAGCGAATCATCCACGATAATCACCCGGTCTTCGGCGTGGTTGATAATGTAGCTAAGTTGCTCCGGAAACAGCCGCAAGTTGAGCGTATGAAGCACGGCGCCCATGCACGGAATCGCGAAGTAAGCCTCCAGATGTTCCTGAGTATTCCAGGCGAAGGTCCCGACTCGATCGCCTTCCTTTATCCCGAAGCGCTTGAGCGCCGCTGCCAGCAGCTCGGCCCGATCGCCAACCGCCGCGTAACTCGCGCGCCGGGAGCTATCTCCCATGAATGTCACTACTTCGCTGTCAGAGTGGACGCGACGCCCGTGATTGAATATGTCGGTGATCGTCAATGGACGATCTTGCATAGTGCTGAGCATAGTAATCTCCCTTTTGAATGATCCAAGGCTTGAATTCTTTCCAGATTAGGCAGTTGGATTATCTTAAAGACGCGCCGTGAGAGCAACCTGCAGGCAGCCCATCGAAGCTGAGTTTTCGAGCTCATAATAACCGTTAGGCCACGGCCCGCGCTTTATGCTTGTCCGGAATCAGAAATCCGAGCAGCACGGCCGCAGTCAACGACAACACCGCCCCAAAATAGAATGTTGCTCGAGAGTCAACGTTATCCCATAACATCCCGCCGATATAGCTCGCGGCGATCTGCGTTATCCCCATCACCATCGAATAGATCCCGATTACGGTCGCACCCCCGGCGGTCCCCGCGCTGTCGACGGCCATCGCTTTGCCAACGCCATCGGTCAGTGCAGGGAAGAGCCCAAACAA
>DASRIZ010000383.1:0-19047 GCA_035649735.1 Blastocatellia bacterium | reverse complement strand
TCCTTTATCATCACCGTCCACGAATCGGGAGTGAGTTGCTTGCCTTCGTATCGAGCGGCCGGACCGGGGAAATACATTTCTTTTATGATCATTGCTCCATCAGGTATGTCGTCTATCCGGCCATTGACGAGCCAGTTCATTATGGCTGGAGAGTAGTAGACTCGCACGGCGGGGTGGGTGCCGAGGTATTCCGAATAGACATAAGGCCCGGTATCGCGCACGCCTTTGTCAACGCACCACTGGAGCTTCGCGTATTCGTTATTTTTAAGGAAAGCCAGGAGCTGATCGTGAAATGAATCAGGCGACACGGAGCTCGGCAGCGGAAGCGAACTCTCTTTCGCATCCGGGCATTGCGCGATCTTCGGGGCGCCCTGCAAAACAGGGGTTCCATGTGAATCCGCGTAGACCCGACGCGCATTTCCGAAAGCCGGACCGATCAGATATGAAAGCGCGAGCAGAAAGCAGACAAGCGTCACAACCTTTATCGAGTTTTGCATTCAATTGCTCCTCTTTAAGTGAGGGAGGAACTTACGACCTATGGGGCGCGCGGATTATATATGTGATGAAATTTACTTGCAATAAGATTGGTCCGTAGTCCGTGGTCCGTAGTCCGTAGTCCGTCGGAAAGCACATGCGAACATGGACTATCGAAAACGAACTACGGACCACGGACTACGGACTACGGACCAATCTTTCTGCGTTCTGCCTTCTGAATTAGCGCCGATTCTCGCGAGCCTTCACGCCTCGGATCGCTCCGGCGATCATTCGATTCACTGCTTTCAGCGAGAGTCCTCCCTCATCGGTGCCCGGAATAGTAGCGAATCCGATCGCCGATGCCTTGGGGTAGCGGCTAAAGATTGCTTCAAACAACGCGGCCAACTCTTCGCTTGAGGGACCGTTTGGCACCTTGTTCCCGTGCCCCATGACTTCGCGCGGATCAAGCACATCCATATCAATGTGCACGTATATCTTGTCGGTGATTCGGCTCAAGCGATCCAACTGCGAAAACACTGCCGGTGTCATCTTCCGCAGATCGTCAACGCTGAGCTGTTCTATTTGTGATTGATCGAGCAACTGCTGTTCAAGCGGATCGGTGAGCCGCACTCCGGCCATGACGACGTGACGATCCGAGAGCGGCGGGTCCAGACGCGCATCGATACGCATTCGGTGGAGCGCTCGACCGGTTGCCACCGCTACCGGCATTCCACCAAGCGACCCGCTGCGCGTAGTCTCCGGCGTATTGAAATCGGGATGTGCGTCGAGCCACAGCATTCCTACTTTGATGGGCTCGCGCGTCGGCCCCGAGTGCTGCAGTCCTGCGACTAGCCCCGGCATTGACGGGCAGGTCGCCAGCAGACCGACGGTAAAATATCCGTCGCGCTCGTTCTTCGCCACGATGTCCGCGAAGTGTCCCAGCGCCATGCCCAGCTTCTTCCAACCCCCGTATTCGGTAGCTTCATCGGGTGTCAGTGCCGCTTCATCGACACGCACCATTGCTCCCATTCCGCTCAGGACCTGCTGAATGCCTCCATTGGCCATCGTGTTTGGTCCAGGGGACGTTCCGTTGGGAGAAAAGGGTTGCTTGACCAGGGCGACACGAAGGCGGCCATCCGGGCCGGTGTATTTTTGCGCGTGAATCAACGATGGTACGAGCAACAGCGCGGACAGCGTGAGAGCGCTTAATCTTGACATGTGATTCTCCTGAACCAAGCTGGAGTCACTGGGGTTTGGGTTTAGCGTTTCTCGGAAGGCTGATGAGATTTCCCAGCAAGCGATACGCGCCGCCGTTCCCAGCCAGGAGCTGCCTGCGCAGTGAAAGACTGACGTAGACGAATGTTCCTTCGCCGTATCGCGTCGCAAGCAAGCTTCCGCGGATCGGCTCGTCGCCATCGCTGGATTCGAGCAGCGGCGTGTATTCGGTTGACCATTCTCGCGGAACGTTGACGGCTCGTTCGACGGTCCAACCCTCGAAGTCGTTCGCTCCAATCTTGTTGGGCTTTGACATCAACGGGTGATCCCGATCGAGAATCTTTACAGCGCCGCTTTCGAAAGTAATCCGATCTTTTGAGAGCTTGATCGGATGCGGCACGAACTGACTGTTTACCATCACCAGATTCCAATCGTCAGGACGTTGGCTGAGCACGACTAGATTGCCGCCCTGACGCACATACCTAAGCAAACACCTGTTGTGCCTGCTGAGCTGCGGATGCGCCAGGTACGCGTTCGTATCCACGATGATAGTGTCGAAGCCGACAAGATCGCCGCAGCCGATTCGTGATTGCGCTGAATTGCCCGCGTTGCCGTGATCTGTGACGCTGATTTCGTCAACGGGCAGCTCGCTGTGAGCGATGCCGATTTGGGTTAAGGCGACCGAGAGCCAATCATCCAACGCTCGGATATAACCGGCCTTGAGACCTTCGTCGAGTTTGAAGTTAACGGCTTTGACATCGATCTTCGCCGAGCCAAGCGGCTCCGGCGACGCCGGCTTTTCGCGTCGAAACTCGATCAGTACGTCGGGCGTAAGCGGCGGTTTTAGAATCGGCAGCCGAAGCTTGAGCCTTATCGTCACTTCCTCGTCTTCGCGTCCGAAGGTTATGTGCACCGGGTCGTAATCGTCATCGGCCAGCGCAAGCGGTACAACCCATAAAGCCCCGGACAGCTTGCCCGGCATTCGATTTCGCACTCTCAAAGGCAAACTGATATCCCGAGGCGTCGTCCAGTCACTAACCAGAGCAAACGGAACTGTTGAGATCTCGACTGGCGCCGCGACATTGAATCGAGCGAGGACGCTGAGGCGAATGTTGACCTGTCCGAGACCGATGTCCGCGGACACAATGAGCCTTGAGCCAAAAGGATTGCCTGGTTGCGCTCCAGGCAAGGTTGAACCCACCGGATAGTAATCCTCATCGTACAGATGCGCGGAGCTCGGCAACGTTACCCCGGCATCTTTAGCGATCTCGTACTCAAACTCTTTTGTAATCACGCCGCCAGATCCCATGCCAATGACCTCAGAGTCGTTGTAAGCCGGGTTCTTTGCCGGGGCGGGGACGCGTTCCGGCGTAGAAAACACCACCGGGAACGGGCGGACTCCGCCGTTGCGCAACACCACTCGTGCCAGCAGTGTTTGGCCCGGCACTACAACTGGATCTGAGAGAGTGATTTCCAAATTAAGACCGAGGGCTAATGCAAGTGACCGTTCCAGCGCCGCTGTGAACCGCACGACGCGAACGAACTCTGGCCCGTATCGTTCGCGCATCGATTCGAAGGTTCCTTCGGCTCGTTTCTCGATTAACTTCTCAATCAATGCATCAATCAATCGCTCGCGAGCTGCAATCGCATCCACGACTCCCAGGTCTCCAACACGCGGTTGTTCAATCGATCGGCTCAGCTTCTCGGTAAGCGTCAACCCGGTTAGCAGCCCGTCACCTGGTTCGGCAGCGGACTTGATGGTGTCGTCCGGAGCCGTCGCTACCAGCTTGTGATAACTCACCTCTCGATCGACTGTGAGTCGATCCAGCGTCGCGCCGCGAGAGTAAAAGCGGTGATGCGCCTGAAGTCCGATTTGGGCGTAAGTCTTCCCGCGAACCTGGTCAAATTCCTTAAGATCGATTCTGACGGCGCCTGCGGCATCATCGGTTCTTTGAAAGATGCGGCGGACTTGCCAGGCTTCAGAACCAGCCTCCGGAGCCAGTTTTGTGGCGGCGGCTTCTTTAAAAGCCTCCAGCGCCAGACTCAAAACCGCCTGTTCGACGCCTTCCGAGGTCCCGGCTCCGTGATTGGTGATAATCACATCAGGTCGCAAAGAGCGAATTGCGCCTACCATCTTGCGCAGCGCTTCGTCGTGTCCCCAAACGCTGAACACTTCGTTCGCTGACTTCGAATACCCGATGTCGCGAAGGTTGAGAAAGGACAGGTCGGCGCCGATAACTCGCGCCGCTTCAATCGCCTCACGTGTGCGAACTGCACCAAGTTCCCGGTCCAACTCCGGACGAGTTTGGCTCTCTTCGCCTTCGCCACGGGTTGCAAACAGTATGACGGCGCGGGCGCCGAGTTTTTTGCGAACATAGGCGAGCGTACCGTCGTCTTCGTCACCGGGGCGGGCTGCCAGGCACAGCACGGTAAAGGGATTCGTGATCTCGCGCAACGACTGATCGAGCGCTACAATTCCTCGTTCGTCGTCGACCGGGGTCCTCGGCGATTCGATCTGAGAGCCTTCTAAAGACGAATCGATCTCGAGAGACTGGCCTACAGGGGCCGCTCGCAAAAACAAAGCGAGTGAAACTATCAGTGTAAGCGCGATCTTCATGAATAGGATTTTAAACGCCGTTGCGAGGCGCGCGATCATTTTATCATCACTTGTGTTAGCATTGCTCGCGCCCCACAAAAAACCAATACCGGATTTACACCAGAGCGGACGTCCGTTTGTTTGAACGATGAAAAAGAAAAAGACTACGACCGTTAAGCCTGCCCCCGAAGCCAACGCGAAGCTCACCGCAGAGAATGAGCGCAAAACAAAATTGCTTATAGCTCTGTTGTGCATTGGGCTATCCGCCTTGGCGGTGGTGCCTTTCTTTTTCATGGGCAGGTCGGAGACTGGCGGCGGGGCGTTCGAGCTTCGGATGCCGACCACCCACGACATGTTCCTGCACTACGATCAGATGAGGTCGTTCTACAACGGTCTCGCGGCGGGTGAGATCTATCCGCGTTGGGAAGAAGAAACCAATCGCGGATTCGGCGCGCCGACGACGAGTTATTACCCTCCGGGAGTCTATTACCTGACGTCCGCGTTTTATGCGGTCACCGGAGATTGGTTGCGGACGTTGCTTGATGCGCACCTGGTGATGATGATCGCCGCAGCAGCGGCAGTGTATATCTACGCGAGACAGACAATGGGACGCAGCGCCGCGATGGCGGTAATGGCCGCATATATCTTTCTTCCGTATCACATCTTAGATCAATATCATCGCGGCGCTATGGCCGAGTTGCTGGTCTTCGTGTGGATGCCGTTGATGTTGCTGTTTGGTGAGCGTTTGATGAAAGCGCCTTCGGTAACCGGCAGGGACAGGTCAATGTTATTAAGCATGGTTGGTCTTGCGGCGAGCTACGGCGCATTTTTGTGGTCGCATCCGCCTACCGCCTACCAGTTTACCCTCGGTTTTGGGGTTTATATGATTGTGCTCGCCGCGCTACGACGGCAATGGCAGGGAGTTATTGCGGTTGGCGTTGCATCGGCGCTAGGGATAGGACTTGCCGCGGCGTATTTATTGCCGGCGGCGATCGAGCAGAACTTGATTCATAGAGAGTACATTGCGGAGACGTGGCCTTATCACAAGACATACATGTTTGTTCACGATCTTTATAAGACCGACGTGCACCGGGGGTTCTTCAAGCTGATCGACTCAATCTGGATAACCGGAACGGCGTTTATCGCGGTGGGTGCGATAACGCTTTTGTGGCTCAAGCGCCGAGTCCTGAACGAAGGTGCGGGACTCAAACAGAGAGTGCTTTTGTGGGTGATCCTTGGCGGGCTTGCGAGCTTCATGATGACCAGCGCTTCAATGCCGATCGGCAAGTTGATCCCCGGTATAGAAATAGGGGTGTTTACCTGGCGAATGCTCTCGATCACCACTCTCGTAGTCGCGCTCCTTGCTGGAGCGTTTACGCAGGCTGCCGTTGACGCCGCAACGCGAGGCTCGCGTACCGACCGCCGGCTCTTCGTCACAATGGCTGCATTGATAGTCGTCGGAGCCGCGGGCTTTAGCGCGATTGCGGTAGCCAGGCCGATGAGCGATGCCGTCGTCTTCGAACCTGAACCAGAGCACTTGAACTGGGCGACAATTCCGAGCACTGCTCCTGCGGATCCTACTGAGTTACCGGATGACGTGCCTCAGGCTGAACTGGCGACTGAGGGAACCGGAGAAGTGGCAATCGTAGAATGGAAACCTGAGCACCGCATTTTGCAAGCGACGTTAAAAGAGGACGATGAGTTGTTGATCCGCACTTTTAACTTTCCAGGATGGACAGCGGCGGTTGACGGTCAACAGGTTCCGATCAGGAATTCGGATGATTTGGGAAGTATAGAGATAGATCTCCGCGCAGGCACTCATCGTGTTACGCTGGATTTTCTCGAAACAAAACCACGCCGCCAATTCAGGTTTGTCACCGTCGGCTCTTTTTTTGTTCTTATCGGGCTAGGCATCGTTTCGTTCGTCTATCGAAAAAGGCGGAAGTAGGGTCCCGGGTTCACGTTCATATTGGGTCGTCACGGTACACGAAGAACGGCAAGCAGTAATCTTGGCGTCTTCTGGGTGTGCGAAAACCTGACGCGCACCTTCGTCTTCTTGACACCTAAGCACCCGTGACTGACAATGCGACCATTGATACGTTAGGCCCCGTGCTCCAAAGGGAGGACACCATGTCCCAGAAGTATGCCGGCGCTGCAGCTCTTGAGGATCTGCGCGAGTCTGGCGATTACGAGAAGATCGCGAGTTTGCTTGGCGCCGGGTGGCGAAACGATCCTGAGTTCGAGGAGGATACGGTTCGCCTGCGGTTGCTGGCTTCGGAGCTGGCGGGCCGCAACGGCCGGCTCGACGAAATGGAATCAGCGCTCGCTCCTTATCTGGAGGGCGTCGATCGCGTGCCGTTCTCAATGGCGGCGCGCACTCTGCTGATGACTGCGCTTTTTAATTACCGCAAGAGCGAGCCAACCGAGGCACTGCGTCTCGCGGGGTTGGCGAAAACGATCGCGATCGTTCGAGATGACGATCTCACAAAAGGGGAGGCGGTTCAGCTTCAGGGTCAGGCGCTCTGGTCGCTCGAGAGATGGGATGAGGCCGCAAAGTGTTTTGAAGAAGCCATCGAGATTTACGCGGCAGGCTCGCGCGGGTATTGGCTGGGCGTCGCCTATCTGTGTCTCGGCGCCGTTCGCAATCGGATGGGTACGGTCGAAGAGGCGCGTACGACCCTCGAACGAGGCATCAAGATACTGCTCAAGAGCCACGACGAGTACAACCTGGCCGTCGCCAGAGTCAATGTGGCGCTGGCGCTCAACGCTTTAGGTGAGCACGATACCGCGCTGAAGTATCTCTTATTCGCGCACGAGACGTTTGAGCAAATCGGACACGATCAGTACACCTACCTCACTCTCAACAGCATCTCCGCGACGCTGGTGTTGCTGAAAGACTATAACCGCGCGGAAACATACGTGGCCCGCGCCATCGAGACTGGCGTCCGAGTGAGAAGCACCCAGATCGCCTCAACGTATGAGATAAAAGCAAGAGTGCACCTCGCGCGGCGCGAGTGGGACAAGGCTCAAAAAGCATTGGAGACTGCGCTGGAGATCGCCGAGCAAGCCAACAGTCAATCGCAAAGGGCGGATGTGCGGCGCACCCTGGGACGGTACTATTTATTACAAGATCGGGACGAGGAGGCCGCGGCAGTTTTGTGGGAAGCGCTGGATATCGCTCACGACCTTCGGGCCACTTTGTTGGAATTGGAAATCAAAGCGCTGCTGTCGCAGGCGGTCGCCGCGAACAATCCTGTTGAAGCGTGCAAGTTGCTCAGCGATCTGGAAGCAGCGATAGGCACACGTCCGCTGGCTGAGCTGCGACGGGAGGCTCAGACGGCGCGGAGACGAATCAACGCGCTCGATCAAGAGCAGTATTTCATTTTGTCGGATGTAAAAATCCCGCTGCTCGCTGATGCGAAAATCTCTCTACTGAAGTGGTTGTGGGCTCGGGCGCTGCATAGGGCGCGAGGAAACGCGCGCGACGCGGCGTCAATTCTTGGGGTGACCCCAACTTATATTCGCAAGTTGACGAAAGTAATTCCGAGGGACCTTTTGCGGCCGGGGAAGAAACGGTCTAAGAAGAGGTAACCATTTTCAATTTTCCATTTTTATTTTGACGAGTACTTGTTAGTTCATAAATCAGATCAAAAAGGAAAAATGACAAATGGAAAATCAAAAATCGAAAATCGAAAATGGAAAATAGGGAAGTTTTATCGCGAGATCCAAACCGCATCGGTCGTCGCCGTTAGGTGCTCCTTGATTCTCGAGTAGCGATCCGCGAACATCCTCCGTTCTTCCGCATCGAGTCCTTGAGTCCCTTCCGCGACAAGGTCAGATGCAATCACCCCGTCCAGCTTCAACGCGTGCTTCAAACATGCGATCATCTTTTCAACTCGCCTGTTTCCTCGCGAGAAATGACAAGCCGAGCCGAACTGCTCGAACGCGAGTTTGTAGGTCGACATCAATCGCTCGTCGCCCGCATAGCACGCTCGCCACGCACGCTGCCATTCGCGAGGCAGCACATTTGCCGGACCCGAAACGACACCAACCGGCAGTTCGTTGTGCAACAGGTAACGGTTCCAGTACTCCCGCATTCGTCCCATCAACCCGCGTTCAAGATCGAACACCTGGAACATCAGCATCGCGTTTCCGATGTAAACGCCAAACTCCTCTTTATCGTTGAAGTGACCCGCTCCCTTCGTGTAGTTCCCAAGCACCCGGCGAGACGCTGACACTTTTAAGCCGAAAATAAAAGCCAGGCGGCTCAGTTGTTTCACGTCTCGAGTTCTCAGGTGTGAATTGCGCGGGTTTGCCGCGATGTCCGCGTTGTCGTAAAGAAAGACCGGTAACCACCGGCCTCGGTGGTCGAATAGATCGCTTACGTCCTGCTGGAAAAATGACACCACATCGACGAGGTCGGTGATCGAAAGAGGAGCGATCACCGCCGCATCGGCTCGAGCATCCAGCGCACATTCGATGTTTGCCAGCGTTTCACTTCGAGTGGCGCCCGTAACTCCAACCCAGGCTTCCAGCGGCTCGGTCTCCCGCATTGATACTTCGCGATTTATTTGAACGACCTCGTCAGTTTCGATCCATATCAACCGTTGACGCTCGCTGTTGGATATTCGGTTCCATTCGCCGGTTGTGCCGACGCCGAACAAAATGTCCGCGCCACGCCCTTGCTGAGCGAGGTGACGAAAGACCCGTCGTTGTTCGTCCTCGATCACCCGACCGTGCGAATCGACCACGGTAATGGCGGGGATACTAAGCCCGCGGCGTGGCTGGTAGCGACCGACGGCTCGGTGAGTCTCGGATGCCTCAAGAACTGTGCGCTCTTTGCTTGAGCCTGGTTCCATGGCTAACGGCAGCCGTAGCTTGCGGCTGGAATTAGATTCGGTCCAGCTCCGCGACGGTTCTATCATTCGCGACATTGCCGGTGTTCAGCGTTGATTTGGGTTCGAGCAGCAGGATGTGAACCTCTTCATTGGCGACCGGAAGATGCTCGACGCCGCGGGGGATGATCACGAACTCACCTTGTTCAACTCGGATATCGCGGTCCCGAAACCTTATTAGCAGGCTGCCTTTGACAACCAGAAAAAGCTCGTCTTCTTCTTCGTGATGGTGCCACACAAACTCACCTTTGAGTTTCACCAGTTTCACAAACGAATCGTTCAATTCGCCGACGATCTTTGGGCTCCAGTAGTCCTCGAATGAGTTGAGTTTCTCTATCAGGCTTACTGTCTTTATCGCGGTAGTATCTTGCATGTCAGGTCTGAGCGTAGGCAGCGAGACAAGTGGTGTCAAGCAGAGACCTGTCACGTTGAAGCAATGAAGGACCTTGTGTATATTGAAACTTAAATCATTCCCAAGCGGTTGAACGTGCTGGATGATTGAACGCAATCGAAGGTTCTCATTTGACCTTTCTCGGCGAATCTGGCGCTCCAGTGGCTCACGCCGAGGTTCGCAACAATCTTTTTAGTTGAATCTTCATCACTCTCGTTATCGAGGAGCAATCAATGGAACAAACTGCAAGGACCAACAAGGACTTGATTCAGGCCCTGGAAGCAATGGGGAACAAGCTTCGGATTCATTCGGTGGTGGCCACGTCGGAGGCGGGTTCCGGGCATCCGACCAGCTGTATGTCCGCGGCGGATTTAACCGCGGCGGTCTTTTTCTACGCGATGCGGTATGACGTCGCGAATCCGAAGAACCCGGTTAACGATCGATTTGTCCTTTCGAAGGGCCACGCAGCGCCGCTGCTCTACGCAGCGTGGGCGGAGGCCGGAGCGTTTCCGGTAGAGCGATTAAAGACCCTGCGTGAATTCACAAGTGACCTTGAGGGGCATCCGACGCCGCGTCTGCCGTGGATCGAGGTGGCGACCGGTTCGCTAGGCCAGGGTTTGTCGTGCGGAACGGGAATGGCTCTCAACGGCAAATATCTGGACAAGTCCGGAAATAACATCTTTGTGTTGATGGGCGATGGGGAAGCCGCGGAAGGATCGGTCTGGGAAGCTGCCGAGATCGCATCATATTACAAACTGGACAACATAATCGGCTTGGTCGATGTGAACGGATTGGGGCAGAGCCAGCGCACGATGTATGGCCACGATACGGAAGTTTACCGGCGTCGGTTTGAGTCGTTCGGCTGGCACGCCGTAGCTATCGATGGCCACAACGTCGCCGAGATTATCGCGGCGCTCGACGAAGCGATGGCTGTGACCGACAAGCCGTCGGTGATCGTCGCTGCAACGAAGAAAGGGAAGGGAGTTTCATTTACAGAAGACAAAGACGGCTGGCACGGCAAAGCGATAAAGAAGGGCGAAGAGCTCGATCGCGCTCTGGCCGAGTTGGAACCGAAAGCGGCAAACTTCTCGGCTATGACGATCAAGCCGCCCGAAGGGCGTACCGCGAACGGTGTCGCCCCGGCAACACGGAAACTTGCCGGGAGTGAGTATGCCGCCGGGCAACAGGTTGCGACGCGCGAAGCCTACGGTGAGGCCTTGGCCAGGTTTGGTGAGACCAACCCGCTGATCGTGGTACTCGACGGCGACACCAAAAACTCGACCTACTCCGAGAAGTTTATGAAAGCTCATCCCGAGCGATTCTTTGAATCCTTTATCGCCGAGCAGAACATGGTAGGCGCCGCGGTTGGGCTCGGCGCGATGGGGAAGATACCGTTTGCATCGACGTTCGCGTGCTTTTTGACGCGAGCCTACGATCAAGTTCGCATGGCCGCGGTATCACAGGCTAACTTGAAGCTGTGCGGGTCGCACGCCGGAGTGTCGATTGGCGAAGACGGGCCCTCGCAGATGGCGCTCGAGGATTTGGCGATGATGCGGGCAATAGAGGGTTCCACGGTGTTATACCCGTCGGACGCAATCGCAACCGAGCGAGCGGTTGATCTTGCTGCCCAACACCGAGGCATTGACTACATTCGAACAAGCCGGCCAAAGACCCCGGTCATTTATTCAAACGATGAGCAGTTCGAGATTGGCCGCGCGAAGGTGATCAGACAAAGCAGTGACGACAGGGCGACGATTGTCGCGGCCGGCGTGACTCTATTTGAAGCGCTGGCGGCATACGATCAACTCAAGTCGGAGGGTATTTCGGTGCGGGTGATCGATCTGTTTTCCGTGAAACCAGTTGATGAAGAGACGTTAAGAAAGTCTGGAAGCGAGACAGGTAAGCTAATCCTTACTGTCGAGGATCACGCCGCGTGGGGCGGGATCGGAGATGCTGTTGCGAGCGCGGTTTCGCCCGCGGGAATTCGAGTTCATCAACTCGCGGTCCGCGAAGTCCCACGCTCGGGCAAGCCCGAGGAATTGCTTGCGGCCTATGGGATCGATCGAGCGGCTATTGTGGCGGCGATAAAGAAGCTAATCCGCAACTGACGCAAAAGTCCGACAAACTTCAGCAATACCCCCAACTTCAGTTGGGGGTTCTTTAGCTTTAGCCTAGGTGCTGCGGCGTTATCAGGCCTCCCGACCGGAGCCATTTTGAAAACGAAGAAAAGAGCCGGTGGCCGTCCGTAGGTGGAAACTAAAGAACCCCCAACTGAAGTTGGGGGTGTTGACAAGTAAGAACACGATTAGATAATTTCGTCTGTTAACTCTGGACGTGTAACGCTGACATGCATCGCGGACTCATAAACGGGAGGTGACAGAGAGTGGCAATCAAAGTAGGCATTAATGGTTTCGGCCGCATCGGGCGCAACGTACTTCGGGCGTCGCTCAAGGGCGGCGATATCGACTTCGTCGCGGTGAACGATATAACGGACACGAAGACTCTGGCGCATTTGCTCAAGTACGATTCGGTGCTTGGCAACCTGGACGCTGATATTAAGTCCGGCGACAATACGATTTCGGTCAACGGCGACAAGTTCCAGGTTTTTACTGAACGCGATCCGGGAAAAATCGACTGGGCGTCGGTTGGCGCCGAAATCGTCATTGAATCAACAGGTTTGTTCACAAAACGTGATGATGCGGCTAAACATCTGCACGATACAGTCAAGAAGGTAATCATAACCGCGCCGGCGAAGAACGAAGACGTCACCGTTGTGTTGGGTGTAAACGAAAAGGCATACAACCCCAAAGAGCATCACGTGATCTCGAACGCATCGTGCACGACAAACTGTCTGGGCCCCATTGCAAAAATTCTCCACGAGAACTTTACGATCGTAAAAGGACTGATGAACACGATCCACTCCTACACTAACGATCAACGGTTGCTCGATCTGCCGCACAGTGATTTGCGGCGCGCCCGTGGCGCGGCGCTCTCGATAATCCCAACGACCACCGGGGCGGCGAAAGCGATAGGCCTGGTGCTTCCTGAGTTAAAGGGCAAGCTGGACGGCATCTCGCTGCGGGTCCCAACCCCTAACGTTTCAATCGTCGACTTCGTTGCCGAAGTTAGCAAAAACACAAGTAAAGAAGAGGTTAACGAGGCGATGAAGAAGGCGGCCGACGGACCGCTTCGCGGAATACTCCAATACTCGGAAGAGCCTCTGGTATCGATAGACTTTCGCGGGAACTCTCACTCATCCATCCTTGACGCGCCGTATACGAGCGTGATCGGGGGCAACATGGTGAAGCTGCTTTCCTGGTACGACAATGAGTGGGGTTATTCCTGCAGGGTAGTCGATCTTGTCAAGTACGTCGCCGAACAGGGACTCTAGTAGTCAGTGGTCAGTAGTCCGTAGTCCGTAGCTACGGACCACGGACTACTGACTACGGACTGCCTATGCCTAAACTTTCAATCACCGATCTCGATCTAAAAGGGAAGCGCGTTCTCATGCGCGTGGATTTCAACGTGCCGCTTGATGACGACGGTAACGTAACCGATGACACTCGAATCCGGTCATCGCTTCCTACGATTCGATATGCTCTCGACCAGGGAGCGCGATTGGTGTTGGCATCTCACCTGGGAAGACCCAAAGGAAAGCGTGATCCGAAGTACTCGCTGGCGCCCGCCGCGCGGCGGCTTTCTGAGTTGCTTGGTCAGGAAGTATCGCTCGCGCCTGACGCCGTAGGCGAGGAAGTGCGGGCGTTTGCTGATGGGCTCGAGCCGGGTACGGCTTTAATGCTTGAAAACCTGCGATTCCATGCCGGGGAGGAGAAGAACGACCCCGAGTACGCAAGACAGCTCGCGGAGCTCGCGGATGTCTACGTCAACGATGCTTTTGGCGCCGCTCATCGCGCTCACGCATCGACTGAAGGTATCACCCGCTTTGTGAAACAGTCCGCCGCCGGTCTGTTGATGGAAAAAGAACTGCAGTATCTTGGCAAAGCCCTCGAGGCCCCGGAACGTCCCTTTGTAGTGCTCTTGGGCGGTGCAAAAGTCTCAGACAAGATAGCGGTGATCAAAAACCTGTTGAAGACAGCAGACGCGATTTTGATCGGCGGCGCGATGGCTTACACTTTTTTGAGGTCCCAGGGGGTTAACACCGGCCGGTCGTTGGTTGAAGAAGACAAACTTGATCTTGCTCGCGAACTGCTGTCACAAGCACAAGAGCGGGGAGTGAGCCTCATCCTGCCATCTGACAACATGGTTGTTGATAAGGCTGCCTGGGATTCTGATCCGCGTGGTACGGTGCCGCGTGTTTGCGCCGTTACCGAGATCGCTCCACATGAAGCCGGGTTGGATATTGGACCAGCCTCGATTGGCGAGTTTTCAGACAGAATCCGCAGCGCACAGACTATTGTCTGGAACGGGCCGATGGGTATGGCCGAACACCCACCGTTCGACGCGGGCACTCGAGCGATCGGTCAGGCGGTTGCTGCGTCCGAGGCAACAAGCATCGTAGGTGGCGGCGATTCGGTCGCTGCGATTGTTGAAGCGGGAGTCGCCGATCGCATCTCTCACGTTTCGACCGGCGGGGGAGCCTCGCTCGAGTTTTTGGCTGGCGACATTCTGCCTGGCGTTGCGGCATTGACTGACAAGTAGCCGGCAACTCAGAAAGGAAACGGATGAAGAAAGAGGCTATATGGCTATGTTTGTGGTTGGCGGGCGCAACCGGTTTAGCCGGCTGCGCTCACAAGCCTGCTTATAACGAGATGGATGCAAACAGGGCTTCGCGAAATCAGAATCAAAACCAGGCCAGCGAGGGTGGTCAACCAGCTGCGCCGGCAGCGTCCGAGACTCCGCCCCCCGCTACCGACGCGGCTCAAGCGACACCAACTCCGACTTTTAAGAACCCCACATTCCTGGACTCATCAAACAGTGGAATCAAGGATTTGCCTTCATATCCAAATGCCTACCGGATCAGCGTTCAGATCGGTCCAATTCAGGGCGTGAACACAATGTCTCTCGGTTTAACCACCAGCGATTCGATGGATAAGGTAGCAGCCTTTTACGACCAGGTGGCCAAGGAGCACAAATGGACCGTTGTCAGCAAGGTCATTGATCCGGAGTTTTCTGAATGGACACTTAAGAAGGGCGAAACACAAGATGCAAAAGTGCAGGTAAAGAAGGACCCGCCAAGACCTGGGCTGACAATCGTGATGGTTCGCAGTGAAAAGATGGACGTTCCCAAATAGTGCTACAGGTAAGTTAACATGCGCCGACCGATAATTGCCGGAAACTGGAAGATGTACAAGACGATCCCCGAGGCGGTGGACTTTGTGCGAGCTTTCAAATCACTGGTGGTGGGCTCAACGCACTGCGAGATAGTGATTGCACCGGTTTTCACGGCGATCAAAACGGTTTCAGATCGGCTTGAAGGCTCAAACATCGAGGTCGCTGCTCAGGATGTTGCCGCGGATCCGGGTCCTGGGGCGTTCACCGGTGAGGTGTCGGCTTCGATGATCAAGGACGCGGGCGCTCGCTGGGTGATTGTCGGTCATTCGGAGCGTCGCCAGTACTTCGGCGAAACAGATGATACCGTTAGCGCAAAGATTCACGCGGTGATTGGCGCCGGGCTGTCCCCAATCGTCTGTGTGGGCGAGCGGTTGGAGGATAGGGATGCGGGTCGCGCCGAGCAAGTGGTTGAAGGACAACTAACCGGAGGAATGCGTAACTTGACTGCGTCAGAGGCCTCTCGTATCATCGTTGCTTACGAGCCTGTGTGGGCAATTGGTACCGGCCGAACGGCGACACCTGAGACAGCCCAGCAAATGCATTCTTTCATCCGAGCTCGACTTGGGTCGTTGTTTGGAGCTGGCGTAGCAGGTAACACGAGGATTTTGTACGGTGGAAGTGTGAAGCCTGACAACATCGTTGAGTTGATGGATCAGGCCGATATAGACGGCGGACTAGTCGGCGGCGCGAGCCTTGAACCCGATTCGTTTGCACGGATTGTGAACTACAAAAGCGCGGGTCGGTAGGAGTCAAAGAAGTGCTTGGAATAATACTAACGGTTCTCTACATTCTTTCTTGCTTGGTTCTGATCATGTTCGTGTTGTTGCAGCCGGGGAAATCGGATGCTTCCGCGGTGTTTGGTGGCGGTGTGAATTCCGCGGCGTTTGGGCCCCGAGGGACTCAAACGGTTTTGGCTAAGATCACGATCACGGCGGCTATATCGTTCTTTTTGATCGCGTTTCTGTTCTCGATTCCGGGTCTGTTTGAAAAGAGATCTCTGGGCGAAGGCGTTGGTCCTGCAGAGTCGGCGCCGGTCACTCCCGCCGCTCCGATAGAGATACCAGCGGAGCCGTCGGGCACAACCCCGCCTGCGAATCAACCCGCTGCGGCTCCGGCGACGCCTGCGGCCAAACAGGAAGCTAAACCCGCCAAGCCGGCTGATTCAAAGGATGCGGCGAAGCCTGCGACCGAGAAGAAGAAGCCTTGACGCGGTAATTGATAGCAATCAGCGAGTTGGTTTTCGACTAGCGCAATCTTTCTTGAAGAAGCCGAAGTGGTGGAACTGGTAGACACGTACGTTTGAGGGGCGTATGGGGCAACCCGTGGGGGTTCGAGTCCCCCCTTCGGCACCAATCCTCCCAGAAATACAATCAATCTCACTCAGTGTCCGGAAGTGCTGGCCGGCCTCGCAGGAGGTTGCGGACGGCCCGTCGTTCCATTACCGAACTTCTCGATCCTTCTGGTCTTCATGTTGTACACGTCGCCCGGTGAAAGGACATAGTAAGGCTTCTCCCAGGGTTGGTACGGCCGTGTGTTGTCGTGGATGGCGACCTTCCAGGTCCCGATCACTTCGAACTGATCTCCGTTGACGATAATCGCCGTGCCCTCGGACAGCCCGATACCGAGCAAGTGAGGATACTTCTTGATGACCGGTATAAGATCATCCCACCTCATTCTGGTGTTGATGTGTTGATCGATCGCCGATCTCCGCAAGAAGCCAAAAGCAGCCTGATGTTCGGGTTCGGTGGTCATCACAATGTCAGGTCCGGCGACTGCGCCGCGCACCAAATAAGCGCCCTGGATCGTTGCGCCCGCGGAACTTCCTCCTATTACCCCGCCGCGTTCGAGGACCTTGTGAAACTCCCGGTATGTCAAAGTGTTGGCGTACGAATCGACGATATTCCATTGGCGGCCGCCGTCAAACCAAACCGCGTTCGCTTCTTTCAGCGAGCTGACAAACGCTTCGGTGTCGGCGGTTTTTGGATCGTGAGTGTGAAGCATCTTGACGTTCTTGAGTCCTCTTCTCGTCCACGAGGCAATCACGTCTTCCTCTTTGTAAATTCGAATCTTGCCGTCCGCGGTCTTGTTTCCACCGGCCGTAGGAACGACTACAAACTTGGCGTCGGGGCCTCCCGCCAACTGGATAAACTTTTCTATGATTCCAGTGTTAGTCAGGGGCCCCCCACCGACGATGACCAGGGTGCCTTTCGACGGTCCGTATTCCGGAGCTCCCTGTGATGCGGAGCCTTGAGTTGACTGCCCGGCGAGACTAGTAATGACAGACAGCGTGGCTGTAACTAACGCAGCCGCCAACACACCGCGGATGAGTCTTGTCTTCATTGGTTCCTCCAGTGGTTGTCCCGTACAATGCAGTTTGCGACCTGAGCGGGTTCAATCTTTACTATCGACAGCGCGGGACATTGTATTTTTCGGCCGACGAGTAGGCAAGCGCGATAAGTTTCATAGTCCTGCCTTCAGGCGCAAGCTGTCTGGGTTTGCGGTCGAGATGCTACGATTCAATAAAGCGAAATCTTTGGGAAGGATTGAGGAATAGGAATGAGTGAGTCATCAAACGTGGAAACAAAGATTGCGCGGCTACGGTATGCCGGCGATGAGGCTTTTGTCGCCGAATCGGGGAGCGGTCATGCGCTGATCACCAGTTTTGGGCAGAGACACACCGCGGCTTCGCCCATGGAGTTGCTTCTGGTTGCGCTCGGCGGATGCACCGGAGCGGATATCGTCTCCATTCTTGAAAAGAAGCGACAGCGGGTTACCGGATATGAAATCGAAGTTCGCGGCGAGCGCCGAGCCGAGCATCCCCGTATCTATACTAGCATCGAGGTCGTTCATCGAGTGCGCGGCTATGCTATTGATCCAAAGGCCGTTCAACACGCGATTGAATTGTCTGAGACGAAGTACTGCAGCGTCTCGGCTATGCTCGGCGCTTCCGCCCAGATCACTATGCGCTACGAAATAGAGAACGACGAGTCGGTAGCATAGACTTTAGTCTGTGTCTCGTTTGGGACCCCCCCCGCATAGGCCAGATGCCATGAGACACCCAAACGGGGGACGCTGGCTGATAATACCAGGAGGTTTCACCGAGTATCTCGGTAAGGAAAGGTACTGAAGGATTCGGTGCGCCAGATACCCCGGACACCTACTATCCGAGCTATTGACAATAGTTAACCGATGCAATATCCTTGCCCTTCGCCTCGGATGGATGCTGTGGTAGAACATGAAGTCGTAGGTGCCGTATCGCGATCCACCAAAGGGACCCCTTCCCCCAATTTAATACTTAATACTTGTGGAGCGCGGCAAATGGACGCTTTAAGGGATCGATTTTTGGACAGGCGCAAATCTTATCGCGCTTAAAGCAAACGTAGCATAGACTTTAGTCTTTGTTCTGAGGCTGGATTCCGAGTAGTGAAGGCGGACACAGGCTAAAGTCTCTGCTACCGGAGCGAGGGAAGCAGTTATGAAAGATCTCGAGCTTCGGTTTGATTATCAGGGAGTCGCGTCGAAGCTCTAGGTAATGCTCGTTAGTAGCCAAAGCCCAGTAGCACGCGTGGATTGTCTTGCCGAAGCAGGTCCCTCAGACTTTTAGTCAGAGGGTATTTCGAAGTCAAAATGCTCCCCTTACAGGTTGTAGTGCGATATTGCGCGGAAGATCGATCTAGGCGGTTCGATTCTCGCGACTGACCTGGATGCTGCTCGCGGCCAAAACGGACGAGCTGACCGATCAACCGGCTTACGGATCAAAAACTGAACGGCGTCGTGCGCCTTCCCTTAGGGGTTTAACCGAGTAGCCCGTGGTCTGCCCAGGTAAGGGTACAGGGTACAGGGTTTTTGGTTTCTGGTTTTGGTTTCTGGTTCGGGGTTAATCAGAAACCCGAACCCGGGACTCTGAACCCTTAACCTCACACCAGAAACCACAAACCAGAAACCAGAAACCCTGTACCCTGTACCCTGTACCCTGAACCCTGTACCCTTCTATGGTATTTGAAATCAAGCTGGAAGGAATCGCCAGGAAATCGGCAGCGCTACTGATTACATTCTCCGTAGTCCTGCTATTGACCTTTGCGGCACTCGCGAACCTGATCGTCGGGCTGCTCACTGACGTGCGAACGAGCCCTGCCCGCGAGCTGCTGCAGACCGGCGTGGACTATGTGCCGAACTCCGCGCGT
>DASRIZ010000382.1:0-5115 GCA_035649735.1 Blastocatellia bacterium | reverse complement strand
GACCCGCCTTCAATCTTGTCTGCGTGAGTGAAGGTGAAGACACGCCCGCCGGATCGTTCGATCGCGCGGAAGAGACCCGCCAGATACTTGAGCGGGTGAAACTGACCTTGCCTCGGGAATCGCAGACACCTCTGAGTGTTGAAATCAAGCGGCGCTCTTTCTACCAGGGTGACTTCGCTGAGGCCAGCGCGGTGCGCCGCGCCGAGCTCCTCGTCGAGTATGTCGAGCGGCTCGCCATGCGGTACAAACAGGTATCCGTCCAGCCTTTCGAAGTCACAGTCGATCTTCTCCTCGGTGACGATAGCTTCAATGCGTGATATAGCCGCGGTATGACTCTCGGCGGTAAGACGCAATCCGTCGGATCCGTGAAGCCGCTCGATTTCGAAGTACCGATTGTCGAGAGCATTGCTAAGATGCGCGGTGGTGCGTCCGGTTTCACCTCCGCCAATCGGGCCATCATCCAGCACCACTACTCGTTTTCCTTCCCGCGCAAGTAAGTACGCGGTGGTCATCCCGGCGATCCCGGCCCCGACGACGCATACGTCGGCGTGTTCATCTTTGCGGAGCTGAGACTGAGTTCCCAGGTCTGAGGTCGCCATCCATATCGATGTGCTGGAAAGAGGTTGGTCGTTTGTTGTGCCCGGTTTTGTATTGGAATTCTCGACCATCAGTTTAGTCCTTACGCGACGGGGTCGCGGCTCGAACGAGTTCCGGCTTTTTGATTGGCGGCTCGTGAATCTCCTGGTCAATCGTTGGCCGCTCCTCTTTTTCGAACTTGCCCAACCTAAGAGGCTCACCACTTGCGGCGGATCGATATAGAGCCTCTATGATCCGGACGTCTGCCAACCCTTCCTCGCCTGAAGGCTCAGGTTGCTTGTCGTTGATGACACAATCCGAAAAGTAGATGAGTTCAGGGGCGAACTGATCTCGTTTTGGGAAGACGCGTTCACGGGTCTTCCCCTTTATTGTCAGATAGTGCTTGAGAGCAGCTGCGAACTCGTAAGCGGGGTCGACCGTTAGATTGCCTTCTGTGCCGACGATCTGATATGCCGAAATATCCGAAGCCCCGAAGCTTGTTGTGAACGAGGCCAGCCGCTCATCGGGAAATCGCAATACCGCGCTGAACATCTCATCCACTTCCTTGAATCGTTTCTCTCCGTTGTTGGCGCTGAAACCAAAGACTTCGATCGGTTCGTCCTTAAAGAGATAGCGCGCGGCGTTGATGCAGTAGATACCGATATCGTAGAGCGTTCCTCCGCCAAGTTCCTTTTGCAATCGGATATCGCCTTCCTTGACCTGCATCGTGAAGACCGAATTGAAAGCCCGGACTTCGCCAAGTTTGCCGGCCTGCACGATCTCTACGGCTTTCATGTTTGCTTGCTCGAAATGGAGACGATAGGCGGTCATGAGCTTCACGCCGTTATCCGAAGCGGCGCTGATCATTTCTTTGCACTCCGCTTCGGTTACTGCCAGCGGCTTCTCGCACAAAACGTGAATTCCGGCCTGGCAGGCGCGAACGGTGTAATCACGATGCATGCTGTTTGGCAAAGCGATATAGACCGCGTCTATTTGGCCGCTGCGTAAGCACTCGTCAAAGCCCTCATAGGAATAGGTGTACGGGACCTTGTATTTCTTGCTGAGCTTCTGGAGCTTTACATTGTCATCAGAGACCAACGCCGTGAGCTCTGAGTTCTTTGCCTTGGCGAACGCCGGCAAAACCGCGATCTGAGCGATGTATCCCAGCCCTACCACCGCATATCGAATCTTTGTGGACTTCGACGAAGGTGACCCCGACGACTTCGCCGAGCTGCGCTTGGTTGTGTTTTTACGTTGAGCCACAGTCTGACACTCTCCTGTAATGACTAGGGCGTTGCGCGGCCGGATAGCCGCTAAAGGCTTCCGGCCGCGTCTTATTGATCTTGAATCGACGGCAGCTACTTCTTTGGTGTCGCTGTCGCCGGAGTTGCCTTTTGAATGCAGTCCTTCTCGTGCTCGCGCAATTCAAGCTGTGAGCTGAATGACTCACCGCACTCCGAGCACTTGTAGATACCGGTAGCGTTGTCGGGTTTTGCCATGGTCCATCTCCTTTCACATGGGTGTGTTGATTCAAAGTTTCAGCCGGGCCTTGGATTGTCACTAACCACGCTCGCCTTGGTCCCAACCGGGGTTACTCGGCGAGCTCATATCCGCGTCCCGGTTGCCAACCGGAATCACGATAGTCGTGAGACACCTTTTCAGGCGGCAACCACAGTGCCATATCCCGACAAACGAAGCGGATACGTGGAGGTCTCGTTTATCAGCGAATTGAGCTGGATAAGAGAACCGAGAATCGTACCCATGCGAGAACTGCCGTCCGTATTGAATGCAGCTTGGTGTTTCGAATCACATCACACAACCCGGCAAGATCCAAATCATCTCAGCTGACTCCTTGGATTTGAGATAACTTACGAGGGCCTTTTCGAATAAATGTCATGAAGGAATGCGCTTTGCCTGAGTCTCCGGCGTAAGCTGAAGCCGCAGATTATCGTGGCTTGCATCAAAGGCTGCTAAGAAGGAGGGATGACCGATGGGTACGATCCTGATTATCGTGTTGATTCTCTTGCTTATCGGCGCGGTTCCGAGCTGGCCTCATAGTAGGAACTGGGGTTACTTCCCGTCGGGACTACTTGGTCTGGTCCTGATCGTGATAATCATCCTGGCGATTACCGGCCGGCTGTAGAGCAGCTCGCATCAGCAGGTGCAGTGTGGATCCTTTTCCCTCGAAAAGAAAACTGATTGGCAAGGGCCTCGATGATCGGCTCTTTGGGAGAAGGCGAACCCGGGACGCGGGTTGGCTCAAGCAAGGTACATAGCCGATCGAATCGCTTTGCTTAAAATAAAAAAGAGAAAGCAACGGAGAGAGAATTCAATGTCAACCCGGTACTCCACGTATTTTCCAGCGCAATATACCGAACGAGCCATCGAACCCAACAAGCCGACACGAAGAGAACCGGCTCACCAGGGGTTAAGACGCAAAGATCTATTCTGCGTTAGCAGCGTCGGCGGCTCGATGCCGGGCAGGTCGAGAGCGGCCATAAGGCGACCCCTCAACGACCATCCAGCCCCGTCTGGCGCAGGTCTCCAGCCGGAGAACGCACGGGTCACCGCGCGCGATTTGATGAAGGCGTGCTCGGTAACCCTCCGGCCTGAAGACAGTATCGAACGAGCCGCACGTTTCATGAGGGAAACCGAGAGTGGTTCAGTTCCGGTGGTAGATGGAATCGGCCGGCTAATCGGAATCATCAGTGAACGAGATATCGCCGTGAAGCTTGTCGCGCTGGGAGCGAGCATCCCACACGCTCAGGTAAGCGACTGCATGATTGGCGAAGCGTTCGCCTGTTCCGTCGATAGCACGCTTGAGAGCTGTGTATCAGCGATGTCATGGCACCAGCTAAAGAGCATCCCCGTCGTAGACGATGAGCACAAGATATTGGGTACGATCAGTCGAAGCGACCTGGCCTGTTACCTGTGCGACAACCCGCAGAGAACCGAGCCGGACGCGATGACCGACATTCTTTGGGCGCTGGCTTCCTAGCGCTCAAAGACCGTTTCGAAGTAGGCCTATCGCAAGCCTGGATCTGTGATCGTTACCGGATCGAGGGAGAGAGCCGTTGGCCGAGAGCGAAGGAAAAAAGGAATCCAGCGTCCAGCAGCTTCCGCTAATCGAAACCATCAATTATCTCGGAAATACGATCCTCCAATTTCTATCAGCTTTGTCCATTTCTCGTGCTTGCCGCGACTTCAATCAACTGCATTAGACACCATTAATATTGCAAGGCGAACAGAAGTGAGGAACCTCACTACGAAGACAGAAGAAACAGAGCCATGCAAACCAAAGAAAAAGTTGAAGCCGAACAGCTCAAAGAGCAGGAGAATATTAGAGCCGCTCTCAAGCAGACTGGTACGCTGCCCGAAGCCAGCAGGCCTGTGGCCGAAACCAGAGACCGAGTCTGGTTCGGCGGATATGTTCTTTTACTGCTAGCGTTTGGAGCGCTTCATTATCTCGTTGCGTTTGGTTTTTTTGGTTTTTCAGTTGAAGTGGTCGCGATCCTGCAGAGAGTGGCGAGAGCGGGAATCTTGTTGGTGTTTATTCTGGGCATCGCAAAAGCATCCGAGGTCTATTTGATTGGTCGAGTAGACAATGCCGTCTCTCGATACAATCTGAAACGAATTCAAAGACTGATCGTTGCGCTAGTGCTGGCTTTTGTGGCGATCTCGACACTGTTCGTCAACTGGTACGCCGCTGCTGTTTCTCTCGGGTTGCTCTCGCTGATCCTGGGGTTCGCGCTTCAAACCCCAATCACCAGTTTTATCGGATGGATCTATCTTATGATCAGAGCGCCGTACCGAGTCGGAGACCGCATCAAGATTGGAGAGGCCACCGGCGATGTGATCGAGGTTGGTTACTTTGATACGACATTGTGGGAATTTGGCGGGACCTATCTCTCGACTGACCACCCGACCGGGAGAATAGTCAGGTTTCCAAATTCTGAGGTTCTAAGTTCGGCCGTTTACAATTACACCTGGCCGCTTTTCCCGTACGTCTGGAACGAGATCAAATTTCATATCGCCTACGAAAGCGATTTGGAGTTTGTGGCGAGCTCGATGCAGCAGGTAGCGGAAGAAGAGGTTGGCACGTTCATGATGGAGCGCATACGAGTCTATCGCGAACTTCTGTCTCAAACACCGGTGGATGAACTACAGGTGCGAGAACATCCCGCGGTGCTGTTTCGGGTTAGCGAGAATACCTGGCTTGAAGCCATAGTGCGATATCTCGTTCATCCGAAGGAAGCCGGGAGGGTCAAGACCAGGCTTATCAAGAAGCTGCTGGCGAAATTGAATACGGAACCTGAACGCGTGACATTCCCAAAGGGCAACGCTCGCTAACCGGCATCAGTTTGCTCGGTTAGGAGGTTCCACCAACTGTGAGACCGTGTGAAAACTCTGGTAACACCCCCAACTTTAGTTGGGGGTCATTTAGTTTTACCCTATGTGGCGCGCTTGCAGCCGTCATTTTCAGCTCCGGTCCCGCGCCCGCCGGAAAGAGGATCCGTCAGGGCCGTCGTAGGTTGAAAC
>DASRIZ010000381.1:0-6958 GCA_035649735.1 Blastocatellia bacterium | reverse complement strand
ATCCGCAGCAACGTGACCGAAAGCTTGGAAGCGACTGAGCAAGACTCCGGCGGCATTAGCGCTGACTAGGCCCGCAATAATTTGCAATACGCAAAAATAACCTGACTTCTTGAGATGGGTCGCTGCCCTCTCGAGTGGGTGTTTCATTGGACTTCTCCCCGTCGCGGCGTTTTGGGCTGGTTTTTGCTTGTTGAGATTAGAGAGCCTAACCAACGAAGGGGAGACGCTCTATTGTCCATGCGTGTAAACGCGCTGCCGAAATGGTAGGTAGGCTACACTTAGGTTTAGAGCTAGTTGAAGGCGGATGGCTCTCGGCACCCAGACGCAGTGCAGTTTAATTAAGTTGATTATCCCAGGAGCGTAGGGGAGCCGTTAATCTGCAAGCGCTGTATCGAGATGATGTATCAACGTCTCATCGCTAAAAGGCTTACTTAAGAAGCCGATTGCGCCGGCGTTAAGTACGTGACTGCGCGTCTTCTCGTCTGGAAATGCCGTAACGAAAATCGTGGGGATTTCCCGACCTTCATCCATCAATCGCCTTTGCAGATCGATGCCGCTAAGCCCCTTCATTTGCAGGTCGGTGATGAGACAGCTCGTATCGCTGAGCCATTGCGATTCCAAAAATTCCTCGGCCGAGGCAAACGTAAGTGCCTCGTAACCAAGCGATTCTACAAGTTCCTTGGTCGACTCGCGAACGGATAAATCGTCATCGACAATCGAGATCATCGGCACCTTCGGCAATCCCCTATTTTGGCAGGGCGCAAAACGGCGCATGCCGTCTTGTTTCTGTCATTAACAAGATAGTCTCTTCCGATAGCGAAAAGAATTACACTTAGGTTTAGTGAGCCCTTGAGAACGCTCGACTAACACTTAACAGATCCGCCATTCTTACCAATTCGGCCAATGATCGGGCGTTCATTTTTTGCATGATGTTACGCCGATGCACCTTCACCGTGACCTCGCTTATGCCCATCTCGGCGGCAATTTGTTTGTTCACGAATCCGGCACTGACGTATCCGAGAACCTCTTTCTCACGAGCTGTCAGTGAAGCAAAACGCATCTTCAATGCAGCAATGGAGCTCTCGTGTTCGCGTCGTGCTCGATCGCGTTCAATTGCCGTGCGGATCGCTTCAAGTAAATCCTGGTCCCGAAATGGCTTGGTTAGGAACTCGACGGCTCCGGACTTCATGGCCCTTACACTCATCGGGATATCGCCATGACCAGTGATGAAAATGATCGGCAAGGAGATACCTCCCTTCGTAAGCTCAGTTTGAAACTCAAGCCCGCTTTGTCCAGGCAACCTCACATCGAGCACCAGGCAGCTAGCGACATCTGGTATCCGACTAGCGAGAAAAGCATCTGCTGAATCGAAGAGTTCGACGCGCAACCCCACCGATTCTAAAAGCTCCTTCAGAGATGTGCGCACCGATTCGTCATCATCGACGACAAACACAACGGGCCTGGCAGCCAATCCCTCACTCATGACGGTTTGTTCCATTCCTCTACCGGCAATACGACTTGGAACACCGATCCATGCGGATTTGCCCGTAGCGCAGTTATGCGGCCGCCATGGGCTTCAACAATTGATCGGCAGATTGACAGTCCAATGCCCATTCCTTCTGGCTTTGTTGTGAAGAACGCCTCAAAGACGCGATTCCGATCATCTTCCTCAATTCCCGTACCCGTGTCTTCAACCATGACGACCACGTCACGCTGGTCAGTAAATTGGGAGCAAACGTGGAGTACACGTGCGCGATCCTTTATCGAGGCCATTGCTTCAACAGCATTCATGATCAAATTCAGAATAACCTGGCGCAGTTGAACTCGATTTCCCGAGAGATGAGGGAGGCTATCTGAAAGCTCGGTTCGGATCGACACGCCGCGACCTTGAAGTTCGCTACGCACGAGCGTCATGACTTCGCGGATCAAATCGTTGATGTCGAGCCGCGCCCTAGCTTGACCCCCCTTTGTTAGCATTGCGCGAATGCTGGCTATAACCTCGCTGGCTCGACCACCGTCGTTGATGATTCGCATGAGAATTGCGCGGGTTCGCTCGACATTGGGGGGCTGATGGCCGAGCCATCGAAGCCCCGCACTTGCGTTGTTCACAACGGCAGCGAGCGGTTGGTTGATTTCATGCGCTATCGAGGCCGTCATTTCGCCCATGGCCGTTAGACTCGCTGCGCGAGCGAGCTCTGCCTGCATTGCGGCGATGCGTGCTTGTTCGGCGGATTCGCGTTCACGTGCCATGGCCAATTCCGCCAACATGGCGTTGAAGGCGATTGCGAGCCGCCCAATCTCATCTCGGGCCAGGTAACTAGCGCGAAGGTTATAGTCTTTCGTTTCTCGCACCTCATCTGCGAGCTGTTCGAGCTTTCGCAGTGGCCGCGCGATATGTCGATAGGTGATCAAAGCAAGTGCAACGCTAAAAGCCGCGAGCAGGCCGTTCAGAATGAGACTGCCACGCAGCTTGGCCAAAAGGTTGGAAAGTCTCGTGTTGAGTAAGAGATCCAGTTCCCCTTCGCTTGCTTTCCAAGTCTTCAGCGCATCCTCTACTACCCTCGCATATGACTGATTGAGCAAGGCTGGGTCACTTGCGCCGAGGCTCGACCTCATCGCCTCAAGGTAAGCCTCTCCAGCTGAGACCATTGAAGCTATGTGGGGGTCGAGCATTTGCCGCAAACGATCGCCAGAGCCCCCGCGGTAAGATGCCCTCGCATCCCTTGCGATCTCTTCAAGGGTCGAGCGGACCATGCCATCCAGGACTAGTGGACGGATGGAAGCTTCACCCGAGGATGACCCTGCCGGCGAAGGCATTTGTAGCCAGGATTGCAACTCGCCGATTTGTCCAAGCAGCATCGGCATCCTAGTAACGACGATATCCTGCACGTAGTAGCTGTCGAGATCAGGATCTAGAGCGAGCTTGGAATCGTCACCAATGCGGGACGCAAGGTTGCGTGCCTTGCTAAGGGCATCGACGATAAGTCCAAGCTTTTCGCCATTCGCTGGATCAGAAAGTTTTCGGACCGCGTCGGCAACTGACTGTGCGTGCTCTGCCGTATGCAGAGAGCCGGCTGTATGGGACTGAGCGTCGGCGAGCCCATCGAGCACTCGATTGGCCGACGGGCCCGTCTCCGGAGACAGCGGTGAGGTGATGCCGCTCGCCAGAATCCAAGCATAGACTCCGCGAACTGCCTTCAGATATTGAACTCCATCGAGTTCCTTTCGCGCGAACTCGATGGCAATTCGCTTTTCGGCAATGAGACCATAAGTCACGACAACGATTGAAACGACAAACGCGCTGCACAAAAGGAAAAGCTTTGTGCTGGTTCGCAGATTCCTAAACACGGCTGGCGCTAATGTTCACGCTGGAGCGAGCAATCGAAGGGCGCAGCTACAAAAAAATAGCGGAATGTTGTCCATGGGTCATTTTGCTCCGCAGCATCACCTTGATTGATATCAAAACAAGGCGCTGATGGCCTATAGTGTATATTTGATATCTCGGAGCTGACCGGGCTGCCATCGTCACGGGATTGTCTTTTGATTCACGACGTCACCGTATTGGCACAAGCGCGAGGCCATGGAGCCTCGAGGACCCTGCTCGAGCTGATAACAGAGCTGGCAAAAAACCGAGGCATCCCTAATCTTGTGCTCGTGTCCGTTTACGATTCACACTTTCATTGGGCTCGCTTGGGATTTCGGCTCGTGAGGAATGAGATTCTTGCGAAAAAGCTCAAATCGTACGGTGAAACCGCACGATATATGATTCGGAAATTGCGCTAAGGGTGCAAAGGACCGGCGGCCTATTTGATAGGGTGGCCGCTCGTGGATCTGCACCCCAATGAGCCTTGACGGCTTCCCTCTACTGAGAAAGGCTACGTGACGTCGGGATGTAATCGTCGGGGGGGCGTAGCTCCATGACCAAATCCATATTGTTGTTGATTGGGCTCTTTTTCGCTGTTCCGCTTGGAGTCGCCGAGGCCCAGCAGGCTGTGCAGGGCAATCAGGGCTTGATCGGACGAGCACCTAGCCGAATCGTGCCGGGCAACCAGGGCTTAATCGGAACACCTCCCGTTCAATCGCTCAGCCCAGCGAGGTCGCCTTGTAGTGCCGGGAGCCAGAGCGTACGGGTCTGCAATGACGATTTCCAGTCTTGCAACTCGGCGTGCACTGCGGCGACCGTATCTGATCCCAGTGCCGATATAACAGGATGCACGCAAGGATGCTGTACCAAGTTTAGCGTTTGTCTTAGCATAAGAGGGTGCAGCAACCTCACGTCACTTAATTGCTTTAGCGATACTAGCCCGTCTGTTCGAGCCCTAAGAGGGGGAGGGATCCAATGATCGACTCCAACTCTCCCCTCGCTCAAGGCCGTCTGCCCCGATGCCTTCGACGATTCGAGAGACTGACTGCTTGCGTCCTTCACTTTGAAGCCGACCCGGAATCGGCTCAGCCATCCATGGCGGTGGGAAGCGGCGAGTAGTTTGTTGGCCCATGATGCAATGATGCTATAGCAGAATGTCGGCCACAAAGAAGAAAGGCTCGCCGGCGGGGCGATATGGTTTCCAACCCGCGAGCCCGACGGCGCGCGAAAACGCGAACGACAGCGCACACCCTGTCCGCCTATACGGGCAAGATTTCCATTTGACTTGCTACGCCTTGCCAAGGATTTTGTTTTCTTGGGCCTATGATTTCTCGTGGGTCTGGCGCGAGCAAGTGTGCCTTGCCCCCCAATAAGGCCCCAAAAGATGTTCCAAGACCGCGCGCATTATGTGGGCGCCTTGGCGCGACTCATGCGCTAAAATTGAGAGTGCCGGGCGTCCCGGCAACGGAGAAAACTATGAAACCTCAATCCCTCTTCATTGTAGCTTGCTTCGCGACAGCGCTGCTCATCTCGACTTCGCCTTCAGCTTTGGCAGCAAAATCTCCGGCCATGCAGGCGTGTAGTGCCCAGTGGGCGGATATGAAAAAGGCGGGTAAAACTGAAGGACAGACTTGGCCTCAATTTTGGAGCCAATGCAGCAAGGATTATGCGGCAAAGAACGAAGGTGGTGCGACGGAACCAGAGAAGACCACAAAGTCCTCGAAAAAGGCTACCACTGCCGCCGTTGATGAGAGCGATTCCACAGGATCAGGTCAGCAAAAGAAGGACTGTGATGCCAAGTGGGGTTCCTACAAGGCGAAGAGCGGTGCCCATGGTTGGCATGATTATTTCCAATTCATGGCCAAATGCATGTGAGTATGACGCTGCTATAGGGAGAACCGGATGCCAGATGATAGACGCAAGCGCGGATCGTCGGACCGGCGGACAGTCGCGGCTGGTGAAGCTCACGAGGTAGCCGACTTCGCGAAGAAGCACGGTCTCTCAAAGGAGCAAACCTTGAGTTAATCAAGCGTTTTGGAAATGACCGTAAAACGCTGAATGCTGAAGCCGATAAGTTAAAGGGAAAATGAATTAGGTGGTCGCACGTGAAACAAGATCGGCTTGACGCGGGGCTTTCCTACCCTCTCAGTAGCTTTCGCGCGTGTAGCTTGCTAACGGGTTCCGAACACAACCACCAAAACTCCAGAAACGCATATGTCAGCCTAGCAGGCACGTCGGATGCGATCTCTGCGCTAGTCGAGGGCACCTGAATACTCGGCACAAAACGTAACTCCTCGCAGTTGCCACAAGCAGCACAGGCAAGGGGGTTGAAGTCGCCGTTATGCCCTTTTTCATCATCATAGCTAGACTACCTACCGCCGGGAGATCGAGAAGATGCGCTACTTGGGACCTCTGCTATTGACCTGCCATCACCCTGTCGTTTTGGTTTCGATGTTCTGTTTGGTCTGCGCTGCATCACAAACTGCTTGGGCGCAGGCAGGAACCATCACCCCAGCCATGCAGAACAATTGCGCGAATGACTACAAGGCGTTCTGCGGCGAGTATGGATTACAAAGTTCAGCTCTCAACCTCTGTATGAGGAAGGCGGGACCGAAATTATCGCCAGCCTGTGTGCGGGCGCTGGTTCAGGCCGGGAAGGTCTCTCAGGCCGAGGTCGATCGCGTCAAGGCGCAGATGAAAGGGCGGTAGATGACAGCCAACTCTAGCTTGTCACCATCACAAGGCTACTTCCGCACATCCCTCTCCGCTAAGGAACAAGGATCCTCGATCATGAGAAGATGTGTCTGCTTGAGCACATTCTTGGCAATGACGCTGATGGGCAATGCAGCCTTTGCCGAAGAGGAGTGTAGCAAGATCACGGCGACGGGCCACCGCTACTATCCGGTTATCGCGTATAGAGAGGGCGATAAGATCGTTGGTGCCGCCCCGACGCTGGTCGAGACAATAGCGAAACAAATCAACGTGCCTCTCGAGTCAAAATACATGGGGACGTGGGAGGAAGCTCAGGCTGCGGTGCGCGATGGCAAAGCCGACATGATATTCGGTCTCTACTACAACGACGAGCGAGCGAACTATCTCGATTATGTCCAGCCGGCCTTCACCTTCGACGACGTGGCGATCTTTGTAGTCAAGGGTAAGGAGTTCCCATTTACCGACAAGAATGATTTGATCGGCAAAAAGGGAGTCACTAACCGGGGCGAAAGTTATGGCAACGAGTTCGATGCCTTTATGAAGGAAAAGCTCGATGTCGCTCGCGCCAACGGCATCGAAGCCGCGTTCAAGGACCTTCTTAGCGGGAAGGCAGACTATTTGATTGCCGGCTACTATCCGGGGCTCGCCGAGGCAGCCCGAGAGGGGGTCAAGGATAAGGTAGCTCCGCTGGAGCAGGCGCTCCTCAGCCAAGAGATGTTCGTGGCTTTCTCAAAGAAGTCGCCTTGCAAGTCTCTGGCCGGGAAGTTCGGGCAAGGGATCACGGAACTCACGACCAACGACAGCTATCAGAAGATGATGGACGCTGCGACAACTGCTTGGAAAGACGCTCAGAAGCCAAATGAATGACCGGCTGGCGTCCCA